>CABMEU010000023.1 GCA_902385225.1 uncultured archaeon | reverse complement strand
TGATTACAAAGCCGCGCTCTGAAATGAAAAGCGTTTTTTTCGCAAATGAATTCTTTTTAGCAGTTAATTTTCCAGCCATAAATACCACATCAAAGAATACCGCGCTTAGGAAGCGAGCGAGACAATCCCCTCAAGCACCGCTTCTTCCCCATCATAATAAACCGCTCTTTTGTAAATAAGTATTAACTTCGGATTAGCGGCAGTGTTTCCCGCATTCAAATCAAGCCCTGATTCGTTAAAAATTGCGCCGGCTGAATCAAGCAGAACAAGCCGGAAGTCAAATACCCCAAGACCCAGCTTCTCCTTAACCTTCTGATAATTCGCATCAGAATTAAGATTATTCATTAACGCCACGGTTTTTTCTCTGTCCAACACATTTGGGCTCTTTGCGAGACCAAACGAATTTATATCTAAAAAATCTTCTGAAACCCAATTAGTGGGTTCGCCGGCAGAGAGCACCAAATTATTCAGAGCCATGTGCGCTCCCTCATCAGCAGTCCTGCGCAAATCAATAAGCTCTGTTTGGGAATAAATTGAGCTTGAAGCGCTCCAAAAGAACGCGAGTGCAAAGAGAAAAACCCCTACCGCTGCCATTACATCAGGGGAAAAGAACTGCCCCCTCTGCCCAATAAACAACCGGCTGCACTTCTTATGAATACCCAATCACCACTGTGCCGTTTATTTTCCTGAAAATTATTGTCCCGTTCCAGTCGGAAACATTCGAAACAAAATTGCTTGTTGAAAGAGAGGCGTCTGAATAAGATCTTCTATAGGTAGCCTGAACTGTCCGAACCCCGAATGTTAAGGACTGCCCCACATTATTCCAAATAATATTATCTGAAATAAACGCGTTCTCATCAAGCAAATAAGCGTTATTTATTCCCCTTGAAATTTTAAACGCTGTTTCCTGCGCAAGCCACTTATTTGAGGCCACAACATTAAACTGGGTTTTATCATTAAAGAGAGTTACCCCGTAAATGAAAAAAAGAATTATTATTAGAACCGCAATCATGAATTCCAAAGACACCTGCGCTTTTGAGTTAAGAAAAACCATTTTTCAGCTCACCACCAAAGAAATAGCTGCCGTTGAAGAATAACCGCTTGAGGAAACAGTAATGTTTCCATCATAAGTTCCTGCTGAGGCAGGAGCGCTTATTGAAAGAGGAATTGTACTGCACGAATCCGCGGAAACATCCTCGAAGAAATTTGTGAAAATATAAGCCGCCGCGCTGCCCTCAAGATGCGCCTCAACTTCCTTAAATGCGAGGGAGGAGTTATTGCAGACTAAAATTGAGCTTGTTGCGGTTGAACTTGCTGAAACTGAGATTGTTTTCCCAATGGGAGAAAGAACTAGCCTGTCTTTGGCATAATTACAGGCAAGCTTTATTGGAACTGAAATATTTGCATCAGTTGAATTTGAAGGAACAAAAACCACTTTGCCGTCATAATTTCCAAAGGCATCGCTTGAGCAGGAAAATGTCAGCGAAATTGTACTTGTTGAATTTGAATCAATTGTTATTGGGTTCAACGAAGTTGTTGAAAGAGACGCACCGCTTCCTGTGGATGGAAACTCGCTGTAAAAGTTATAATCCTTTGCTGAGTCAGAGATGTTTGTAATTGAAATATTTATGTCAGATGAGGCACCCTGTAGAACAGTAATATTCAATTGAGCTGGAGAGAAAAATACCGGCTGATCCGCAAGCGTTACAAAGTCGCCGTATGCGTGTATTGAGAACACAGAAACCCCGGACTGGTCGGGCCACGTGCCCCTAACATCAACTTTGGTTGAGGAAATATAGTCATTTTGCTCAACGCGCAGAACAATTGATTTTCCGCTTATGTAAGAATATTCATAATCGACGAGGCGGGGCATTTTAATATAAACATTTTTTACAGTACCGGCGCCCAAAAAATAAGCGTCATCAACTTCTTTTGCAAGCGCCTTAACCGCCGCAGACCCAATCTTTTGCTGTTCAAGAACAGTATTGTTGTAAATCTGATTGTACGCGGTTGAGAGAAAGAAAATCAGCAGAAATACCGCCATAGAGAGAACAAGCAAAGCTTCTGTTGTTGTCTGAGCTCTACGTGAAAACAAAAAAACACCCCGGAATATAATGATTTTAGTGGTTTAAAAGATTTCGAACGCTAAAAAAACGCCGAATTTGACACAAAATAAGTGGATTTAGCTTGTGTATGACAGATTAAAATCAGAGAATGCTGGAAAGCCAGCGGCAGCCTTATACGGAGTATAATTATTGTCCGCAAATTGTGAAAGGAAATTAAAGCCCACAGAGTATTTCAAATAGTCGCTAAGCGCAAGCGAGGAAATATCAATCTCTGCGCCGTGCTTTGCCCCGCTAATCTGCTTTGTCCCAACAACAGTCGCGCATGCAGAGTCACTGCAGGAAGAAATATTCAAGTCAAGCCTTGAGATACCTTTTCTGAATAAACCGGAAACATCGGAAGAAGAAAGAGCGCGGTTCCAGATTGCAACATCATCAAGGAGACCGTTAAAATCCTGAACAAATCCTCCATTTTGATTTATCGCCCCAAGCGGAGACACCATATCGGGATAATTTCCAATACCAGTATATGTCTTAGTATATGTAAGCACCCCGTTTTTGTATATGTAATTTTTGCTGCCGTCATAAACCCAAACAATATGCTGCCAAGTATTTGTATCCACGCTTACTCCGGTTGCAGTATCATAAGTATTTCCAAGCCCCCAATACCAGTTTCCTGTATATTGACCAACAAACCATCTTTGAACAGGAGACACATTCCAGTTACCGCACCCAACAGTAACCAAGTTACTTAATTTATTTTTTGGATAAGCCCAAAAAGAAACTGAAAACGGATTATTGTCCCCTATATTCGAATTTGGATTAAATGTGGTATACAAATAATCATTTACCCCGTCAAAATACCCCGCGTTAGTATCCCATAAACCCGCCGCATTAACATCCGCCCCGCCAGCTAAATTTCCATCCCTCAGCCCAGTGGCAGAATTTAGTACAAACCCGTCCGAATTCTTATCATTAAAATGCCATAACGCCAAAAGGTTCGCATCAAAGAACTTATCATTTGAATCAAGCTCATAGCCATAAGAGAAATTCTGGTCTTTCCCAACAATTAAACTATTTAGCGAGTGAGATGGACGCATATACTTTTGAGAGGAAATATATTTCACTGACAGGAAATTATTATAGTCGGCCGCAATCTCAGAGGCAGAAAGGGCGCGATTCCAGATTGAGGCATCATCAATTGTGCCGTTAAAATACCTGCTTTCTGCAAATCCAACTTTGGTATTAGTGGCAATGCTTGCCGCAAGTGCATTAGCGCTCACTGCTGTGCCGTCAGACTGACCATTTCTATAGAAAGTAAATGTGCTGCCCTGCTTAGTAATTCCAAGATAATTCCAAGCGCCCAGAGACACTGTCCATAAATTCCCATTTAATTCAGTATTCGTGCCAGTCGTAGTGTTATAATACTCAAAATGGGTTCCGCCAGTCTGAGAGGTTACTGTGAATATCCACTTGTTTTGGGAACCCCCTCCCACATCCCTTGCAATAATCGCGTGCTCCCAATAATTGCTGGTTGCAAAACTTGAATAATTCACCCACGCAAAAATTGAGAAATCACCGGTCAGATTCAGCCTCGAATCATTCCCCAAATCCGCATAATCATTTGTACCGTCAAAATACCCTGAATTAGTGTCCCACAAACCAACTCCATTAACATCCGCCCCGCCCATTAACTGACCGTCTCTTAAGCCAGTAGCCGAATTAAGAATATAACCGCCCGAATTCTTATCATTAAACTTCCAATACCCGACAAGTCCGTTCATGTCACGATTATAATCAGAGGAGAGATAAGTATAATTTGCGTTTGCATTCCAGTCAAGTTCTCCGCTTGGGATAAATGAAATTCCGAAATTCGGAGTTGTCTTAAAATATTTTGAGAGGGAAATATTTGCATTTGCAGAAAAATCATTCTGGGTTGTGAAGAATAAGCTTTCCCAAGTTACCTCTCCGCTAGGGGCAGTAGAAACTTCGGCAGAAACAACAACTTGTTTTGAGATATTGTAATCCCTGTAATTATCATTTAACTGAGCCTCAATATCTATTGCACCGGAATAATTGCCGTAGGCAGAACTGTTCGTCTCCAAATTGATGTCAATTAAACGCATCTCCCCTTCCCCAAGAGAAAAAGAATTATCGCCGGTACCCAGGGAAATAACCGCATAAGGGCTATTTGAAAAATCTGAAGCAACTGTAAAATACGCCGTTTTTGAGGAATTATTTCTAATAGTAAATGATGACTGCGAGATGGTGCTTTGTTTTGTCTGAATGGATATACTCTCAGTGCTCAAATCAAAATCATCATAAATAATATTCACCGCGTTGCCGTCAAAGACAAGCGTCGCATAATAGCCCCCTTTTACAAATGAATTTCCATTTCTTTTCCAGGTGCCGGAAAAATTAACATCCGCCATACCAACAATATCCGTCCGATTCCTAAGCTTTAATACAAGTTCATTGCCATAAATCCCCGAATCATCCATCCTCAGCGAAGTTGGAAGCTCAACGAGCACAATAGTCCTTGAGCCCGCACCTGAAATGCTAAGAGAATTTGCCGCAGTAACCATCCGCTCAATAGTTGATTTTGCGGTGGCAATTTCCTTTGCCGATGTGGAATATTGTATCTGCTGGCCGTAAAGAGAATAAACAATTAATAACGCTGTGAGGGAAACCCCAAGAAGCAAAAGCAGCTCGACCGTTGTCTGCCCCCTTTTACTTTGCCCCATTCTGCCCTGCCTCTTTATACTCATGCAAAAAAATACTCATTTATAGTATTTAAAGCGTGCCCCGGCAAGCCAGGGCAGGCGAGGGGCGATTTAATCCCAAAGCGCGCCCAATAACAAAGCTTTTTATTCAAAAAGAGCCAAAGTTGTTCATGCAAAACGTTTTCTTCCTAAAAGAGAGTGTCGCCTACGCTGACAAGAATGTTTCGCTTGTACTGCTCAATCAAAAGCAGATAAGGGACGGAATAGTGTTCATGGCAAACTCATTTCTCGCGCAGGAATTCAAAAGCGTGATTGTTGTTTCATACTCCGCCCCGGGAGAGGAAATACTCGCAAAAATTGGGGAGAAGGACAGGAACAGAACGGCAATAATTGATGCGTTCTCAAGAAACTCTGATGATAATAGCGCCCAAGTGATTAAACTCTCAAACCCATCAGACATGACCGGAGTCCAAATAGCGATTGAAAAATCGGAGAAGAATCTTCTTGGAGAAAAAATTGTTATCTTTGACTCAATAAACGTGCTTACCGTCTATGAAAAAAGGGAAACCGTGGCGAAATTTTTTCACATGTTCAACAACAAAATTCGGCTAGAAGATAAAACGCTAATTATTACCGCTGTAAAAGAATCCACTGACCCGGACCTTATAGAATACTTAAAGGAATTTGCCGACAAAACATTTGACTACTCCTCGCTCTTCATCTCGGCGATAGCAATGGCGCAGGAATAAAATAAAAACCCGCACATAAATTAGCTTGTTAAAAACTAATTTAGAACACTTCAACATCGGGGTAAATTGTGATTCCCTCTTTCTCAAAGTTCATCGCGCAAATCTTGTTCGTGTGCTTTGTTCCACGCATCTTTAATACCTCAAGCGAGTGAATCCTAATTCCTTTTTCCTGATCATGCTCATAATAAAGAGAAACAACCGCGTCGCTGATGAAGCCGATTCCGCCTTCCTCTTCCTCAACATCCTTTGGACGGTCCTCTGAAATAACAATTGAGGTTACTCCCCATCTTCGCAATAAACTATAAAACTCAAGAATTTTTTCTCTGCGCTTATACTCATCCTTGTACAATAATCCATAAGCTGTCATTGAGTCAATTACAACCCTCTTCGCCCCTACTTCCGCGAGCGCATCCCTAATCTGCCCTCCGCCCTCTTCCAAGATTTTTGTTACCTGGTGGGGTTTGTAGGTTAACAATCTGAAAGTATTTTTTTTCTCAAGAGCCTCAAAATCCCAGCCGAACTGTATGGCGTGTTTATACAATGGCTCGCGTTCCTCTTCAAAAGAAATGAAAACACCAGGCTCATTATATTCTGTTGCGCCTTTATACAAAAACTGCATACTGAGAAGAGTTTTTCCTGTGCCTGAAGCCCCAACCACAAGAACAATTGATTCTCTCTCAAAACCGCCCTCAATTAATTCATCAAAACCCGTAATCCCGGTTTTAACCCTTGGAGAATCATTCCCCTCATTTACTCTCTGAACATCAATATGCTTATCCTCTTCATCATAAGGAGAAGACTCGTTACTAATCGGATCAATCGCTTCCTTGATACTTATTTTTCCATTATTTGTGCTAACCGCAAAACCCGACTGCGCCGTAACGGCATTTGAAGAAGGGGAAAAAACTGCCTCGCTGCTCATAAAAATAACCTTATCTTTGAGAATAAGAAGCAACTTCCTATTTAAATCTACTACTTAAATACCCCGAAGAAAACCATTAAAACCGCCAAAATTAACCCATTCAAGGGATGCCGAAACATTATAAAACCCTGGAAGAGATAATTCTGTTATGAAACCTTTGAGAACTACAAGAGCACAACCTAGAAAGATGAGCAAGGGAGCTAAAAGATGGCTCATTGGCGGAGCTACAGCAGGAATACTTACTTTAGGTACTTTAGGAGCCGTAAAAATGGCGCCTCTAATAAAGGAAAGCAGGTTCAATCACAATGCACAAAGTTTAACTGAACAAGCAAACAGACACAGACAGGTTGTAGCAAACAAAGTAGAAGCCGAGCAACAAGCAGAATTAAGGGCACAGCTTGGAAAACCATTGACAAGCGCTCAGCGAAGAAATGTTTTATTTAAATACTTTAAGGTGCGCTCAGGTCAAGAAGCAAGCGCGCTTCACACAAACACTGTTGTGAAAGTAGAGAGCGCGATTGTTAAGGCATTTGAGAAACAAAGAAAAAATGTTAATGAAAAAGAAATCGGCGGGGGATTAACTGCTTTACAGGAATACCTTGACAGACCAAAAATCAAGACTGCCTGGTTCAATAATTCAACTGGAAAATATGATTTGCAATTCAAAGGAAACCCCGGCCAAATGTTTTCTGAATTAAATTTTATCCATGACGAAGGACAAAGGGCGCGAATCACAGATATTCTGCTTGAAACTTCACACACAATGAAAGCTCCTGAAAAGAAATTACTGCTTGATGTGCTTGGAGTAACTTTACTTGATGAACTCCGAAATGTGAGGCAAAAGGGAATTGCTCCAAAAGGCGCAAGCAAATGGAGAACACACGCAGAAAAATTGCCGAGAAATGGACAAAGAAGATTCTAGGAAAACCAAAAAAAAATCTGACTTGGTTTTATGAACCCGCGCACAAGAAAAAATAAACCCCTCAACTGGATAACCTTCCCTGAGGAGAAGCCTTCTAAATTAGGAACTGGACTCAAGCACGCAAGTGCCACCGCCCTAGCAGCAATA
>CABMEU010000022.1 GCA_902385225.1 uncultured archaeon | reverse complement strand
TCACTGGCGAAATTGATGTGAAAGTCGCGGCGCTTGACAGAAAATAAAACTCTTTCTTATGCCGGACTTTTTTTGGTTTATTCATATCTTAGCGCAACAACAGGGTCAAGTTTTGCGGCATTTATTGCCGGGAGTATTCCTGATACCATTCCAACAAACATTGAGAAGAGGAGCGCCCCAATTGCGATTTCTGGTCCGATGTAAGCGACAAGGCTGAAACCAACCGCGGTACCGATTATTGAAACTAGTATTGAGAGACTAAATCCAACTACTATTCCAATTGCTCCTCCTATTGCCCCGATGAAACTCGCTTCAAGAAGGAAAATCATTAATATTCTGTTATTTGAGGCACCAAGCGCTTTCATGAGCCCGATTTCTTTTGTTCGCTCCATAACGGAAGTAATCATCGCGTTCATGATTCCAATTCCGCCGACAATAAGAGAGATTCCTCCGATTCCAACAAGGAAGAGAGTGAGTATTCCAAGTACTGAGTTAATACTCTCAAGCAGCTGGTCAGAGGATGTGACAGTAACACTCTTTTTTCCATATTTCTTCTCTAATTTGTCTTTTATTTGAGCCGCAGCATCAGTAACATCAGAGCTTGTGAATGTTTTTGCGAAAATTATTCCGGGAACAAGGTTCTCCTCAGGTACAATTCTTTTATATGCTTCAAGCGACATGAACACAGTATTGTTTGAGCTTGGTCCCCCGCCAAAGGATTGAGACTCCTTCTTGAGGATTCCAACTACCTTATACTCCACCCCGTTAATTAAAACAATTTTTTTTACGTTTAACTCATTATCAAAAAGAGTTTTTGCTATTGAGTCCCCTATAATTATTCCCGCGGAATCATTTTTTGTGAGCATTCTTCCTTCGGCAACATTCATGAATCCCGTATCCAAAAACGCGCTCGCTTTTGACGCATCAACAGCGTAAATAGTAATACCCGCTTTTTCTTTGCCAAAGTCCATTACCGCGGCGCCGGCATAAATGGGAATCACGCTGCTCACTCCGCGGACATTGCTCATATTATCAATGTCAATTTGCGTAAAGGAAATACTCGCGCTTCCGCTCGAACCCGAAAGGCTTGAAGCTCCAGGTATAATGAAAATTGTGTTTGAGCCAAGCTGCTGGAACTGCTCTGTCACTGCGACATTAAGTCCCTGCCCGACGGAGAGAAGGCTGACAATTGCAGCTATTCCGATAATTACCCCTATCAAAGTAAGGTAAGTTCGTATTCCTGCCCTCCTCAGATTCTTTACAGAAACTTCTACAACATCTCTATCTAATACCATAAAAATCACGTTTCAAATACTTGCTCTCAAAATCTAACTTCGCTTTTTTACTTTGTGTTTCCCGTATCCATTCAACTGGCAGACATGCTTCTCATCGCTGTGCAATATTTTCCCGTCCTTTAGAAAAATTCTTCTCTCCGCCTTTTTTCCGATACTCTCATCATGCGTAACAAGAATAATTGTTCTTCCCTCTTTTTTATGAAGATTATCAAGCACTTCCATTACGTGCGCCCCGGATTTTGAGTCAAGGTTTCCCGTAGGCTCATCAGCAACAATAATTTCTGGGTCCATTGCGAGAGCTCTTGCGATTGCCACTCTCTGCTTCTGCCCGCCCGAGAGCTGATTTGGTCTATTATACATCCTGTCCGCAAGCCCCACTTCGGTTAGAAGTTCTTTTGCTCTGGGCTCTCTTTCCTCTCTTGGAACCCCATTAATCCACATTGGGGTCATTACATTCTCAAGCGCGTTAAGCTTTGGCAATAAATTAAATGTTTGGAAAATAAAGCCGATTTTCTTTCCGCGAAATGAGGCAAGCTCTGAATTACTCATTTTTGTTGTGGCGGTGCCGTCAATAAACACTTCTCCGCTGGAAGGAATCATCATTGTTGTAATAACATCAAGGAGAGTGGTTTTTCCAGAGCCCGAAGGACCCATAATTGAGACATATTCTCCCGCGCAGATTGAAAGATTAATCTCATCAAGCGCCTTAATCGTAACGTCCCCTATTCCATAGAGTTTTGAAACATTCTCCAGGCTGATAATTCCTTTATCCTTCATATCGCTCACTTACAAAAAAAGATTGCTTTTGTTTTTAAATATACTTCAGTCAAAATAAAGGGTTTTGGCTGGCAATTTACTTTAAGAGTTCCTGAATAACTCTCTCAAACTCCGCTCTCTCGGCGTTAAGATCATTTTGCTGTTCAAACTCGTTCCCTATTCTGTAATACTTGCACCCAAAAACAAACGCGGGAACATAGCCATTTGGGCTGAAATTATCAAACACCGCTTTTTCTGAAGCGGGCATTGTCCCTTCAAAATTTGGCGTGAGCAAATCATCCGCGGGAACATTGGCATCAGTAACTATCCAATTCCAGTGATAAGCGACGATTTTGTTCTCATCAGCATATTTCTTCACAACCGCATCATAAGTTGGTCCAACCCAAATGCAATGAGGGCAAATATTAGTTCCATACATTCTCACAACAGGTTTTCCGTCTATTTTGCAAATACTATTATCCACTGATTGGAATGAATTAGTGCTTGCGGGGGTTTGTGTGCAGCCAAAAAGCAAAAGGGAAGCGCAAAGCACTATTAAAACGAAAATGATTTTCTTATCCATGCTTGATGAATTGAGTATGAATAGTTAATAAAGATATTTACTTGTGTTAGATTCTTTACGAGTTTGAAATATTTTCATCCCTTAAACGCAAATCTCTTTAGTATTCTTCTTTCCCTTTTCATAGCGTGCAGTATTAAGTGTCTTAGGGATTTAGCCGCCTGGAACGCAGGGTAGAAGGCAAAGAAGCAGAATATTACAAATGAAGTTACTTCTCTGCTGTAAAGGAGAGGAACTCCAAAGGAAGGAAGTGTTTCATACAAAAGCACTGTTACCCATGCAAAGCAAAGCACAACAAATATATTTCCTGTGAATTTCTTAAGCTGCCCTATTGTGAAAGGAGTGTGTTCCCTTATATCTGATTTTTCAGGAGCCTTGGTAAATAGACTTGGAAGGAAATCAAATATTTTCTGGTGCAAGCCCCTCAAGTTGTAGAGCGGCTGGAAAAGAATCACGGTTACAAGAATTAGCAAAAATGCGATTGGCGCAAGAAGAGCGCTCTCTGCCCCATGAAGCGCGGGGAGAGCGCTAGTCGCTATGATTACAACAAATTCTCCAAGAGGAACGAGCAGGATTGCAACAATTGTTGAATCCTCTCTGCTTAAACCAAATGCTCCGCCGAATAATTTTGTGACAACCGCGTGCATAATTATTGCTCCGACAGCTAATAGGATTGCTATTTCTCCAAGGAAGATTAAGGTATTAAGTTCAGGGATTTGTATTGAGGAAGTTGCTGGATTAAAGAATAATAATGTTCCAAACCCGACGAAGAAGAACACCAGCATAAATTCTCTGAGGAATCCAACATCCTTTTTTATTCTCTCTCCGGATTTGGTTTCCGCGAGCGCAAATCCCGCGAAGTACGCACCAAGCGCCATTGATAATCCGAGAAGAGTTCCAAGTGTTGCGACAATTAACCCTATTCCAAGCGCGTACAAAGTAATTTCCGTATGACCAAAACCATTTTTTGTGAGCCAGTCCTCCACAAGCCTTGAGAGTCTTGAAACCGCAAAGAACACAGCCACCGTGAAAACAATCGCCGCTATCGCAAGACCCAATGGGTCGCTTCCGGTTCCGCCATGCGCGGAGAAAGTTGTGAGAAATCCAAGAATTACTATTCCAACAAAATCCTGTAAAATCAAAAGCGAGATTGCGTGCTTCATCGCGTTGTGCTGAATAATACCCTTATCAAATGCGAACTTTGCGACAATCGCTGTGCTCGTTGAGAAAGTCATTATTGCTACAACCATTGAGAAAAATATTGAGAAACCTGCCAGGTAGGAGATTGAGAAGCCAATAGCCGCGCATGCGCTCATATCAAGAATAGCTAGTCCGATTGCGCTTGAGCCCGCTTTTAAAAAATCCTTCAAGGACATCTCTATTCCTAAGTAGAATAATAAAACAAATAATCCAAGTTCGCTAAAACCAGTAACTAAAGGGTCAGTGGGGCTAAGAAAACTCAAAAACATTGGTCCGAGCAAGAAACCCGCGATGATATAACCAAGCACCGCGTTCTGACCAGTCTTTTTAACAAAAATACTAAACCCAATCGCAAGCAGGATGATTATCCCAAGAGCCTCAAGAGGGAGCACGGTGGACATAGGCAAGATAACACTTTTAGGGAATAAAAAGATTACTTTGGCGTGTTTGGATGGATTAATTCATCTTTCGGTTTTTGCCGTATAGCAAACCCACGGTTTTTGCCGTCTCAAAAACGAATCCTTTATTATAGGGGGCGCTGCTAAGTAATAAGGTGCGTGTCTTTCAAAAGACAATTGCATTTTTGAGCGAGGGATTTTGTATGGCTAAATGGGGAAAAAATAAGTTAAGAGTGAATAATGATACCGGCGGGTATGATGATTCCTCTCAAAGGGAAGAGGATAGAAAGTTTAACAGTACGGCAATTTCGCTTGTTCTTGTCGCAATAGTTGTCTCTGCATTATTTATTTTCTTTGCGCCCCAGGCAGGCACTCCTTCAAACAACTTGCAGATGAGCAAATTCTCAAGTTATGATGAACTTGTAAATTATTTTTCAAAAGCACAGTCTAATTATGGAAGAGGAATATATGCTACTGATTTAGCGCTCCCAGCAATGGCTAATATTGCCACAGGCGCGATGAAGAACAACTCTTCACAGGAATCCACTGCCGGTTCAGCCGCAAGTGATTATTCAAAAACAAATGTGCAAGTAGTCGGAGTAGATGAAGCTGATATCATAAAAAATGACGGCAAATATATTTACGCGATAGCAAAAGGACAGCTCTTTATTGTAAATGCCTTCCCGGCGGAGGACATGAATATAATCTCAACAGTTGACCTTAACGGCGCGACTCCAATAGAAATGTTTATTTCTGATGACAGCACAAAGCTCGTTGTATTCGCCAATTCGTATGGATATTACGGAGGTTACTATGCTACTGGAGTTAATTCCAAAATGACTGCGACAAGCATGCCAACAAGATACCCATACTTGCGCGAATCAGGGGCAATAGTTCAATTATATAATATTTCAGACAAAGCAGCTCCTGTTCTTGAAAAAGAAATTTCATTTGAGGGTTCCTACTTGACTTCAAGATTAATCGGGGACAATGCTTACTTTGTGATAAACAGTTACCCAAGATGGAACTGGATTGCATACAGTTCAGAAGGAAGCAGCGACAGCAATGGAACTGACTCAAACGGAATAATTCCAATGATGACAGTTAATGGCAAGGAAACTCCTGTTGCAAGCGCAATTGAAATAGGCAAAATGCCTTATGTTATGCCATCAAGCTTTGTGACAGTTGCATCACTAAACATGAAGACAATGGAAATTGATAAGGAAACAGTTGCGGCGTCAGCTGACAATGTATATGCCTCGCAGGACAACTTGTACTTCGCGAGCCAGTACTGGGACTATTATGATTATAATGGACCAGTGCCTTTAGAAGTAGCAAGCCTAGTAAAGAGCATTTACTTCCCAACAATAGGAACAATGCAAAAAACCACAATTGAGAAATTCTCTCTTGATAATGGAAAAGTATCCTTCGCAGGACAGGGAATAGTTCCAGGAACTATACTAAACCAGTTCAGCATGGATGAGTATAAAGGCGATTTGAGAATCGCAACTACGGTTGAGAGAGGATGGAATGACTCCGAAACAGTACAGTCAAAAAACAATATATATGTTCTAAACTCCGACATGAATGTTGTCGGCTCAATTGAGGGAATCGCTCCCGGAGAAAAGATTTACTCAGCGAGATTCATGGGAGACAGAGGATACATGGTGACATTCAAGTACATTGATCCATTATTCGTTCTTGACCTATCAAATCCAGCTAATCCAACAATCCTTGGAAAATTAAAAATCCCAGGATACTCGGATTATATGCAGCCAATTGACGAGACACACATACTTGGAATAGGAAAAGATGTGAATGAGAACTTTGACATAGAGAAAGTCCACAGCCCTGACGCAGTGTATTACACTGCTATTGGCGGAGTGAAAATGGCTATCTTTGATGTGTCAGATGTAGCGAACCCGAAAGAAATGTTCAAGAGTGTGATTGGAAGCCGCGGAACAGATTCAATCGCACTAACAAATCACAAAGCGCTCCTCTTTGATGCGGCAAAAGAATTATTGGTTTTACCAATATCAATAATGGAGTTCAATGACACGACAAACACCTCGGACTATTACTCCCAGAGACAAACATTCAACGGAGCAATAGTATACAATATTTCGCTCTTGAGCGGATTCACTGAGAGAGGAAGAATAAGCCACATCTCAGCAGAGGATGAGCTCAAATCAGGGTACTACTATGATAACTCAAAGCAAATCGAGCGCTCGCTCTACATGGATAATGTGCTCTACACATTTTCCGAGAGCATGCTAAAAGCTAACGCGCTTGACACACTCGCGAACATTAGCGAGACAGTATTTTTAGGAACAGACCAAAGCCAAGTATACCGCGGCTATGGCGGAGTGCCGATGATGGAATAAGGGTTAAAAAAATGCGATAAATAAGAAAATTATAATTCCTGTACTGCGCTTTGCGGTACAGGAAATTTTTAATAATTAGATTTACTTCTTTCCTGATAATTTGTTCTTCTTTACGTAAGCCCAAATCTTCTTTGTCATTTCGCTAGGAGCAATATCTCCAGTACCGAATACGCTTTCTAAAGTATCGTCACAACCCTTAAAGTTGATACAATAACCCCCGAATGCTTTTTTCTTTGGCTTTGCGCCGAATAATGCCATGATTAACCCCTCCATTAAGGTTGAATTTATATTAGAAAAAGAAGTTCAAGTATTTAAACCTGCTTAGGAAAAACACGCTTTTCCCTCTGAAATTCCAATTTTTACCTCGTAAAAAGCGGTTTTTACCTCTAGAAAAATCAAATCTCGCCCAACCAAAACCTTTTTCTATGTTGCAATGAAAACATATGTATTGAGCCAATCGGTCTTTTGAAAATTATCTGGAGTGTTGCCGAAGGCAACCCCGCCCGCGGGCCGGCGGGACGGCCCATGCAGAGATGGCGGAGCGGTCTAACGCACTGGTCTCGAACCAAGCCTTTTCTTTTTCTAAAAGAAAAGGCTACGGGCTTGCCAAAAGAAAAACTATTTGGCAAATGTGAGTTAACCAGACCCGAAAGGGTTCGTCGGTTCAAATCCGGCTCTCTGCGTCGTTGACAACAAAGGTATTAAATTCTTGTAAAATAAATAATATTTGTGATGATGTGGAGTATATTTGTTGTATTTTTGTAAAAGAAGGGATTGCAAAATCTGAGAACAGCCCATTACCTGACGTTAAGTACCACTCAATAGAATCTGCACTTGACTATATTACAAATTTAAAGAAGAATCACTTAAATAAATTCCTAATTTTTGGAGTTCCTTTAAAAAAAGACTTGAAGCTGGCCTCAACTTCAACTTCAATAGTTTCAAAGTTTGCTATTCACGCAAAGAAAAAATTTGGAGACTCAATTACTTTGGTCGCAGATGTTGGCCTATCGCCATATCGTGAAGATGGACACAGCGTCATTCTTGATACAAATGGGCATATTAATGAAACTGAAAGTTATGCTGCTGCCTCAGCTTTGGCGGTTGCTTTTGCTAAAGCAGGATTTGATAAGGTTGCGCCTTGCCTTTCATTGCATGACCAGGTAAAACACTTGCGTATCGCCCTAAATAGGGCTGGATTAAGTAAAACAAAGATTCTTGCGTATAGCTCAAAGTTTTCTTCTTCGCTGTATGGCCCGTATAGACAGACAATTAAATCTGTGCTTAAATCTGAAGATAAGAAACACTACCAAACAGATTATGATAATCCAAAACAAGCTCTTGAGCAAATCAGAATTGACGAAGAGCAAGGCGCTGATATTGTAATGGTAAAACCAGGCGCATTTTACTTAGATATTTTGTATCAAGCTCGCGGCTTAACAAAATTGCCATTAGCTGTGTATCATGTTAGCGGAGAATATGCAATGATTAAGGCTGCAGCTAAAAATGGGTTGATTGATGAAAATGAAGCTTTTGACGAAATACACTCTGGATTTAATAGATGCGGAACTGACTATGTAATTGGATATGCGCCGGAACACTTTACTCGATGGAAAAAGAAATTTGATTAAATCCGTAGTGCATAGGGTAAAACACCTGCGTCGGCTCTCTGCGTCAAGCGCAGAATAAAACTTGTTTTATTGTTTTTGGTTGATTGTTTGCGCAGCCAATTCAGTAATCTCCCCAAAATTTATTCCAAATAATCCGAGGATAAAGAAAGCAATTTGTTTAATGATTACATAAACAATAATGAAAATCAGTATCAGTAATAATTTCTGCGCCCAGCCCGGCCAGTTCTTTGAGAAAGAAAAATACTTTTTCTCGGTTTTCTTTATCAAACCCCAAATCTTTCCCCTGACAAGGATGAAAAAAACAAATATTACTCCAAGGACCGCTATCCCGTCAAGAGGTAACCCCATTGTATAGAACAAGTAAAGAAATATGGGCACTGTGGCAAGCCTTATTAGGAGCCGCTTATCAATTTTATTCTGCTTAACGTTTTGATTATCCATAAGCATCCTTCTTTTCAGATTAACAGCATCGCAAGTATTCCAAGTGTGTTGCAAATATAACTAATTATCGCTAATTGTTTTTCATTAATGTGGCTCAATCCCGCAATTAGAGTTACTCCCGCCTCATCAGGGAGCACTGGGCATGCGATAACAAACCCCGCGAACGCAAAAGCAATATAACGCATAATTCTTTTTCCCAAAGTGTGCTGTGCCTTTAATTTTATTTCTTTGAGCAGTTTCTCGTGCTTTATTTTCGCGAACTCATCCTTAAAGGAGAACCTAATTATTTTGAATATTAATAAATCCCCAAGCATTGCGCCTACCCCTCCAATGAGCGCGGCAATAAAAATATTAGGTGCAATAACATCAACAAAAAAGGCTCCCGCGAATGGCGAAGTAAAGCCAAATGAGAATAATATTCCGCCAATAAATGAGCCAATGTAGCTAAGTTCTCCAAGACTTGACGCAAAGTTTGTAAAATTCTGATTCTCTGCAAGCAAAACCGCGAGCACTACCATTAATAGAAGCGCAAGTATTTTTGGGTACTTGAATTTTGAAAGAAAGTGGTTCTCAATAGCGTTTTCAACTTTCTTTATCTCGGTGTAAACAAAACCAGCCTGATTCATTAGCATAATTGGAATTTGGGGTATATATGATTTTGTTTTAGTTCATGCGAAACGGTTATGCCATAAGTTTTTTCTTATACCTGAGCTCTTCCTTCGCCTCTTCCCCAATATATTTCAAATGCGCTTGTTTTGCTTTCTTATTCACAAACACTTTGTCTTTTCCTTTGAACTCAATTATTCTTTTGTATAAATCATTAATTCCAAGAATATTTGTCATGGAAACATAATCAACTTTGCTTTCATAAAAGTCCTGGGCATCATAAAAGTGGTTGGCATTGCAGAACACAGTTGATTTTGGGGCGGCTTTCTTTACAGCGCGCACAAAGCTAATCGCTTCTTTATGGATTGGCACAGTTACAACAATTAGGCGGGCGTTGTTGAGGAAAAGATGATCCAAAAGCTCCTCATCTTCAGAAGTTCCATAAACAAAAGGCAAGTTATCATCCTGCCCCTGCTTTACTACCTCGGGGTCGGCATCAACGAGAAGAACCCTGTTGCTTATCTTTAATTTCTTTGCTAGTCTCCTGCCAATAATTCCTGCCCCAATAACCACAATATGCCCCTCAAGTTTTTTGCTTTCAGGGAGTTTTCTTAACTCATCAATTCTTCTGTTCAATAGACGCACCTGCGAGAGATTAAACCATTTATTGAGGCGCATGGTGGCTGAGTTTGCCAGGCGGGGAGAATAATTCATTAAATGCGGAGTAATTATCATTGAAAAAGCCACTACTGTTACTACAAAGGAAAAAAGATCGCTGCTTAGTATTTGTGATGAGAGCCCAAGAGTCGCAATAACAAAACCAAATTCCGATGCCTGCGAGAGAGTGACACCCATTTCAAGGCTTAAGCGGCTTCCATACCCTGAGAGGAGACCCACCGCGAAGAATACCAGCGGTTTTAGAACAAAAATTAACAGAACAATTATTACCATTAACACTAACGGGAGCGCCCCGAATTGGAAACTTAATCCCGCCCCAAGCGCAACAAAAAATATTGTAAGAAAGAAGTCGCGCAGTGCGCGTATTTTCGAAAAAATCGCGGTGTTATATGGAAGATTGCTTAATGCGAGGCCCCCGATGAATGCGCCGACACTAATTGGAATATCAAGCAAAAAGCTTACGCTAATGAAGAGGAGCGCGGTTGAGATGCTTGAGAGGAAGAATAGCTCATTTTCTTTCGCCGCGATGTTAAAGAGACGCGGGAAAAGAAATTTATTCGCAAGAAACGCGATTAATACAAGCAGGACTATTTTTCCGAGTATTGGGGCAAAAAACATCGGGTCAAGTATTTGCGAGAAGTTCTTTAGCAGAGGAACAAGCAGGATTACCAAGAAGTCTTGGATTAACAGAATTGAGATAATTATTCTTCCGTTCAAGGTATTTGTTTCTTTTGAGTCCGCAAGGAGTTTTACAACAATCATTGTTGAGGAGAACGCGATTATTGCTCCAATGAATAACGCTGATTCGAATGAGAGAAGCCCTGTTAAATTTGTAAGAAGAATGGTTATCCCAATTACGCCAATTACCTGAAGAATTGAACCGATAATAAGCGGTTTTCCTGTTTGCAACAAGCGCTTAACTGATGTCTCAATCCCTATTGAGAAAAGCAGGAATGCGACCCCAAGCTCGGAAAGCAATTGAATCTCGGTAGTGATTGATTTAATTCCAAGCTGAAAAGGTATCCCAAGGCTTGTAAAATCAAAGTTTCCAATGAACAAAGGTCCAAGCAGTATTCCCGCAATAATGTATGCAAACAAGTTGGGCTGGTGGAGTTTTCGTAATACAAGGCTCACAAGCACCGCGGCGACAAGTATCTCAACGAGACTGAAGAAGAACTCATAAGCTACCATAATAATCATTTCTTGCAAATAGGATGTTTTTCCAGCACTTAGAATAAAGAAGAAGCACTTATAAAGTTTTTCTGCGAATAATTTTTGGAAGTGATTGATTGAAGAAAGAACTAATTTTGCTATTTGACACTTTGCGCGACCCAAGAGACCTTGCGGAAGTGATTCACTTAGGTCTTGCGTTTGATATTGAGATAGAGCTCACGGGCAATTCTATTCAGCCAACGCACGTAAAAGTGATTAATATTCTTGACTCTTGGATACACGACTTCCGCGACAAGCCGCAGCTTGACCACATATCCATTCACTCGGATTTCTCAAAGCGCATAACCGCCCTAAAGAAGCAGGGATATAAAATAATTGGAACTTCCTCAACTATCGCGAAAGCAAAACCCCTTTCAAAGTATGAATTCGGGAAAGGCAAATATGTAATTGTATTCGGCACCGAAACCTCGGGGTTAAGCGCAGAGAAGCAGGAATTAATGGATGAAATTCTCTCTGTTCCGATGAAAAACAAAACAAGATTTTTTACGGTAAGAGCGGTTGCGCCCATATTAGCTTTTGAGGCGCTAAGACAAAAAGGATTAATCTAGTTCATTTGCCAGCCTGCGAATATATTAAAACCTAGCTTTGTAGAATTAATTTATCTAGCCCAAGCAGAAGTGGCAGAGCGGTCTAATGCGCACGCCTGGAACCAAGCCTTTTTCTTTCTTAGAAAGAAAGAAAAAGTCTACGGTCTTTCCAAAAAGAAAGAACGTTGAATCAGCTTGATTGTTAGCGTGTCTCCGAAAGGGGGCCCGAGTTCAAATCTCGGCTTCTGCGTAAACTAACGCTAGTGATTGAGTTTTGAAAATGAACTCAATTACAAAAACTATGCTAATGATTTAGCATAATCCTTGTTCTTTTTTGTAAATAGTTTGACAACATTTACATAAGTTTGTTTGTCTTTAATTATTTTGTTTTCTAGTTTGCTTTTCTTCTTTTTTCGCTTTAATCTCAAAGCTACCGTTTCATAGTCTTCTTCCAGGAGAATTATTTTGTTTGGTTTTGGCAAAAAGTTCTCAAGTGCAGAAGTATCAAGCTTTATTCTCAAAAGACTTAAGTCAACTAACAAAGTCAGATAATACCTATCACAGATAACAGTTTCTCCCCGATTAAGCCTTTTTCTAATTACAATAGCGTTAAGCATTAATCCTTCCAAGTAGCGAAAGAGTTCTTCTCTTGGATTTTTACATTTAGTTTTCAGAAGACAGGTCGGAGGAGTTTTTATATAAAACCAATTATTCTGTTTAGCAAGTTTTTTGCAGAGAAATGTCTTGCCGACGCCATCTGCCCCCTCAACAACAATTAATCTTGGTTTCATAATGTTACACTATGTGAAACATAATTAACGATGTTTTAAAGAATTTTCTGCTTAGTATACTTTAGAATACATCGAGTTGTGATAATATGATTCTAGTTACCGCCTATGAGAGTCCTGATTTGGATGGGAGCGCCTGTGCGTATGCTTATGCTGAGTTTTTGAATAAAACAGGGACCAGCGCAGTGGCGGCGATTTCTGGGAAAATGCACAAAGAAGCGGGATTTGTGTTTGATAAATTTAATATTCCAAAGCTTCCAAATGCGGAAGATTTTGTTGCAAATTCTAATGGAATTGTTCTAGTTGATGCAAGCGAACTTCTAGCTATTTCAAATAAGACTTTGCCCGAGAAAGTAATTGAGATAATTGATCACCGTAGGGCGAATGACGCGGCAAAATTCCCTAACGCTAAAATACAAATTGAGTTAGTGGGCTCCGCAGCAACGCTTATTTCTGAAAGGTTTTATGCGAAAGGTGTTGAGCCATCAAAAGAATCTGCAATTCTTTTATACTCCGCAATTGTTTCAAACACAATAAATTTCAAGAATAATATTACCACAAATCGTGATAGAAAAATGGCTGATTATCTTAAGTCAAAGATTGAATTGCCAAAGAACTATGTGTCTGAAATGTTTGCTTTTAAATCAATAATCAATGAGCCTCTGGAAGAAGTTTTTGATGCCGACCTTGCTAAGGTCAGGATTAATGGAAAATTGTTTGCAATACTGCAGCTAGAGATAATTGGGGTTGAAGAGTTTGCTAAGAGCAACATGCCTGTCCTGGAAGAGATTTTTGGCAGGATAAAGAAGAAAGAATCGGCGAATTATATATTCGCCACGCTAATTGACATTGAGAAATACTTTAATTTATTCATTTGCTTTGATGCTGAAACAAAAAATGTTCTTGAGAATGCCCTAAAAATTAAGTTTATTGGAAACCTTTCAAAGAGAAAAGGAATATTAATGCGAAAAGAAGTAATTCCAAAATTAAAAGAGAGTTTTGTTGGCTGATTAAGCGACCCCACTTTTAATTTTAAGCGGCTATTTTTTTGCCAGTTCTTTTCTTTATTATTTTGTAAATTTCACCCATAATGCAGGCAACAATATACGCCAAAACAAAAATCGTGTAAAAATTCGCGATGGAGAAGCCGCATTGGCAGAGTGGACTTGCTGCGCCGCTTGCGCAAGCCGCATCGCAATTTGAGTTATAATATTTTGGGATTGTCACAATTAGAAAAATTATAAGAAGGAAGAGTTTTGCTTTTGTCATCCAGAGAAAATCCATTATTGCCATGAATATGAATTACATGAAACGGATTATAACTGTTGCTTTTTTAGTTTAAGCTTGAGATTTATTTTTTACCAGCGATTTTTCTTGCAACTCTTCGCCCAAGATTTCTTGCGCGCATTGCTTCTTTGGCGCCCTTGGCGTGGAGGGCAGCTGTGCGCTCATGCAGCTCCTGCTTTAATAAATGGTCATTGCTTCTTCTTCGAAAGCCATTTAAAAATTCAATAACCTCTCCCGCATTCTCAAATTGTTCAAGCGCGCTAGAATCACCCGTCATTCCCCTTGATGCAACTCTTTGCATGCTAGCTTCGTGCCTAGCCAAATCCCCTTCCCTTTTGGCAATAATTAAATTAGACTTGTGTCTCATTAAATCCTCAATGCGGTGCTTCTTCGCCTTTTTTAACAACGCGACAGCCATCCTCATTCGGGCTTTCTTTATTGGCCCCATTTTTGTCCTGTTAACCGCATTCATAAAATCAAACAAGTTAGTGAGTTAAGTTATATTTAAACTATATTTTTGGAGTAGAGCTAAACGGGTCGCCGTCGGCACCCTCAGAATTTGATTCTTCACTTTCTTGGGGTTCATCCTTATTCTCTTCTTCAACTTCAACCATATCTTCCTCGGAAGAATCCTCGCTTTCATCGGACTTGAGCGGAGTATTCCTCATCCCGGGGGATTTGGCAAGCGTGCCGTTTAACCAAAACTTTAATTCCCCAAGGCACTGCTCGCAAATATCCTTTCCTCCGACGGTTCGACCCTTAACCCCTCCATCTCCATTAACTTCCCCGACAAAATCATCGCAAAAAACACAGTCGCCCATTTTATTACACCTAAAATAGATAGGGGAATTTTGTTTATAAATAATCACTATGCACAAATATTTACCAAACCCAAAGTGTTTTGGATAACTTTGCTAAACTATTCGCAGGGGTACGGAAATGGAAAACCGACCGGGTTGAGGTCCCGGGCCTTAGTGGCTGTAAGAGTTCGATCCTCTTCCCCTGCACTTTTATCCCCTTCGGGGATAAACCTGCACTAAAAAAATGCGCCACTGGCGCGTGCACTTTTGACATGGCATTAACTATCTCTTCTGTTTTCTTTGCAGTTCCTCAAGCAATGCTTTCCGCATTAACTCTTTTGGAGCTTTCTTTTCAAAGAATAGTTCAAACTGCGCGCAGGCCTGGTTGAGAAACATTTCCGCTCCTGAAATTGTTTTGCTTCCTTTCTCTTTTGCGGTGCGCAAGAGTTTAGTCTCAAGCGGATTATACACTACATCAAAAACAACAGCGCCTTTTTTGAGAATCTTCTCATCAATTGGCATCGCTTCAACATTAGGACTCATCCCAACCGAGGTCGCGTTAACAAGAATATCATAATTATTATTGATTTTCTCCCACTCCATCCACGAGCAGTTAAATTCCTTTGATACTTTCTCCGCATCAGAAGGAATAATGTTGAAAATTGTCACATTTGCCCCTTCAAGCAAAAGCGCGTGAAGAATTGCTCTTGCCGCCCCCCCTGCCCCAAGAAGGTAAGTTCTTTTTCCTTTAAGCGGAGTCACCGCCTTAATTGATTCCATCGCGCCAGTGCCGTCAAAATTATACCCAATTAATTTTCCGCCGCGATTAAGAACCGTATTTACTGCGCCGATTTCTTTTGCGCGAACATCAATCTCATCAAGATACTTTACAACCTCTACTTTGTGGGGAATTGTGACACTATACCCAATGAAGCCAAGTTCCCGCATTGATTTAATTGCCAATTCAACATTAGTGACTTTGAAGGCAAGATAAACAAAATCAAGCTCCTCCTGTCTGATTCCAATATTATGAATTAGGGGGCTGAGCGAGTGTTCCACAGGGTTTCCTATTACCGCGGCAACACGAGTCCTTGGCGTAATTGAATTCACAATTAATCATTTCCTAATAAAGTGATTATTTTCCATTTAGCGCTTCTTGCTCGGCCACTTGTGCTCAAGCTGCTTTGATTCCGCGGTCCCAAAAGCAATAATTTTATTCCAGTCAACGAAGAAAAATGCGATTACAATAACTACACCTACAATTTCAATCGCGATTGTGAGGGTGCTTGCGCTTCCCAAGATTGTTGATTCAAATGAGGAGAAGATTTTCTGTGTTGTGAAAACGAGGAATAAATAGCTAATTACTCTTCCGGCAAAAAATCCCCCAAGCACTTCCCTCATTCTTGTCTTTGTCGCCCCAAATGCTATAAATAAAGCGTTTGATGGAAGCGGGCTTAGTGCGTAAATGAAAGTGAAAATGAATTTCTCAATCGGTTTTCCGCGCAGCTTCTGATTAATCGCCTCAAATTCATGCCTCTTTTTGGAGCTAGCAAATCTCTCGGTAACATACCCCGATAGTTTTGCGAGCGCGAATCTTCCTGTAGTAGATGCGGTTACCCCAAGAATCACCAGAATTATTATGTTCTGCGGATAAGTAATATAAAAGAATGAAAGAATTGCCCAGGTTGGAGGCATCATCGCCGGAACAATATTCGCAACAAAAACCACGAACCACTCAATAAGCATCATTCCGACTAGTCCTACTGCTTCAAACACAATAACACTTCCAAATATAGTTTAGAGTAGGGATTTACATCTTTAAATACTTCTCGGTATTCAAAAAGTTTTGGAATTTCTTTGGCTAATTCGGCTTTAAAAAAGTTGCATAAGGGAGATTCAGTATGAAACTTGAAATCGGCTCGGGAAATAAGCCGCAGAAGGGATACATCCACTTTGATATCCGCGCAGGAATTGGGGCGGATGTTGTAGGGGATGCACGCGAATTACCCTTTAAGGAAGGAGAATGTGATGAAGTTTATTCAAGATTCTTTCTTGAGCACTTGCCTCGAAAAGACGCTTTACTTGCGCTAAAGGAAATGTTTCGTGTATTGAAGAGAGATGGAAAACTTGAGATAATTGTCCCAAATATCGCTTACTTTTGCAAACTTTTTTCCGAGGAAAGCGGGCAGAAGAAAGAGTGGGCGCTGAACAAAATTTATGGATTTGAGCACTACAAAGAGGATCACCATTTTTTTGGGTATGATGAGGAAATCCTCTCAAAAGCGCTGAAAGAAAGCGGATTTATTGAAATTAAGCGCGCAGATGAAGAGGAGCAGTATCTTCACTTAACCGCGAAAAAACCGCTGAAATAATAATTAAAAACTCAAATTGTCATTTAGGATAGTTACTTGCCGCTTTAGAGCCCGATTCAACTTTTTTAATTGTTTTGTTTATCAAATTGTGGATTAAGGTGATGCTAATGAAAAAGATAATTGCAATACTCGGGATACTTGCTGTAGCAATCCTTCTTGGATGCACGCAGGCGCCCCAAAATGGGAGTGGTCTAATGGGTGATACAAACAAAATTGATTCTAATACTAGCGGCAATGGTTATTCAAATCTTGACCAGTTCGCGCAGTTAGTTAGAGTGGGCAATAAAGTCTCAGTTGATTACACAGGAAGATTCACTGACGGGAATGTGTTTGATTCAAGCGCAGGAAAAACCCCTCTGCAGTTCACAGTAGGCGCGCATAATGTAATCGCTGGATTTGAGAACGCTGTAGTTGGAATGAGAGTTGGCGACTCAAAAACAGTAACTATTCCTCCTGAACAGGCTTACGGGCAGTACGATGAAAACAAAGTGCTTTCGTTTGACGCAAATCAATTCGCTGATTTCAATCAGCTGGTGGTTGGAGCGTATGTAACGGCATGGAATACAAGGGGAAGAATAATTGAAGTAACCGATAAAAATGCGGTAATTGACTTCAACCCGGCTCTGGCCGGCAAAACACTGGTATTTGAGATTAAATTAATTTCAATTGACTAGTCAGAGGGCAAAGGTGTGTATTTTGGGAAAAGTGCTCATTGCGTATCCATTGGCTTTGGAAAAAAAGAAGCCCTCAAATGAGGACAAAGTCGCAATGGAACTAACAAGGCACTTTTTTGCAAAATCTTTCTCTGTAAAAAGAATCACTCTTGAGCCAAAAAAGAAACTCTCTGTCAAGGACCAGTTCAAGAATGAGAAAACGCTTGAGCTCAAAGCGGGTCCCTCGCAGTTATCTTCATTTGATATTGTTGTGCTTGGAACCCCGATTGTCGGTTCGCTTACCTCCTCTCCTTTAGTAAATGCCTTCATCAGGGGAATTCCAAAAAAGACCGGCGCAGGGGCAAAAAAGCAAAAGTTTGTTCTTTTCTCCGCGGGGGTGCTGCACGGATTTGAACTTAAGAAAATGCAGAGTTTGCTTTCAATGAAAGGAATAAAGCCGATTGATTCGGAATCATTTACAAGCATGTTTGATTTCGACGAGAAGAAATTATTCGAAGTGAAACAATTCTTTGAAAGATTTATGGATAAAATAGTCGATTAGAGCCAAATTATTTTTGTGACTGTTCAAGCACATCTTTCCCAACTTCATCAAAGTAATCTGTTTTCTTCCTTTGCTCGGACATATTCTTCTGGCGGGCGATTTCCTTTGCGCCCTCTTTGAGCACTTCCTTTAGCACGGCAATTTCCTCATTAGCATAAATCACTTTTATCTGCGCCTCAATTGAGATTAACTCGGATTTTATCTCAGAAGAGAACTTTTGGTAAGTAGCTTCAGTTATTCTTCTTTTGTAGAGCTTATTCTCGGCGAGTTTTAGTTCGTGCACTTTCAATTGTTTTTGTTTTAATAAACCAAGAATGATTTCTTTTTTATCAGCATGAAGCTTCTCCATTCTCTTTAACTCTTCCTTTGGAACCTCTTTTCTCTTCTCTGCATCAATCTCAGCTTCAACAAGAATCAGCTCAGAATTCTTCTCTTCCGAGAGCTTATCAAAAGTCGGCTTGTCTATTTTGCGCTGAAGAAACTGCTTCTCCGCTTCCTTAAGACCCATAAGCAATTGCTGTCTTTTTAACTGCAAATCATTCTTTGGGGCGCCGCTCTTTTTGCTTAGAAAAACCGCGAGCACAACAATAAGCACAAGAATTATCGGCGCGGCGAAGACAATTGGACCGTACTGGTCAGTGATTTCTTTTGGGACAAATACAATAAATGCTGCCGCAATAACACATATAGCCGCGATAATTGCGGTTGAAACCTTTCTGTCCATGCCAATAAGAATACAATTAGTGAATTTAAAGATTGCTAATGCAGTAGAATGGGAAATAAAAAGCGACCCTGGCGCGAATCGAACGCGCGGTCTCCTGCTTAGAAGGCAGGCGCCTTATCCACTGGGCTACAGGGTCTGAACAATATGAGTTAAGTGCTTAGCTTTGCTTTAGCTCTTATATTTGGCTCACTATAGACTTAACCGAAATCAAGCTATTTAAAAGTATTTATTGCGGTTTTTTCGTTCCCGCGAGGATTTTATAATAACAATCGGGCAGCTTTAATTTATGAATAATAAACCAAAAAACGGGTTATTTGTGGCAGTGGTGTTTTCAGGACCTGCCGGAATGGCGGCGGCTAGTGCCCTAAATGATGCGGGGGTTTCAGTGAAAGTGTTTGATGAATTAAAAGAATTCGGGGGGATGCTCGCATATGGACTCCCGGAGTTTAGATTGCCTTTAAAAAAAATAAGAGACAGTATTGACGCGGCAAAAAAGATGGGGATAATATTTGAGCAGAAAAAAATCACTTCGGTTAAGAAACTATTAAAAGAATTCGGAGGGGGATTTGACTTTGTAGTGCTCGCTCTTGGAGCAGGGCTTGGGCTTAAAACCGGCGCAGCGGGCGAAGACAACGACAAAGTCATTGACGCGCTCGTATTTTTATTAAATGACAAGTTTGAAGGAAAGGCAATGCTAAAAAAAGGAGAAGAAGTAGCTGTTGTGGGCGGAGGAAACTCTGCAATTGACGCAGCGCGTGTTGCGGTTAAGCAGGGGGCAAAAGTGACAATAATTTATAGAAGAACCGAAAAAGAGATGCCCGCATTTGGGGATGAGCTTGCCAAGGCAAAAAATGAAGGGGTTGAGTTTGAGTTTTTGAGAAGCCCGCTTAATTATTCTGACTCCGAGGGGGGCAAAAGAATAATGGTGAGCTGTGCTGAAATGATTCTCGCAGGAGAGGATGAATCAGGAAGAGCCCGCCCAATTGAGACTGGAAGAGAAATCTCACTTGTTTTTGATAAAGTACTTCTTGCCATCGGACAGAAACCGGATTTTAAGTGGCTGGAGAGCGAAGGAATACTTGTCGAAAACAAAATAATCATGATTAATTCGCATTATGCCACAACACTCAAAAGTGTTTATGCCTGCGGGGACTCTATTACAGGGGCAAAAACAATCGCTGAAGCAACAAGAACCGGACTTGGCGCAGCAAGAGAGATAATTGAAGCGATGCGCAAAGGAAAAGAAAAGGACGCCAAATAAAAACCACAAATACGAGTTTCGTATGGTTTGCTACGTTTTTTAATTGTTTTGAGTGGGCAATTTACTATGGCAAAGACAGTTGTCTTAAAGATTGGCGGGGGCGTGCTCAAGGATAAATCTTCTTTTGACCGCGTGGTAAAAATTGTCGCCCAAAAGAAAGCCAATGGGGAAAAACAAATAATTGTCATCTCCGCGCTCTATGGAGTAACTGATTTTCTAATAGAATCAATGGGCAAATGCAAACAGGACCACAAACAAGTGGAGGGAATAATTAATTCCTTAAAAAAAATGCATAAAGATTACCTTGCGTTTATTGGAAATGCTGATATTAGAAAAAAAGCCGAGTTTGTGCTTGATGATAAAATCTCTCTGCTTGAAAAATTCCTCTATGGGATAAGCTACTTAAAAGAAATAAGCCCAAGGAGCAGGGACCTTGTTCAAAGTTTTGGGGAAAGGCTCAGCCCGATAGTGCTTGAGGCTTTTCTTCTTGACAACAAAGTGCCAGCGGAGTTTATTGACGCGGAAGAAGCGGGAATTAAGTGCCACGGGCAGTTTGAAAACGCGCTTGTTGATTTACCAAGAACTGAGAAGAATTTACTTTCAAAAGCAAAACCGCTTCTCGCGCAAAAGGTATTGCTTCTCCCGGGGTACTATGGAATTGATGACTCAAATGACGTGAAGACATTTGGAAGAGGGGGAACTGATTATAGTGCGGGATTCATCGCGAATATATTTGACGCGGAACTTGAGATTTGGAAGGATGTTTCAGGATTCATGACAGCGGACCCAAAGGTTGTTCCTGCAGCAAAACAAATTGACTTTCTTAATTACGAAGAGGCGGAAGAACTAGGGTATTTGGGCGCAAAAATTCTTCACCCAAAAACAATCGCTCCGATGAGATTAAAGGGACTCTATGCCGAAGTGAAGAATATTTTTGCTCCCGAAGTGAAAGGAACACTAATCGGGCCTGATAAGCACAAATCAGACGAGGTAGTAAAATCAATCGCGTGCACAAAAGACATCGCGGCAATCACAGTTAAGAGCAGCAGCATGGTGAATAATCCCGGCTTTGCTTCGGAAATATTCTCGCTTCTTTCTGAGAAAGAAATAGCCGTTGATATGATTGCGACAAGCGAAATAGCTATTTCATTTACTGTGGAGGCAAAAAACCTGCCCCTCGCGCTTGATGCGCTAAAAACACTTGAGAACTTCTGCCCCTGCGAAATAACTAGCACAAAGGAACTCTCGCTTGTCGGCGCGATAGGACAGGGACTGCGTGGCTCTCCGGGGATTGCTGGGAGATTATTCAGCGCGCTTGGAAAGGAAAATATCAGCGTTGAACTAATTGCGCAAAGCGCTTCGGAAATAAATGTTTCATTTGTGGTAAAGAAAAATGATTTAGAGAAAGCGATTAGAGCGGTGCATAAGGAGTTCATTGCTTGAATAATTAAAAAGGTGATTTGATGGAAAAAATACGATGCGGAGTGCTTGGAGCAACCGGAATGGTGGGGCAAAATTATATTAGACTTCTTGAGAATCACCCTTGGTTTGAAGTAACTTATGTTGCCGCATCACCAAATTCCGCGGGAAAGAAATACTCTGACGCGGTTAAAGGAAGATGGCAGATGAATACCAAAATCCCCGCAAAGGTAGCAAATATTGTTGTTGAAGATGCTAATTTAGTCTCAAAGGCTATTGGAAAGTGCGATTTTGTTTTCTCCGCCGTGGAGCTTGACAAAACTGCGACCGCTGCGCTTGAGGAATCTTATGCCAAAAATGATATCCCTGTTGTGTCAAACTGCTCAGCGCACAGAATGACTGCAGATGTTCCAATGCTAATACCGGAGATTAATGAATCTCATCTGAAGATGATTGACGCGCAGAGAAAAAACCGCGGATGGAAGAAAGGATTCATTGTGGTAAAATCAAACTGCACCACGCAAACATATATTGCGCCAATTTACGCGCTTGAGAAGGCAGGACACAAAATAAAAACAATGTTTTTAACAACCATGCAGGCATCAAGCGGGGCTGGATACCCTGGAGTTGCCTCCCTTGATTTAATTGATAATATTGTCCCATTTATTGGAGGCGAAGAGGAGAAGTGTGAAACAGAACCCGCAAAAATACTTGGAAAAGTTGCGGATGGAAAATTGACTCAGGATTCCTCAATAAAGATTTCCGCGCACTGCAATAGAGTTCCTGTAGTTGACGGGCATACAGTATGCGTAAGCCTTGAATTTGAGAATAAAAACAAAAAACCCTCAAAAGAAGAGATAATAAAAATCTGGAGAGAATTTAGCGCGGTTCCACAGGAACTTAATCTCCCAATGGCACCAAAGCACCCAATTTATTACACTGAAGAAGATAATCGTCCGCAGCCAAGAAAGGATAGGGACACGGATAAAGGAATGGCAATTACCGTTGGACGATTACGCGAATGCAAAGTATTTGACTACCGCTTTGTTTCACTAAGCCACAACACCGTACGCGGAGCAGCGGGCGGGGGAATACTAAACGCGGAACTGCTCAAAGCAAAAGGTTATTTGTGAGCTGGAATTGCTTTTACTTCTGCGAGATTTGAGGTTTTTATCTCGAATACTTTGCCGTCCTTTCTTATTACTGAAAAATAGTATGGTCCCGCTGACAGCGCAATACCCATAAATGGTTCGCTATTTGTTTGAGTAACCTTAATCACATCAAGCGACCGAATACCGTTTAATTTTGGGTGAAATTTGCTAAAATCTTTTCCGGCGACAAGCGGACTCAAATATTTTCCATCAGCAGTCCTAAAAGGAAATTGAAGTCCCCAGGACTTAATTCTTAATCTGGCTTGCTCGGGCAGTTCGTGCTCAAGCTCAATTAAGCTAAGCTTAGTTGTCGGGGGAGATTTTTTTGGAACAGAATTTCTTACAACAGGAAATGGCGAGGGTCTAATTCCGCCAAGCGACCCATTACTTTGCGCATGCGCTGGGCTTTGCTGAATCGGCGAATTTGCGCTAGAATTTTTACGCCTAAATAAATCCCGAAACCTTCCACTAAATAACGGCATAACAGAATAGTTCCTCTGAGAACATAAAAAACTTTGGGTCTTTCTTTTTGGGCAGCTAAATTAACGCAACCGCCCTGCATGGCGAAGCATCGGCATTGTCAAGCTTCAGCGGGAGCGCGATTAATTCAACCCTCTTCCCAACTAATTCCTCAAGGTTCATAAGATTCTCAATTATCAAAATGTTGTGCTTGAAAACAATTTTGTGCACGGGCCATGGGTTCTCATCAATTGAGAAAGAATCAATTCCTATTCCGCGAATCTTTTTCGCGACGAGCTTCTCGGCGATTTCTTTTGTGAGAAATTTCGCGTTATCATAATAAGTGCTTGTGAAAGCTTTTTTGGATTGCCCAGTGCAGAATAAAACAAAATCCTTTTCCTTAATATCAGAGAGCATCGCGTCAAAATTGCTTAGTGTTACAACAACCGCATCCCCAAAAAATGTTTCTATTGGGTACTCGCTTAGTTTCTTGCCGTCCTCAAGCATGTGAAAGGGCGCGTCAATATGCGTGGAGAAATGCGTGTTCATTGAAATTCGTTTCTCATTCCATCCTGAACTCTTAATTGTGGCAATCTCCTCTATTTTCGGCAAGGGGTCACCGGGATAATTAGGAGTATTCTCATTAATCAGCATTGTTAAATCCACAATTCTTTTGCCGTTAAACATTACAAAAAGCAATATTCAAACTTAATTAAAATACTGCGCATATTTTAAATTCTTTCAATTTTTACTATATTATTTAATTGAGGGCTTCTGATGACTCAGCTTATTGAAAAAGCAAAAAAAGCTTTTCTTGATGGAATTAAAGAATACGGGCAGGACCCTTACGGACTTATGCAGCACGTCACGGAGCTTGAACGGTGGGCGAAATTATTGCTAAAAAAATATCCTGAGGCTGATTCTGAAGTGGTGCTTTTGGGCGTTTGGCTTCATGACTTTGGGCATTACCAAGTTAACCCTGATGAGGACCACGCAATAACAAGCGAGAGAAAAGCAAAAAAACTCCTTGGTGAAGAAAAAATGGAAGAGAAAAGACTTGGCATGGTTCTTCATTGTGTTAGAAGCCACAGATGCAGGGATGTTGCCCCAAAAACAATTGAAGCAAGAATACTTGCATGCGCGGATTCCGTAAGCCACATGACTGACACAGTGTATCTTGAAATTGCCCGCTCAAATAAATTAAAAAATTACAAATACAGTTCGCTTGAAAAACTTGAGAGGGACTACCGCGACGCTTCGATATTCCCAGAGATAAAAAAAGAAATTACCCCTTTGTATAATGCATGGAAAGCGCTGCTTGAGGCATACTCTGTGCTCGATTACTAAGAAGCAATACTTTTAAACTTCCTTGTAACTCATTATGATTATGGATTTTAAGGAACAAATCGCTCTCCTCCTCGTAAAGGAACTCGCTTTGCCAAAGGATGCGGTTATATCGCTTCTCTCGGTGCCTCCCGCTGGAATGGGGGACTATGCTTTCCCCTGCTTTATCGCTGCGAAGGAGCAGAAGAAGAACCCAATAGAGCTTTCAAAGACACTTGCGGGCAAATTAAGTGCAAAATTCTTGGAAAAAGTGGAGGCAAAGGGGCCTTACCTTAACTTTTTCTTATCAAAAGAAAGACTCTCAGAGAGCGCGTTAGCGGGAATATTTAATGGCAGCGCACTTGAAACAAAACTGGGTAAAGGAAAAGTAATGGTTGAATACTCAAGCCCTAATACAAATAAGCCTCTTCACGTGGGGCACCTGCGAAATAACGCACTCGGGCTCGCAATTTCAAACCTTCTTGAGGGCACGGGGCACAAAGTAGTAAAAGCGAATCTGATTAATGACCGCGGAATACACATCTGCAAGAGTATGCTCGCATACAAATTATTTGCCAATGGAAAAACTCCCGAGAAATGGGGAGAAGATAAAAAAGGAGTAAAGAGCGACCACTTTGTCGGGGACATGTATGTTTTATTTAATCAGAAACTAAAAGAGGACCCGACACTTGAGGAAAAAGCCCAGGAATTACTTCTCAAATGGGAGAAAGGAGATAAAGAGACAATTGAGCTTTGGAAGAAGATGAATAAGTGGGCAATTGACGGGATGAAAGAGACTTACAAAACATTTGGAACAAAATTTGATGAGTATTTCTTTGAATCAGAGATGTTCAAGAAGCAATTAGGAAAAAAGATAATTGAAGAAGGGCTTGCGAAAGGAATATTTAAGCGCGAGGACAACGGCGCGGTAGTTGCGGCGCTTGAGCCAGAACTCCCAAACAAAGTACTTCTCCGCGGAGACGGAACTTCTCTTTATGCTACAAATGACTTGGGAGTAACAGAGGAAAAGTTTGAAAGATTTGCGCTTGATAAGAGCATTTGGGTTGTCGCAAACGAGCAGGATTTGTATTTTAAGCAGCTCTTCGCCATTTTTAAAAAATTAAACCGCAAATGGGCGGAGTCATGCTACCACTTAAGTTACGGTTATGTTTCTCTTCCAAGCGGAAGAATGAAATCAAGAGAAGGAACAGTCGCAGATGCGGATGATTTAATACTTGAAATGAAAAAACTCTCGCTTGCGGAACTTGAGAAAAGATACCCTAAGTTAAGCGCGAAGAAGAAAGATGAAAGAGCGCTTAAAATCGCTCTTGGCGGAATAAAATTCTTTTTGCTCAAAAATGACGCGAAGAAAGATATGGTATTTGACCCGGAGAAAAGCATTTCATTTGAAGGAGAAACAGGACCTTACTTGCAATACACTTTTGCCCGCGCGACAAGCATTCTGCGAAAAGCAGAGGAAGAGGAGAAAATTAATCTAAAGAAACTCGCTGATGCGGAGTTTGGACTCCTTTCACACGAGAAAGAGAAAGAACTAATTGTGGAACTAAATAAGTACGCTGACGCTGTGAAAAAGAGCTGGGAACTGCTCTCTCTTCACCCAATATGCCACCACTTGCTTGCGGTTGCGGAGAAATTTAATTCATTTTATCATGAAGTTCCTGTTCTAAAAGCTGAGAACAAAAAAGAGGTTCTCGCAAAACTCGCGCTTGTGCAGGCGACTTTAATTGTTCTAAAGAAAGGAATGGATTTAATTGATGTTGAAGCGATTGAGGAAATGTGATTTACAAAACACTAATTAAATTAACTCACTTTCTTTGGCGCATTGAACGAGTAGGAATCCAAAAGTGCGCTGTTGAAGTGCCCGTTTTTATATAATTCGTTTTTTCTGAGTAAAACCCCTGCGCGCCGTAACTCCTTGGAAGCGCGGAGAGGTTTTCGTCCAGAACAACTTTTCTGAACTTGTTTCGTAAGGCATAAGCATTTGCTTTTCCTAAAAGAGTTCTCCCAACACGCCGATTCTCATATCCCTTCCTGGTAGAGAGCGAATCAATAACTGCCGTCGAGCTAAATCTTCTAAGCCAATGCCCAAGAGGAAATCCGTCTATTTGAACAAATCCCACAACTTCTCCGCCGTGTCTTGCAACAAGCGTTTTGAATCTCTTTCCTTTCCTTGGGGCGAGCATAAATTCTTTTGAGTGTGACTCAATGAAAGCCAAATCTCCTTTAGTTGCGTCAAGCACACGTATCGGGAGATTTCTTAACTTATTTGGCATAAATATTAGAAATAAAGCATTACATTACCCGTAAAGCTTCTCGTTCTTTCCTCTTCTATAAACTACAAACCCAATAACCGCAAGCAGCGCGATAAAGATTAGTGCAATAGCCCCGCCATTATTCCCGCCAAGCAGCGCAAGCCCCTGAATTGGGTTTTGTCTTTCCTCAACAAGCTGATTCAAATCAGTCTGAAGTTTTTGCACGATTTGTTCGCTTGAAGCGCCCTTATCCTTCAATTGCCCAATTTCTGAGATGATTGAGGAAATCTTCTCAACCAGGTTTGAATTCGCGGTATTAAGATAATTAATTTCGGTTTGCTTGTTATTCAAATCAAGTTCCATATTCAAAGATTTTGTTTTCTCTTTGGATAATTCAGACTCAAGAGTATTTATTCTTGAATTAAGAACCTCTCTCTCATCCTGGCTTATTGGAACAAAGAATGTTATTGTAATTGAATCCGAATCAATAACATCTGCCGAAGAGAATATCTCCGCTTTCAGCGTCCTGTCGCCTGTATTTGCCCCGACAATTGAAGCGCTTACTTTGCCATCGGTTGGAGTTATTGCCAAAACTTTTGATGAGTTCTGCCTTGAATCAATAAAAACAGAGCCGTTTCTCTCAAATAATACAAAAAGAATTTCGTTGTCAAGAGAAACCCTTAGTTCTTTTCCGCTTGAAAGCGAGGAATAATTAACAGTAAATGACCATGTGCTTCCTGAGGGGATTTGGTTTTGTGCATCAATTGAAAGCGCAAACGCTCCCGCACAGAGAATCAAAACAAATGCCAGCACAATGAATTTCTTCAATAAAATCACTAAAGAAAGTAAGAGCCATCAAAGTATATAAACCTTAATGGGTGGCGCAAAGTTTGATTATAATTTTGGGTAAAAAAATGAATATGATGGCGACTAAAATGAATATAATAAGTGCAAGGGCTGTGTTTAAAATAAAAAAATAGTAATTGAAGGCCGCTAGGCCTTCAATTCATTTGAAAATTATTTCTTTTTCTTTCTTGTTGCTAGCACTACAATTGAAGCGATTATTACTATCGCAATTACTCCAATTGGTATTGCGTCACCAACTGTTCCAAGACCGAACAAACCAGTTGCTGGATTTGGTGTTACTGCCGGAGTTGGTTCTTCAACAGCAGGTATTTCAGATGGTGTCAATACAGGTTCTGTTGGTGTAGTTACTGGCAATGGTGCCGGAGTTGGTGTAGGTGTCGGCTCTGGAGTTGTTGGTTGTACAACAGCAAGAGGCATTCCTCCTCCTCTTCCGCTTCCTCCGCCACTACTTGTATTTGTTGAAACAGTGTGCGTTGTTGCGTAGTATGAAGCAAGTGTAGCGTTAAAGTCACACAAACCATTTGCTACTACACAAGTGCTTGGTGTCAATCCTGCGCTTGTCCATCCGTTTGAACCGCTAGTTGATCTTTCTATACTCAATGTTGTTCCATTGAGATCATACCCAACGAATATTGACAGCTGTATTGCCGGACTGAAGCTTAATTCAAGATTTGGCAATCCCCACTTTAATGCGCCGTCAAGAACAGCACCGCTTCCAAGGTTTGAAAGCAAGTCCTCAACATTTCCGTCCGCGATTAATGCGGTTGCGTCAATATTGCTGCCGTCGCTTCTTGTGATTACGACCCCTGCTGGGATTAATACTGATGAATTATTCGATGTTATTGTTATCTCTTTTAATGCTACAACAGCATTTGTGTCAGTGGATGCTCCTCCGTCTTGCGAAACAAACGCGCCGCTTGAAATCAATGAATTCATGTCGGCTTCATTTACATCAACAGGAGTGCTTGTGATTGTTACTTTCTGGAATGCTGTTGCAGAATTTCCCGTATGATCAGTCGCAGTCCAAAGCACAGTTGTTATTCCGACTGGGAATCCAGCGCTAGGCGCGTTGCTATCAACAATTACATTTGAATCAACTAAATCTGATACAATTGGCGAACCAAGTTCTGCGCTCGCATCAGTAAGGAAACCTGTGAGTTCCTTTGTTACATCAGCAGGAGCAGTGATGCTTGGTGCTGTTGTGTCAACAACATTCACATCAAATGAAACTGGTGTCGCAGAATTTGCGTGCGAATCAGTTGCATTACATGTTACTGTTGTAATCCCAATAGGGAACAATCCAGTGCTTTCATCACAAGTCGCCGTTATTGATCCATCAACCAAATCAGTTGCAGTTGGAGCAGTAATTGTTACTACCGCGCCAGCTGAGCTTGCTGCTTCAGCAATTATATTCTCAACGGAATCAATTACTGGCGGTGTTGTATCATTAATTGTTACTGACTGTGTTGCTGTATTTGAATTGCCAGCATTATCTGTTACAGTCCATGTTACTGTTGTTGACCCAACCGGGAATACTCCGGGAGAATCATTGTGTACTTCGTATACACCCGATGTATCATCTGAAGTTATTGGCTCTCCAAGAGAAACTGAAGTAGTTGGTCCTGTTGCCTCTTCTATTACATCAGTTGGAGCTGTAATATTTGGAACTGTCTCATCAAGTCTTAATAAATTTGTAGCTGTTTTTACTGCTTCAGCGTTTGATGAATCATCAACACCGAAATACTTTACTGTGTATTGTCCATCAGTGCTTACTGTGAACTGCCAGCCGCTTCCCGCATCAACAGAATCTGATGATGTTGTTGGGTCAGTGCCGTCTGTTGTGTAATACACTTTTGTGCATGCTACATTATCTGTACAATTTAGTGTTACTGTTACATCAGAAGTCTGCCAAAGCGCAGGCACATCATCGCTTGTACTTGGAGCTTCCTCATCCACAACATTAACTGTTCTTGTTACTTCGATTGCACTATTTCCATGCGAATCAACCGCATTGTAATATCTTGTGTATGTGCCAACAGTGTCAACATCAACACTTCCTGTTATTGCTGCAGTTAATCCTGTATCATAATTATCTGTAACGCTTGCGTCCGCTTCGGAGTATGCGTTATGAACTTGCACGGTCATTGGATTATCTCCATTGAGTGTTATTACCGGACTTGTTGTATCAACAACACTTACTGTGAATTCCACTGATGTTGCGCCATTTCCGGCTGCATCCGTTGCATTACAAGTTACTGTTGTATCTCCTAAAACAAATGTGCTTCCTGATGCAGGCAAGCAAGTTGCTGTTCCGCTTCCATCAACCAAATCAGTTGTAGCTGGCGAAGTATAACTTACTTCAGCTCCAGCAGGAGAAGTTGCTTCAACATCTATAATATCTGACATTGAATCAATTGTTGGCGGAGTTGTATCCTCAACAGTTACATCAAATGATGTTGATGCTGTGTTTCCAAGTGAATCAGAAGCGCCGCAAGTTACTGTTATTGTTCCTAGTGCGAATGTAGAACCAGACGCAGGCGAGCAATCAATTGCTACTGCCCCTTCAATTGCATCAGTTGCTGTTGCAACATAGGAAACAGCCGCGCCTGCTGCGCTTGTTGCTTCCTCAAGCATATCGCTTGGAACTGATAATACTGGTGCAGTGTTATCAACAACCACTGATACTTCACTATACCCTGATTCATTCAGGTTATTGTCTATCCCTTTCACATATATTGTGTGAGAGCCGTCGCTTACAGAAGTTGTATCCCAATCAATTGAGTAAGGCTCTGTTGTATCCTCTCCAATATAAACAGGAGCCATTGAACTATGATAAAACTCTACTCTTGCTACCCCGCTAGCGCTATCGCTCGCAGTAGCATCAATTGTTACTGTTCCATTAATGTGTGTACCGTCAGTTATTGAGGTAATTGCCGCGCTTGGCGCAGTTGTGTCCCGAACAGTTACATTGAATGATGCGTTCGCAGTATTTGCGTGAGCATCAGTTGCGCTGCAGTTAACCGCCGTTAATCCGAATCCAAATGATGAACCGGATGCGGGTGAACAATCAACAGCCACACTTCCATCAACTGCATCATTTGCTGATACAGAGTAAGTTACTGTTGCTCCTGTTGGACCCGTAGCTTCTGTAACAATATCCGTTGCACCTGAAATTACTGGAGGGGTTGCATCAACTGTGATTCCGCTAGATAAAGTTATAGTGGCAATACTCTTATCGACTGCACAACCATTATCCTTAAATAAAGTGATTTTAAAATCCGATATTCCATCTATAGCTGGTGCAATCACACTAAAAGTATCTGTATGTGTGGTGTTGTGTTGATCAGTTATATCCCTACATATGGGCGTTGCTGACCCAATTTGATACTGCGTTGCCATCCATTTAAATCCAGGCCCACCATTTAGTGTTGCGTTAACAGAAGCAGTTATTGAAGCATTTGGTGCTACAATTACACTGCTGGCTCCGTTTAAAGTGGCTGAATTTATTGTTATTGTATCAACGGCATAGGCTCCAGCCGACACCGAAATTAAAAATATTAAAACTAGTGTTATTCCTAAGAACTTGCGCCCTGCGCCAAACCCATTGCCCATCATATATCAACCCCCAACAAGTTGAAGAACTGACTTAATTTTGCAGAGATGTTATTTAAAAAGGGGTTGTTTTTTATCCAATATTTTGAATTCTAGACAACTAACGATTATCCTTTGAGGGATTGACGAAGTAATGTTTTTAGCGGCTATTTTTAGTTTACTATTCAAAAACAGTTTTCATTATTCAAGCACAGCTTTTATTCTTCTAATTCCAGCGGCAACAGATTCTTGTTTCTGTATTTTGAACTTACCAAGCTCTTTGGTGTTCTTTACGTGAGGTCCGCCGCAAATTTCTTTTGAGAAAATCTTGCTCCCCTTTGAAATAGTATAAACCTTAACCTTTTCTCCATACTTTGAATCAAACACCCCTTGTGCGCCAACTTTTTTTGCTTCCTCAACGCCCATTATATCCATTTTTACTTCGGCTTCGGATTTTATCGCATCATTTACCCACGCCTCAACTTTCTTTAGCTGTTCCTCAGTAAGCTTCTCATCAGCATTAAAATCAAATCGTAATCTCTCCGCGGTAATGTTGCATCCTTTCTGGTAAGTATCTTTTCTCACAATCTGCCTTAGCGCCTCATTAAGCAAGTGAGTCGCCGTGTGGAGCTTTGTTGTCTCAACACTATTATCAAGAAGCCCGCCCTTGAATTTCTGCTCAGCGCCCTTTCTTGAAAGCTCCTGATGCTGTTTTAGCAACTCCTCAAATCTTTTTGAATCAACGCTAAATCCTTTTTCTTTGCACATCTCAATAGTCATCTCAAGAGGGAAGCCGTAACTCTGGAACAAATCAAATGCACCTTTCGCGTTCAATTCTTTTTTAGGGGCTTTGTCCAAGAAACTGAGCTTCTTCTCAAGCACTTTTGTTCCGTTCTCAAGCGCAACCGAAAACTTCTCTTCCTCTTTCTCAAGTTCGCTAAAGACACGCGCTTTGTTTTTTTCAACCTCTTCAAAAACGGGACCCATTACTTTTACAGTAACTTGCGCAACCTCTTTACAGAAATTTCCGTTAATTCCAATTAACCTTGCGTGGCGGATTGCCCTTCTAATAAATCTTCTCAAAATATATCCCTGATCAACATTGCTTGGAACAATTCCTTTGTTGTCTCCAAGTATCATTACAGCAGCGCGCAAATGGTCAGTAATTATTCGAGCACTTCTAAGTTCCTCAGCGCTAACTTTTCCGCTTTTCTTTCCTGCAAGGTCTAATACTTTCTCAAAAATTGGTTTTAAGGTATCTGTTTCATAAACATTATCAAGTCCGTTAAGCACCGCAACTGTTCGCTCAACCCCCATCCCTGTATCAATATTCTTTTGCTTTCCTTCTTCATACACTCCTTTCTCATTTTTGTTGTACTGCATCAAAACATCATTCCAAATTTCGCAAAAAGTCCCTTCCTTATTATATTTCTCAAATTCCTGCGTGCTCTTTTCCTGAATATCTTTTACATGATAAAACATTTCAGTATCAGGTCCGCAGGGTCCGGTTTGCCCGGCAGGTCCCCACCAATTATCAGCTTTTGCCAAAAAGTGAATCCTGTTTTTTGGCACGCCAGCTTTCTCCCATGCCCCGGCTGCTTCAATATCCCTTGGAGCATCCGCGTCGCCTGCAAAACAAGTAACACTTAACCTCTCAGATGGAATCCCCAAATATTTTTTTCCTGTAAGAAATTCATAGCTAAACGCAACCATTTCTTTCTTGAAGTAATCCCCAAGCGACCAATTCCCAAGCATTTCAAAAAAACTTAAGTGCCAAGCATCCCCCACATCATCAATGTCTCCTGTTCGGATGCATTTTTGCACATCACACAAACGCTTCCCGAGCGGATGCGCCTCTCCAAGCAAGTAAGGAACTAAAGGATGCATTCCCGCTGTTGTAAATAAAACAGTGGGGTCATTCTCAGGAATTAGCGAAGCACTAGGAATTAATGCGTGTCCCTTTGACTTAAAAAAATCAAAGTACTTTTGGCGGAGTTGCGCGCTTGTAATCATTTAATTCACTTAACAAAAGTAAAAAGGCAAGTATTTTTAAGTTAATTTTAGTCCTTCGTCAAGAAGAAAATTATTGTATTGGCAGTGATTAGTAAGCCACTTTCTGTTTTCCCCTTTCGCGTCGAGAAAGCTCGTCTTGGGCCAGCATTAACCTAAGCCTCTTTCGAGTTGCACCACTCCCGCACGTTTCATCCCTTTCGGGTATCGTTTCTGTTCAGGAGCCCTGTGTTTCCACATTTTATGGGATTGCCATTGCTGACAAGGTGAGCGGACTTTCCTCAGCAACCCCTGCGGGGCGCCGTTAGCCAGTTCAACCACTACCATAAATATTGCCACAAATGGAGTTTATAAATGTGGAGGATTTGGGGATTAAAACAAAAGGAACCCATATTTCAAGAATCCAATGATTCCTATTACAACAAAGAATACCCCAATAAGTCTGCCGAACAGCTCTGCTTTTTCCTTTGAATAAATATTGGCAAACGATTTGAACCCAAGAGGATCAGTTGATTTTTCTCCAGACTTTAAGGGTTTTAACATTCCTCTCGGTCTGAAGATATGCGCGAAAAGAGTGGGTTTAACAAAACCCAATACTCCAAATAGGATTACCGCTAAACATACAATTGATTCATACGAGAAATACATAAATATGAAGAGTGAATATCATTACTTAAATATTCCTTTAAGATGTAGTCTGGGAAAAGTTTAGCGGATTTTGTTTTGTAAATAATTACTGCATCGCCTGCTGGAGAATTCCTTTTACTTCTTCCATTGCTTCTGCAAGTTCGCGCTTATCAATCATTCTTGCCCCGCCCTTAAGGCGCATTATAATTGATTTCAGTCTTGGGCTCTGCACAAGCAAGTGTTTTAATTGTTCAGCACTAATCTGTCCAATAACCTCATGTCCAAGAGCCTTCGCTATTTCCGCTGAGAGAATCTTCCCAAAAGAAGAATTTAATTCAAGTGAAATTATGCTGTGAATCTTTTCTGTCGCCTCAATTAATTCTTTCCTTGATTCAGCCTCATGAGTCTTTCTCGCATTCACATGCTCAAATTCCCACGCTCTAACCTGCTCATTCCTTTCTTTCATCGCTTCCTGGTATTGCATTTCCTCAAGCTGCTCAGGAGTCATTCCCCGCATTCTCGCAAGCTTTAAGTTTGCCTCAGCCGCCTTCCTCGCCTTGCTCGCGGTGCCCATCAAGTTTTGTCTAAATCTCGCAAATCCGCCCATTGAACTTGGACTTGCTCTTCTTGCGCTTGCTCTAACCATGACAGATTAACTCTTCGGGGATTTATTAAGTATTTGGTGAGGCAAAAAGTGTTCAGAGAATAAGCGAGGAATAAGGTAAATATAAAAAAAATAGAAATGAAGAACCCCTTGCGGGGTCCTTCAAGTTAATTATTTACTTTGAGAGTTTTCCTTTCTTTCCTTTGCCCATTGAAACAGCTGCAATCACAACTATTACTATGATTACAATTATTACAACGATTGGCATTGTCCAGTCCATTCCTGCACCAGCTATTGGTGTCTCAACAACAGGAGGTGTTGTCGCCGGCTGATTTTTGTCAGCAGGAGGCGTTGTAACAGGAGGTGTTACAACTGGAACTACTACTTGTTCTCCCCCGATTGTTGGAGCTGAGAGCGAAGCTGTTCCTGGTTTTGCTGTTGTGTTTAGAACGTAACCAACTGAGTAGCTCTGTCCCGCCTTAATTAGAGGCACAGTGAATTGAACTACCGGGTCAGCTGCGAGTATTCTAAACTGCAAAGCAGAATCAATCTGCGAAGCGGTTATTGCCTGCGCAACAGCCTTTGGTATTGTCTCAACAACTAATACATTTTGCATATCAGTTGAATTATTGTTCTTCACTGAGATAGAGAATGTTGAGTTATAACTCTTTGTTCCATTTGAGCTAGTTACTTCTTCTACCTTCAAAGTCTTTGTGAAAGTATAGTCCTGGCTACTTGCAGCCATCGCAGCTACTTCTGACGCAGTGTATAACGGCAAACCATCATCGCCCTTAAGAGCGCTTAATGCATCCGTTACCTCGCTAGCAGTAGGAGTAAATGAATCGCTTGATTCAGAAACTGTTACAGTGCCCTCGCTTGAGGTTGTTGTGCTTCCACCGCTGCTAGTTCCTCCGCCCGTCGAAGCCCCGCCTGTGCCGGCACCGCTGATTGTGAAGTGAATCACACTAGAGCTTGCTTCAGTGTCGTTCTGATCCCTGCAAGCGAATACATAATCATATGAACCTGCACCCAGATCAACTAAGTTTACATCATTAGACAAATCTGCCCATGAGTAATTACTCTGTGTGTATGTTGCAGATGTTGCAAAATCCGCAACAATTCCCGCCTTATATCTGCATGAGCCTGGCTCATTTAGAGTAATTGGAACTGTAGCATAACCCACACCAAGCGTTAATGATCCAACGGTTATTGTTGGGGCCGCTTTGTCGAGTTTTGCCTGTATTCCATTTATATCTGTTACATTTCCTGAATTATCAATCATTCTTACATTTACAACGTGATTACCATCCGTTGTTATTGGAATATTCAGATTGTAATCATAATCTGAGATTAAAACCGCTTTTCCACCAGTGAATGCTGTTTGCGCATCATCAATTGTGTAATATGAAGCGGCAGCATTTATCTGTGACCAGCCAAAATTTACATCCTTTATTGTTATATTGAAGTCGGCTGACATCCAATGATTATTTCTATCCACCATGTTATATGTTGGAACATTATTATCTACTATAACTACCAATGCTGCCGAGTTTGCATCATTATATGCATAATCAGTGGCTCTGGCATTGATTATGTGGTTTCCATCCGCCACAGTAGCTGTGTTCCATGTAGATGAAGCCGGGGACGAAGTTGCATTTGTATCAATGCGGTTTCCGTCTACGAATATTTCAATAGTTCGAATCCCTGAATTTGCATCGGATGAAGTTACAGTCACTATTTGATTACCAGCTAACCAAGGATCTGCCACAGTTGGAGAAGTAATTACTGGAGTTGTTGGAACTGTTTTATCCACTGCTGCATAAACTGTCTTTAGAGTTTCTAAGTTTCCAGCACCATCCGTAGCATAATACTGAATTGAATGATTTAAATCTGTTGAAAACAATAGTGGAATTGAATTTAAGCTTGCGACTACATCAATCCATGTTCCATTATTATCTATCATGAAATTAACATCCTTACACCCACTACCTGTAACATCTGCACAAGAAAGTGTTACCGTCTGGTTTGTTTTTGTCCAAGTTAGATAAGTATTACCACTTGCTGTTGTTACTGGCGCAGTAGTATCAATAAAAACTGCACTTCCTAGTGTCAAAACATCCAACAATATTATGTTGGCATCTGTAATCTCATTCTTTATTGTTGATCCGTTAAGATCAAGAGCATTCACTGAAGTTGCACCCAAATCAGCAACATTGTCACCAGCTGAAACTGTATATCTAAAGAGCAGCTTTGTTGTTTGATTTCCATCAAAATACACTGCATTCCTTGCAGGAGTAGTATTCAAACCAATAAATGGGGTTGACCCATAAATTGTTACTGCATTGTCAAATGTCAAATTAACATCAATGACTGCTCCGGCTTTATAGTTACCGTCTGCTGTAGTAATGTCGTTAGCTGTAATAGCTGTTGCAGCGGCAAACGCCCCTCCGGCGAAAAAACAAACTAAAATTAGCACTAATATTATTCCTATTTTCTTAAACCCCATCAACATGCGCCCCCTAAAATGCACTAAAACTTGCACAAATCTGAACCAAAATTCTTTTAAAGGGTATTAAAAAAGTAATTGCGCCTTTTTTGCTAGTTCACTGGTATATTTTTTTAATAATTTGGGCAGTTTTTTCTGGCATTCTTATCCTCATTTCTCTCCTGCAGCCTCTTGAAAGAATTAAAAAGGAGTAAATAGCTTAGTAGATGGGGATTAGTTTGGGCAAAAGTGTTTCAGTTGTTATTCCTGTTTTTAATGAAGAGAAAAACCTCGCCCCGCTTTACAAAGAAATCGTATTCACACTAAAAAAACTTCATTTGGACTATGAAATAATTTTTGTCAACGATGGGAGCACTGATTCTTCCCTAAAAGAAATGCTTTCGGTGAAATCAAAGGACAAAAAAGTGAGGGTAATTGATTTTAGAAAGAACTTTGGGCAGTCAGCGGCTATGCAAGCGGGATTTGACATCGCCAAAAAAGAGCTCGTGTGTTATATTGACGCTGATTTACAGGTGGATTTTGCGGAACTCCCCTTATTCTTAAATGAGATAAATCGAGGCGCTGACGCGGTGGTTGGATGGAGATATAAAAGAAAAGACGGATTTTTCAAAAACCTTTTCTCAAGAAGCGCGTGGATGTTTAGAAGACTGCTTATCGGTGCCCAATTGCATGATTATGGATGCCCCTTTAAAGTAATGAAAAGGGAATGCGCCGCGGGACTTGAATTATACGGCGAAATGCACCGCTACCTGCCCGCAATGCTCCGCTGGAGAGGATATGATGTAAGAGAGGTAAAAATATCGCACAAGAAGAGAATACACGGTAAAACAAAATATTCGATAGGGCGATTGTACAAAGGATTTCTTGACCTCATAGTAGTATGGTTCTGGCAAAAATACTCCTTCCGACCGCTTCATATCTTTGGCGGACTAGGACTTATTGCAATTTTCCTCTCAATTATACTTACTATTATATTAGTCGGGCTAAGGCTTGATGGAAAAATCAGCTTATCCCAATCCCCTTTCCCCCTATTCGCCGCGTTTATGTTCATAGCGGGAATAATTTTCTTCTGCTTCGGGATAATCTCGGATATTTTGGTGAGAATTTATTATAAAACAGGGCGAGTAAAAAATTATTCAATAAAGAGAGTTTATTAAAAAAAATATTATTTATTTAAGAAATAAGCTTCATTTTCTGACTTTAATTCTCTTTGCGGGGTTTCCAGCTACTATTGTGAAAGGGGCAACATCTTTTGTAACAATTGAGCCGGCGGCAATTATCGCTCCGCGGCCAATTTTTACCCCTGGCAAAATGACTGAGTTCGCGCAAACCCAAACATCATCCTCAAGAATCACCTCGTTCTCCGTATGCCCCTGTCTATTCATCGGAATTTTTCTGCTTTCATAATTATGATTACTTGTAATAATACTCACATTCTGCGCAATCAAAGAATCATTTCCTATTCTCACAATTCCCTTTCCGCCAATACTGCAATTATAACTTATCACCGCTCTGTCCCCGATAAAGATTTTCTCAGGGTCGCCTATGTGCAGTGTGCTCGCAATCAAAACCCCTTTTCCGACATGCGCAAGAATCATTGAATAAAATACGGCCCTTAGGCGCTTATTTGCATATATCAGCCCGCCCCCGATTGATTTTATTAAACGCTTAACAAGACCCATTATGCACACCTTTTGGCTCTTGCTGTTTTTAACTATTTCTGTAGATTCAATAATTCAATTATGCCACTGAAGAATAACAAAAAGATTTGTAATGTTCTGATGCTTGCTCCAACCCCCTTTTTCTCCGACCGCGGCTGTCATGTTAGAATACTTAACTCATATGAGAGAATGGGCAAGAGCGGCGCAAGAATTACTTTGCTTACTTATCCGCTTGGAAGAAATCTTGACGGGATAAACACTGTGCGCGTCGCAATGCTTTTGGGATACAAAAAACTCTCTCCCGGCTTTTCTTTTTACAAACCTTTTCTTGACATATTGATGCTCGCAAAAGCAACTGGAATTATGAGGAGAGAAAGAATTGATTTAGTTTATGCCCATCTGCACGAGGGAATTGCGATTGGAATTATTCTCCGCACAATGTTTGGAAAAAAATTAATTTATGACGCCCAGGGGTCGCTCGCGGGGGAACTTTCTGGGCAAGGAACAATCTCAAAAAAGGGAATTGCGCGCAGAATTATTTTTGCGGCAGAGAAATTCCTCTCAAACTGCCCCGATGAAATAATCGCAAACTCAAATAGTATGAAAAAGTTCCTGCGGGATGAATGCGGGGTGAAAAAGCCGATTCAAATAATCAGTGATGACAAAATTAGGGGAGTTATCCTAAAGAATGCCTCTTCTTTTACTCCAAATCTCGCTCTCCCAAAGGGAAAAATGATTGCTGTATATGCGGGAGGAATGGATTTGTATAAGGGAATTGATTATTTGATAAAAGCGATTCCTTTCGTGAAAAAGAATATTCATTTTCTTTTAATTGGTTATCCTTTTGATGACGCAAAAAAACTCGCGAAGGGGCTTGGAGTTCTTGACAGAATAACTTTCACTGGGAGAGTAAAGTATGAAGAGCTTGGCGCATATCTCGCCTTGGGAGATATTGCCCTCGCCCCAAAAACATCTGACGCTGGAGAGGGAAACGGAAAACTATTTGCGTACAAATCCGCAAAATTGAGAGTTGTGTGCTTTGATAACAAAACAAATAGGGAAATACTTGGGAAAAGCGGGGTATATGCGAAAGAAAAGAGTTTTGAAGAGCTCGCGAATAAAATAAATGAGGCTGTGTAAAATGAACGGCAGAAAAGCAAACACTTCTAAAAAAGCCGCGGTCATTATTTTGAGTCACAATGGCCTGCGGTTTTTGCCAAAATGCCTCTTCGCGCTGCGTAATCAGACATACAAAAACTTTGAGCTGTATTTTGTTGATAACGGCTCAACTGATGGAACAAGCGAATATGTGAGAAAAATATTTCCTGCGGCAAAGCTGCTTCGCTTTGAGAAAAACACCGGGTTTGCCCGCGGGAATAATGAGGCAATAAATGAAGCCTTCAAAGACAGCGAGATTAGTTATATTGTGTGCCTGAATAATGACACTATTGTTGATAAGAATTGGCTTAAGGAACTCATTTTTGCCGCGCAAAAAGATAATAAAATCGGCGCTGTCGGGAGCGTAGGAATTTATCCAAATGGCAGGATTCAGAATGCGGGAATCCGCCTGTTGCCGTCAAGAACTTTTGTTGAAATGCGTGAAGGCGATTTATCGCTCGGTTACGGAGAAAGTCCGCAGAGATTTAAAAAAACATTTGAGATATTCGCGCCCTCAGGATTCTCCGCGCTTTACAAGAGAGCTTCCTTATTGAGTACGGGCTTGTTTGATGAAGATTTCTTCGCATTCTGCGAGGATATTGATTTTGGCTTTCGGCTTAGGAGAGCGGGGTATATCTCGGTGTGCAACCCAAAATCAAAACTAATTCACTTTCATTCAATGACAGGGGGCAGAGCCTCCCCGCTTAAGGCATTTCTCTCAAAACGAAACGGGTTCTTTGTGGCAATAAAGAATTTCCCGTCTAGTGATTTGCTGCTCTACCCGTTTAGAGACGCATACTTAACTATTTTTGGAGTTCATTCAAAAGAGCAGAGAGAGAAATTGCAAAGAATTGGAGCGGTGAAATCGGCCGCGATAATGCTTAGAGTGTATTTGTCCGTGATTTTTTACCTGCCAAAAATGATTATAAAAAGAAGTGTTATCCGAAGAAATGTAAGCGGGTTTAAGAAAAAATCAATTTGGTGGTTTAATGAAAAGAATTAAGTTCTCATTAATTAAATTAATATTTTCCATTTTAGTAACCTTTGTTATTCTATATTTCTTGTTTGCGCAGCTTGGAATCTCAAACCTCGCGCTGCTAATAACAAGCCCGTATATCTTTTTGCTGACCTTAATCCTTTTTCCGCTGATAGAACTAATAAATGTTTTTAGATACGCCAGGGCATTCGAGATAAAATTTAATCTTAAACTCTTCAGTCTCTCAAATTTCGCAAACATGGTTGTTGGAATAATGCCCATGAGGGTGGGCGAAATATCTTATGTGTACGGGCTCAAAAAATATTTTGAGGTGAATTATGCCAACGGGGTAAAGAAACTATTTTTGGTCAGGATAGCGGATCTTCTTGTAATATACATTTTGCTTATCACTTCAAGTTTATTTGTGGCGGTATCAATAGCGCAGGAAATTATATATTTTGTCTCAATACTTTTCTTGGCAGCATTTTTGGGGCTTGGAATATTCTCAATTATTGCAGCCAAATATTCAGTTTCAAAGCGGCTGAAGAAATACCCAAAAATATCAAAACTTGTTCTGATTATTGAAGAGAGTGTTCTTGAGGCATTCAAAATCAAGAAACGAAAACTCGCGCTCATATTTATTCTTTCGCTGGTTTACTGGCTCTTAAGACTCCTAATGGGATTTGCGGTATTATATGCTCTTGGAGTTCAGCTTGATTTCTTTGTAATAAGTTTCATCGGACTCGCGCTGCTTTTCATTGATATTATCCCGATACGAACAGTGGCAAATTTTGGAATATTTGAGGCGGGATTCGCGTATTTCCTTGTGCAATTAGGGTATGGGTACGCTTTTGCGCTAAACAAAACACTGATTTTCCACATCGCAATATTTATTCCAACAATTATATACGGGCTAATAGGGTATGCGCTGCTGAAGCTTGATAAACAAAAAACCTCAAAAACTAAAACTAGCCGCTGACAGTTTGGAATATGCCCGCGAGGGTTATACTTGCTTAAACATTTAATTATTTAGACATTGATTTTACCACTTTTGCGGGGTTCCCAGCCACTATTGTGAAAGGGGCAACATCTTTTGTAACAACTGCGCCCGCACCCACAATCGCTCTCTTGCCAATTTTAACTCCGGGAAGAATTATTGCCGCGGCGCAAATCCACGCCCCATCGTCTATTATAACTTTTTTGTAAATCTGCCCCTGTGCTCTAATTGGAACTATTGAGCTGGAATATTTGTAATTACTCGTCATGATATTCACGTTTTGTCCGATTAAAACATCAGCCCCTATTTTGATTCCGCCTTTCCCGCAAAAAGTACACCCTTGGTTTATTGTCGTGTGGTTCCCGATAGATATATTCTCAGGACCCTGCAGGTAAATTTTTCCAAGCATCGCAACCTGGCGCCCCATGTGTTCAAAAACGAGTGAATAAACAGCAGTCCAATAAAGTGTGTTTCCTTTGAGAATCATTCGGCCGATTCGCGCAAGAATTACACCAGCAATACCCATTACTGGATAAAGGATATTTCCTATTTAAATCCTTCTCTCGTAAATCATTATTCTCCCAAAATTAGCTTTGAGTGAATAAGTCTCATTAAACCAAGAGTTAATGTAATCATTCTCCACTATTATTCTCATTGTCGCCCTGCTTGAGCCGATAACATATTTTGGAACGGTATCCATAAGCCTCTCAAGAACATCATCTTTTCGCATAGTGATATCATATCCAGCGAACGTCTCAGTTAAGCCAGGATAATAATAATCCGAGTACTCCTCTTCAATAATATAAACATGCTGAGAGTAAAACGGAATCATGCTCTTATTTGGAATCTCTGATAGAAGTGCCGTATCAAGCGAAAAAACTGTTTGATTGGAGTCAAGGTTTATGTGCATATACTCTACAGCGGAGTCAAATGAGTTTTTTGGGTACAAAGTGTAATCATTGCTAAGCGTGCTGTTCATAAAAACAGTCAGAACAACCGCCACAATAAAAATAAGTTTTATCAAAGTAGTTGCCTTTGATTTTATTTTGATTATTATGAGAATTAAAATAGGAAGAAGCACAAGAGCGCTCTCAAATCTCGTAGGCATTAATTTTCCGCCAATTGAAAGCATTATCACCCACAAATAAAGCGCCGAACCAAGCACAAAAATCTTTTTGTCATGCTCGTGCTTTTCATGCTTCTCAAGGTAAAAACAAAATAGCACAAAATTGTAAACTATGAAAAGAATTGTGCTTGCTAAATAATACTCGATTGGGGGTCCTGAAAAGAATCCCCTGTTTCCAAACCCAAATACCAATATGAACGCATTAAGCGCAAAGCAGATATAAAAAATTACTTTGCGAAACCTTCCGGAGAAATAAATGCTGAAAAATTGTATTGTCATTAAAGTGAATAAATTAATAAATACAAGTCCGCTGTACAACGAATTTATAGTGCCCGAGTAATCCAAAAACATTCTGAATATTATCACTAACACAAAAAGAAAATTAAGGCAAAATACAACTATGTCGTTAGAAACAGATATTCTCTTCGCAAGAAAAAGTTTGAAGATTGCGAAAAAGAAAACAAGCGCAAACAGCCAGCTTGCGAGAACATTCCCCATCGCCATCTGCAGAATATGCAGAAAGTTTGTCTTTATGGAGAAATAAGCAAAATATGCCCCGATTGGAATTCCGGCTGAGAGAAAGAAAATTAGGACATCCGGGACAGCAAAACGAGTCCGGTTCTTTTGGTTTGCTCCAAGCAGAACCAGAAACGGGATTACGCCAAGCAGAATAATTGAGCCCTTATAAGAAATAATGTCAAGCCCGATTAATAGTCCAGTAATTACTGCAGTTCTTCTCCAGCTCATCTCAAGATGCCCAAAGAGCTTCAATATCACAATTGATATTATCGCAAGCGACAATAAATTTGAGAACTGATAAAAACACCCTTGGTAAAAATCAAGAGGACCATTTACCTGAAGAAGCACTATTGTCAAAAGCATTGAGGCGATAGTGAGTTTCTTGCTGTTAGTTAATTTAAACGCCAAGAACGCAATCACCGCTATTTCAAGAACATGAACAACTAGAATTATCCATCTCAAACTTTCAATTGTTGTTCCAAAAACACTGAGCACCGGCAACAGAACTAATAATGACCCCGCTTCCCGCACATAAAAATCCAAATTTGGTTCTTTGCCCTGCATAATCTCCTTCGCCGTAAAAACAAAATTGCCCTCATCAGTCCCAATGCCTGTTGAATTCATCAAGACCAGCTGCATTAAGATAAAAGCGAGAATAATCACAACTGCAGAGAGAACCGCAATTGTTTCTTTTCGCTTAAGCGGAAGAGAGACTTTTATCTTTGGAAAATTTGGAACCCTACTTAGAACATCCTGATTAATTTTATGCTTAACAGACTCTTCGAATGACCCCAGCGAATCTTTCCTGCTTTGCACCCGCGCCCTTCTTTTTTTAATCAAAATTCTCACCAAAAGTTTAGAGTATTAGAAAGTTGAACTTTAAATAGCTTAATTACACTCAAAAATCGCTATGCTTTTATTTGCGAAACGAAAAGAACACCTTTTTTTTACAGAGTCAAGCGCGATTTTTTTGGTAAGCTCAAGCTTGGAGGATGCAAAATATTCCTCAATAAAAAAGAACTTTCCGCTTAACTCGTCAAGCCCGCGAATCACTTCCGAACCAGAATAAATATCAACAAGCTCCCCGTCTTTCTTTATGGAAATCTCATCAGCATATGTTCCGTTCAGTGAAAAAGGCAAGACATACTTTGGTTTCTTCAAATACCACTCAACAGGAGGAGAATAAAGGGACACAACCACTGAGCCTGAATCCATCAGCTCCGCATGAACTGAAGCAGGGATACCGGCAAAACTTATCTCAGGAGCTGAGGCATCAATCAAATTCTCAGAAGGGGCAAGAAGAGCAAAACCAAATGAATTTGGAAAGAAGATATTTGAGCAAACCACTAACAGCACGCCAAGAACAATTAGCACCGGAATAATCTGTTTTTTATTCTCCGCAACAAAACCAAACAAAGCGCCTGCAAATAGCACTATGGGAAAGATAATGAAGTAAAAATATCTTAAAGCGAAATCGCTTGAGAAATATAACCCTGCAAGAACAAATATTGAAGGCGCAATTATTATCAAAGTCAATCGTTTGTTCTTAAAATACGCCCAAAACGCGCCCGCCGCGCAGAGAATACTCACAAAAGGCATTGTGAAAAATGTTTGTGATTTAAACTCCTGTGCAAGAGAAGCGTAAAAATTCATTCCCTCCCCTCTTCCGACTTTTGCGGCAAGCGAGCCAAAGAAAACTGAGATAATATCAATTCCTTGCGCGACTAGAATTACAATCGGAATTAGGAGAAACAAAAATTTTTGTTTGAGATTTGTTTTACCCCTTCCGCGCGTCTCCTTTTTCACTCTCTTTTTGAAAAAGAAATATTCTAAAATAAAAAATGGGGCAAGCATTATTCCATACGGATTTGTGTCAACTGCAAGCGCAAAAGTGAAGAGCGCGGGGTAAATCCATTTTTGGTTATTTTTTGATTTGTATAAAAAGAAAAGCGAAGAGAAGAACGCAAGCTGAAAGAGAGAATAAAATCTTCCCTGCCTTGAGAAGAATACCTCAAGGAAAAAGGTCGCGGTAAAAAGCGCCGCAACTAAACCCGCTTTCTTTGAATACTCTCTCCCGATAAAGAACGCGAGGAGAACTGTCAGCATTCCAAAAATTACGGAAGGAAATCTCGCGGCAAAATCATTCAAGCCAAACGCGAGGAGCGAGAGGGCTTCGGAGTAATGATAAACAAGCGCTCGCCCGTAGAAAACCCCTGAATCAAAAACCGGAACGCCTTTTTCGAGAATGTTCTTTGATGCGATTGCCGAAATACTCTCATCCGCCCAAAACGCTGGGGCGCCAAGAAACATTATCCTCAAATAAAACGCGAAAATCAAAATGAGAATTAAAATTAAGTATTCAACTGGGAAATTGAATTTGCCAATAGAGAAAAGTTTTTTTGAGAGGAAAGAAGATTTCACGAAGTCTTTGTGAGAAATTGAAGTGCGGGCTAAGTGGTGAGTGCGGGGGCGGGTTAATCGGTGCTTTTGAATTTTATGCTTTGGTTTATGTTTGACACTTCTTTTAGGCATGCACAAAGTAGGAATTAGAAATATAAAAAACCGCTTATTTGAACCTTGCTTCCGCAAGCAATGAATAAAAAAATCGCGTCCGTTAAAGGCTCGCAAAGGGTTAATCAATTAACAGAACATATACGTGACTGATTGCAAAGCAAACAAATATTGCTTTTGTGTTATTAGCAACCTAGCGCTTTTAGTTTTGCAGGACTCAACACATCGCAAAAGCTTTGTGCGTACATCCGCAACCTATCAAACTCATCTTCTATGAGCGCGCTCGTCCCTACAAACCGGTTTTTCACGGCGTCTCGGGATAGATTGACTCTTTTTAGGGACGGCTTCGTGCTTAGATGCATTCAGCGCTTATCCGCTACAGCGTAGCTACCCAGCATTGCCTTGTCAGACAACTGGTACACCAGTGGCTGCGCCGCCATGTTCCTCTCGTACTCGTGGCAGCTTCCCCTCAGTCAATCAACAACTCCAACAGATAGTATCCAAACTGGCTCGCACCGTTCTTAACCCAACTAACGTACGGCTTTAATGAGTAAACCCCTCCACCCTTGGCTGCTCATGCACAGCCAGGATGCCATGAGACGACGGCGAGGTAGCAAACCGCGGGGTCGATGTGAACTCTTACCCGCGACAACTCAATTACTCCCAGGATAGGTTCATTGTAAGACTAGGGCCCTACTAAGAGGCGCACTAGCGTTCGCTAGACCCAAGTTTCCTTCC
>CABMEU010000021.1 GCA_902385225.1 uncultured archaeon | reverse complement strand
GCACTAAGTTTCAATGGAACAAATAATTATGCGAATTGCGGAAACGGCGCAAGTTTGAACATTCCAGGGGATGTTACTATTGAGGCGTGGGTTAATCCTGCGGTTAATCTTCAGAAGGGTTATGCGGGAATTTTTGTTGGGAGGGGACCTGGCACAGGAACAGGTTCGGCAGATTATGCGATGGCTGTTGCTGGTGACGCGGGGGGGAGCAGGATTAGATTTAATTATTGCAATCTCCTTCCAAATTGCTCAAATTGGTTTGATACAGCTTCATGGGCCGGGGGGTCTAGCGGGGCTGTGACGGCTGGAACATGGGCGCAGATAGTGGTGACTAGGAATATTGCTGATAATAAAGTAAGATTCTACAAAAATGGCGCTCTTCTGGAAGTATTCAGCGGCATTGGTGCGGGGCTTGGACAGTTAGCTAACTCAAAAGTGATTGGCGCTGATGTTCATCAGGGTTCAAATGGGTATTTCAATGGTGCAATAGATGAGGTCGCGATTTGGAATCGCGCATTAAGCGACATTGAAATTCAAACGCTCTACAATAATTCGCAATAAATTGTTTCTAATTTTGAGTGAATCACTTTTTACTTGATGTATGCGTAAGTCTCTTTTTTCTTTTCCATTAGTTCGCCTTCTTCTTTTAGGAATTCGCATATTATTTTTGTGAGGCGTTTTGAAATATTTACCGCGCGCGCAAGTTCCTCAAGTGTTTGAGGGTTTTTTTGCATGAGCGCTGAAATTATTTTATTTATGTAAGCCCCGAGCAAAGCATTTTCAATTAAATAATAATTCCCGTCAAAACTCTTTATTCCGCGCAAGAGTCCTTCCTTTATTTGTTTGTGATAGGAGTATGATGCGTTCGCCGCGACATCTTTTCCCCTGATAATTAAGAAGCCGTCGCCCTCAAGCGTGTAATCCTTATATTCTTTCTCAGGCGCGTTAAAATCCTCTGACTCTTTTTTTTCTCTGTTGCTTTCTTTAGCTTCGTCCTCTTTTACTCTATATACTCCTTTTTTGTAGGATTCATTTAATTTGAAAACATAAACACTTTGTGTGGCGACAAGCTCAAGCAATGCTTTTTTTTGTTTTTCATTCAGCGTTGCCTCAAACTTTCCTTCCACAAGTTCGCTTAGACTCCCTTTTCTAATTAATCCGATTACCTGCTGTTTTTCATCATCCAGCGCGGGAACTTGCACGCACACCTGTTTGCCCTCTTTCTTCCCGATAATGGTTTTATCAATCACCAAGAAAATTCCTTTGTCATTTGGGATAATATCAAACTCTTTCCCCTCTTCAAGGAGCGCCGCTTCCTCATCGCTAAGAACAAGATTTTTCTTAATCACTTTTGCCATGAAGAAGAATTGAAGAAAAGAGTATTTAAAGCTGGGCGAAGGCTTTGGCGCTTGACGAAAAGGAGTTAAGCGCTGGGGGAATTTAATTACTCAAATAAATTTGGCTTCGGAATTACTTCAAAAACCGCCCAAAGTAAAGTATATATATTACGGGAATTGTTAATCAGTAGAATAAAGGTGTTTTGATTGAGTGAGCCTGTGTTGCCAAGATTTCCAGTTCGAACAGCTGCTGCAAATGGACCTCCAAAATATTCTGATGAGCAGATGCAGGCCATTCAAAGGCTCGAGAGAAAAATTGGAAAAATGAATGCTTGGAAAGCTGTTAAACGCGGAGCATTAATTGGGTTAATCTCTGCGGCTATTGGCGTTGGATACAAAGAAAGCGCTGTTGATGCTTGGCTTATGAGCAAGACTGCTCAGAAAGAAGTTGCCAGCGTTTTAATGGCAACTCATGATAGTAGGGGTTATTGGGAAAGATTTACAGGCAGAGGGAAAAAACCAGCGCAGATTACAGTTGGTGAGAGAGTCTTTACTGTCAGAGGTCCGGACGGTAGTCCGTTGCATATTGGAAGAGATAAAATTCTTGGGGGCGTACCTAAATATTTTAAGACGACTCCAAACATTCCTCTTAGTATGTCAAGCGCAAAGACTAGCGGTCTTGGTGCCGCTGCGGGAGCTGCTGCGGGTCTTGGCGCTGGTGTGTGGTTATCCCGAAGAAGAAAGAATATGATTGAGGGCATTAAGACTGGAAGAGTGCCTCCAAGCGCAGCTGACTCTGCTTGGAAAAAAGGGGCAAATAGGGCAAGGCAAATGTTTAAGAGAAGAGGAAGATAATATTAATCGGTTTGGCTGATGGGTATGAAGATTATTTACGCGGTATTATTTGCACTAGTTGTTCTTTTATCTGCCGGCACAGTCTTTGCTGTGGATTCTTCAACAGCTAGTACTTATTCTCCTGGGCAGGGGGAGTATGTGATAACTGACATCGTTTTAGTTGATTGGTTGCAGCAAAATGTCTGCACAGCTACACTAAATTTTTACTATGTCTCTGACATAACTGCGCTTGATGTTGTAAAGACAGAGGATGCTGGGGCGCAAATGGTTTACTCAGTAAATGTTGCCGGTGCTAATCCAAACGCCGCGCCAGTACTTCTTTACCACTTGAAGTCTAATAAAAATGGAATTTATTATGTTATTGGGGTATCCAAGCCTTCTTTACTTTTCAAAGATAAGAAAGAGCTAAAACCTTTCTTTTATTACTTTTATGGCGGCGATACCGCGACAGTTTTCTCTTGTAATGGTTCTGCGGATATGGAATTAATTCCTGATGCTGCAAAGAAATTATTCAAAGTGGATGGAACAAGTCAGGTTTACACTTTTGGAGATAGTGTATCCCAAAAGATTCTCTATCCCTCTACAGCAAATGGAAATGGTATTCAATGCATATTTAATGTTTTGATTGATAATACCGGTGTTATTGGGCTGGATATGGTTCAGATAGGAACTGGTTCTACAGCGAGTTCGGTTGCTCCTGTTGTGAATGTGACAAAGTCTGCATTGCCTTCATTGTCTTCACTATCTGGCAGCGTTGCGTATTATCTAAAGTTGCTTAATTGTATGTTGATTGGCGGGTGTAAGGTTGAAAATAAACCGTTCAAGCCATGTGCTGGTCCAAAAGGAGCCGTAAAGACACAGTTGGCTGAAGGCTCAAAGAAAATCTCATTATCGTCTGACCCTGGGATTTCAGTAAATGACAATCAAAAGCTTTGCCTGTATTCTATTGATAATTTAAGTAACATTTTGACTGTTAATACCCAGATTCCTATTGCCTCGCCTGTTCCAGTTCTTCCAATTCAAAGCACAACTTATAAATTGCCTTACCTTGGTGGATCCCAAGAGATATTGCAGGGTGACTCAGGCACATTCTTTTATGTTGGGTCGGCTTGTATTGAATCTGCGGGAAACGACAAGTCAATTAATCCTTATTGTGTAATTTCAGTTGATGACGGGATTTGGAATAATGGAAAGGGATTCTCAATTAATTGTGCTAGCTTGGGAGAGAAGAAACTTATATCAAATGGGGCCAATATTGACGGGACTCCAGTTGGAGCAATCCCTTCACTCATAAATCTTGATTCCAAAACTGCTATTTGTTATCCGTCTGTTTCTGATTGTAAATTCACTCTAAATTTCAATGCTGATACTGCGTGGGATAACGAGCTATATGTTCACAGTATTAAAAGCAACTAGAATAACTTTCCCCAGTGAAAACGTTACCTTTATATACTTCTTCTCAGGCAATTAATATATACAATAACTTTGTAACAAATGAAAGTTAATGTGTTTTGTTTTCTGGTTCTTTTCTTTATCGAACCAGTGAATTTTTAGGGTTGGGGAAAGCATGTTTGGGGTGAGCTTTGGTAAGAAAACTGCAGCAGTTGCTGCGGCTAGTGTTGCT
>CABMEU010000020.1 GCA_902385225.1 uncultured archaeon | reverse complement strand
GTGATGAAATGAAATTCGTGATAAGCGATCAAAAAACAGGCAAAGCCTATAACGCAAACTCTGACAAAGAGCTGTTTGTGGGCAAAAAGATAGGAGAAATAGTCAAGCTTGACGATATTGGTCTTGCTGGATATGAAGCAAAAATAACCGGAGGAAGCGACAAGCAGGGATTCCCAATGAGCGCATCTCTTGTGGGCTCAGTAAGAAAAAAAATCTTTACTGCGGACGCAATGGGTTTTAATTCCTCGGTAAAAGGAGAAAGAAAGAAAGTTACAGTAAGAGGCGGAATGATAAGCAATGAAACCGCTCAATTAAATGTTATAGTAACAAAAGTTGGAACTGTTCCAATTGAGCAGATACTTGCAAAGAAAGCTCCGACTGAAGAAGAAACACAGAGCGCAAAAGAAAGAATGATAAAGAAAAGCCTTGAAATGGCAGGAAGCGCTGAACTTGGAAGCGGAGTAAAGAAAGCTAAACACTAAAATTAAGGTGAAAATGTGGTGAAGACGGCTACGGAAAGTGAGGGAAAGAAAAAATCCTCTAAAGCGCAGCCGGCGGAAGCCAAAGCTAAAAAAGTGAGCGCTAAAAAGGCGGATAAAATTTCAGAAACCCATTCTGAAGAAAAACAGCATGCAAAGCACGAAACCAGCGCGCATGCTGCAAAAATTCATCACGAAGAGAAACATACTGAGCACAAAGTTCATGAAGAACACAAGCATGTTGCTGAAAAAACCGCTGAGCATAAAACTCACGAGGAACATAAAAACAAGCCTGCCGAAGAAACTCATGCCAAGAAGCACAAAGAAATTGTTCAGCCCGAAATTAATATCGGCATGATTGGGCATGTTGATCATGGCAAAACATCTCTTACAAAAGCCCTGACAGGAAAATGGTGCGACACGCACAGCGAAGAAGTTAAGCGAGGAATCTCAATACGCTTAGGGTATGCGGATGTCACTTTCTATAAATTAAAAACAAATTCCGGCGCGGCTTATTGGAACGCTCCCGAATATCAAGGAAAGCCAGCCGAAGTTGTAAGCAAAAGAATTGTGAGCTTTGTTGATGCTCCTGGGCACGAAACACTAATGACTACGATGCTAAGCGGAGCAGCACTAATGAACGGAGCGGTGCTAGTAATCGCGGCAAATGAAATGTGCCCGCAGCCAAGAACAATCGAACACTTAATGGCGCTAAAATTCGCGGGCGTTGAGAAAGTAGTTGTGGCTCAAAACAAAGTTGATCTAATCACAAAAGAGCAGGCGATTGCAAATTACAAGGCGATACGAAAGTTTATGGACAGCTATGGATACAAAGACGCTCCAATAGTTCCAACCGCCGCGACATTCGGGGTAAATATTGATGCGCTCATTGAAGCAATAGAAACATACATACCAACACCTCACTTTGATGAATCAAAACCGCTCAAGATGTTCGTTGCACGAAGTTTTGATATTAATAAACCAGGAACAAAAACAAAAGACTTGAAGGGCTCAATAATCGGAGGGAGTATTGCGCAGGGGACTGTTAATGTTGGAGATGAAATTGAACTTTATCCGGGACTTGGCGGAAGCGAGAAAACAATTACAAAAGTAATGAGCATCGCAACAGATGATGGATTAATGCAAAAAGCGCATCCGGGCGGATTACTTGCGATTGGCACCGCGCTTGACCCAAGCATTGCGCAAAATGACCAGCTGCGAGGGCAAATCGCCGCAAAAGCCGGCTCGCTACCTGTGCCAGTAAAAGATTTACGGCTTAAAGTTCACATGTTTGAAAGAATGACGGAGCAGAATGTCAAAGAAAAGAATATGATAAAGGTCACCGACGCTTTAGTAGTCACAATCGGAACAAACACAGCAATCGGGTTTGTGACAAAATCTGACCCAAAAGAAACCATACTTAATTTGAAAAATGTTGTAGTTGCTGAGAAAGGCGAAAAAGTTGCGTTAAGCAAAAACATTGCGGGGCAGTGGAGACTCATAGCGTACGCTGAAGTGATATGATGCTTATGAAGGCAATAGACCTTAAACTCGGAGAAATCAAAGACCAACTTCCTGCAAGAATAATACAAAAATTCTCTAAAAACGCTTTTGCTAATTGTAACAGATATCCTTCAAATTATTTCGCACTACTCTCAAAATTAGCTGGCAAACTTGGTGTTGATAAAGAAGAAATAGTTCTGACAAATGGGGTTGATGAGGGAATTGAGTTGATTGCCAGATGCTTTGGAGAAAAGGTATTGGTTTTTGGACCGAGTTATTTTGAGCTTCTTGACGCGCCGAAAAGAAATGGTATTAAGTGCAGGGTTATTGATTGCTTTAATGGGAAAGGTTACTCGCTTAAATATTCAAACGAAGATTTAGAAGGCGTGTCGCTTATTTATTTGTGCAACCCAAATAATCCGTTCGGGCTTTTGACTAAAAAACAAATTGTTGAACTTGCAAGCAAAACAAAAGCGATAATTGCGATTGACGAAACTTATATTGATTTTGATGGGGAATCGGCGATAAAATCCGCACCAAATATTCTTGTTTTGAGAAGTTTCTCAAAAGGATATTCAATGGCCGGGTTTCGTGTAGGATTTGTTGTTGGGGAAAAAAACCTTATTGACACAATAAAGACTAAAAAATTGTTTTTCAATGTGTCTTCTGTTTCGGTTGAAGCCGCACTCATTGCGCTTGACGAGGAGAAGTATTTTGGAAAGCTGATAACTGAAATAAAAAAGAGGAAGGATTCCTTTGAGAGATTTTTATCCGAGAAAGGGTTTAATGTGATTCACACAAACACCAACAATATTATTATCAAATTCTCAAATGAAATTGAAGCGACCAAGTTTAATAATTTCCTCAAGAGTAATAGTATACTTGCAAATCAAGGTGATGGGATAAGCACGGTAGGGCTTGATAATTCCTGGATACGCTTTTCATGCGGAACAAAAGAACAGATGGCTGAAGCGAAGAAAAGAATTGAGAAATGGTGAACTTATGGCTGCAAAAATAAAAATATTGCTTGATACTAATTTCTTGCTGACAATGGTTCGGCACAAAATCCACGGGTTTGAGGAAATCAAGGGGAAACTTCCTGCTGAGTTTTTTGTGCTTGGGAGAGTAATACACGAGCTGAATAGCTTGGGAAAAAATGACAAAAAAATAAGAAATGAGGCACGGATAGTTGAAGAGGTTCTGAAAAATAATCATGTTAAAGAGATTGACAGCACTAGCGAGGATGTTGACTCGGAACTTGTGGCACTAAGCAAAGAATATGTAATCGCTACAAATGACAAACTTCTGCGAAGAAGGGTAAAACAAGCCGGCGGAAAGACAATATTCATCCGAAGCTTAACTTATATTGATGTTGAGGATTTGGTGGAGGAATAGGGGCTAGGTTTGGGTTTGATTTGTTGTAAGATGACTCAAAAACCTGGACAAATTTGAACTTGGGCAGAGGATTTTTAAGGGAAAAGCCATGGTTTTTAAATGTGTAGTTTTGTTAATTAATTAATCCGTCCTTAGATGTAGGGCTGGCTAAAATAGCTTGGTGAAAGAGAGTTTTTTGTTCTTAAAAGGTGACTAAATGTTCTATAAAACAAAGATAATTGACAAAGTAAGAGTTCCTCCTAAGAAATTAGGCACAAAAATCAAGGACTCGCTGCTTGATATATGCAGAGAAGACTACGAAGGAAGAATAAAAGACGAATACGGCGTTATAATTGCAATCACTGGCATTGGAGAAGTAGGTGTTGGTCACGTAATACCGGGCGACGGAGCTGCTTACTACGAAGCCGAAATAGAAATGCTAACTTACAAACCGCACGTACAGGAAATAACAAGAGGAACAATAACAGAAGCAACAGAATTTGGTGCGTTTGTCAGAATCGGACCAATAGAAGGACTAATACACGTAAGCCAAATAATGGATGATTACATTAATTACGACGCAAAACTTCCGGGATTCTTGGGAAAGAAAACTGACAGAAAATTAGTTCCTGAAGATAATGTTCTAGCAAGAATTGTTACGATTTCTCTCAAAGGAGACACATCAAGCTCAAAAATCGGACTAACAATGAGACAGCCATACTTAGGAAAAGCTGATTGGGCAAAAGTTGATGATAAGGGCGAAAAGAAAGAAGCAAAAGGAAAAGGAAAGAAAGGGGCTGACAAAGAAGCAAAAGCCGACAAAAAAGAAGTTAAAGAAGACAAAAAGTAATTAAAAATTAATTTTGGTGAAAGAATGTTAAAAGAAAAAGCATGCCGCAACTGCAGATACATTGTGGAAGAGGGAAACACTTGCCCTAACTGCAACGAAACAGCGTTCACAACATTCTGGAGAGGATATGTTGTAATAATTAATCCTGAACAATCCGAAATCGCCAAAAAAATGGCAATAACAAGAAAAGGAAAATACGCATTGAGATTAAGCAGGTAATTTTTGGAAGTTGAATTTAATTTGTAATTTTTATCGGGTGAATATATGGAACTAAAAATAACAGGAACAAAACAAAACAATCTATTGAACAGAAAAGAAGTAACCGCGGAAGTGCACGAAAAAACAATTCCTTCAAGACAGCAAGTAAGAGAAAAAATGTCCGCAATGCTTAACACAAAGCCTGAAGATATTGCTGTTGTTAAAACTGATACAAAGTTTGGTTCCTCAAAAGCAATTATATTCGCAAGAGTTTATGCTTCAAATGAGGCTCTAAAGAAAACCGAGCCAAAGTATGTAAGAGAAAGAAACTTTGGAAAAGAGAAGAAGGCAGAAGCTGCTAGCGGAGAAGCTGCGCCTCCGGCAAATTTCAAGAAATAATATTTTAATGAAATTGGAGAAAATTGTGGTGATAGAAAATGGCTGATTTATCAAAAAAAGAGAAGAAAGTTTCAAAATCAAAGAATTATGATGTTTCCAGCGGCGTGTTAAAGCGAAAAGCAAAGTTCTGCCCAAAGTGCGGACCAGGTGTATTCATGGCTGAGCACAAAGACAGAGCGGCATGCGGCAGATGCGGATACATGGAATCAAAGAAAAAGTAATTCTTTTTTTATTCTTTGACAAATCCTTCTACCTTTTGGCGTTTTGCAATGCAAACAATTAATAAAAACACTTTGCATTAACACTATCTGAATGGCTGACTATTATCAATTGTTTTACTATGCGTTTCTCGGCATAATGCTGTTTTTGCCTTTCTTTTGGCTGAGGATAATTAAGAAACTCTCCTGGAAGAAAGTGCTTGCACAGCTTTTCCCAAAACCAAAAAGCGCTAAAGAAGAAATATTCGGGACAATTAAACTTCTCGCACTCCTTTTGGTTGCATTCTTTGTAATCTCTTCTATAATATCTTTTGTTGCGGGGGCGATTAACATGCCCCAAATAAATGACCTTGAGAAGGTCGGGCAGTCAATCGGGCAGTACAAAGATAATGTGCTGTATTTTGTCGCAATGCTCTTCCCGCTTCTTCTGCTTGAGGAATTCTTTTTCAGGGCATTTCTTGTTCCGCGCGTAGGACCAATAATCTCCACCTTATTATTTGCAGGAGCGCACATAACTTACTGGTCAATTGCGGAAATAATCGGCGTGTTTGCGCTTGGGCTGATACTTGCTTACTGGTACAAAAGAAATAATTCTCTTTTGCAGAATTATGCTGCGCATTTATTGTATGATTTTATTGCAATCGCGATATACTTGGCGGCTTGAGCATGAAAGAAATAATTTG
>CABMEU010000019.1 GCA_902385225.1 uncultured archaeon | reverse complement strand
TGCCTCTGTGGCTCAGTTGGTAGAGCGCCGGTTTTGTAAACCGATGGTCGTGGGTTCGAATCCCACCAGAGGCTTAAGATTTGTTGGCTAATCTTTGTGTTTTTTAATTAAATGATAATTTGAAGGCAAGGGGCAGGCTTAACTATTCTTTGGTGTAACTTTTTTGCAAGGTGGGTGTATGTTTTTCATAAAAAAGATTGTTGAAGAGAACTCGTCCAAGGACGGAGAAGATATAGTAAGCGAATTTTCGGAGTTAATGCAGGTAAAGAACGCTGTAGACAAATTAAACGGGGAAAGCAAATCAGCTGTTATTCTTAGCAGGGACGAAGAGAACTTCATGGTCATTGGCGGAGGAGCCGACAACAAACATGTCTGCTACGCAATGCTCAAAGGAAAAACTTATTTTATGGCGAACAAATTCCCAATAGCAAAACCCGCTGCGGAAGTAAATGTCGGCGGAAAGAGAGCAATGTATCCTTCAAAGAGATGCCTTGGATTATCCATGGTACTTGAATCAGCAAAACACTTCGCTGATAGAGGTGCTCTTGCTCAGACATTCAACTGGGAAGCGCCTTAATTAAATAAAAATAAATTATTAACTTGCTGAATCGTTTCTTTTTGATTCAGAGGTTCATTTAAAAGTATTTCCAGCTACTTCTATTCAGGGTAATTGTTGTGAATGTTAATGGCAAGCACTACCGAACTATTTGGGTAAAAGAGGGCGACGAGAAAGTCGTTCAAATAATTGACCAGAGATGGCTCCCGCACAAATTCATACTAGAAGATTTACGAACCGTTGATGAGGTTGCCGCCGCGATAAAAGATATGCATGTGCGCGGGGCGGGACTAATTGGCGCTACCGCAGGACTAGGAATGTATATCGCTTCGATTGAGGCGCCCGATAATGAATTTGATTCTTTTCTAAAAAATGCGGGAACAAAACTAAAAGCCACTCGCCCCACCGCGGTAAATTTAGCTTGGGCGGTTGATAGAGTACTCGCTGAAGTTGCAAAAGGGAATAACCCCGCGCAAAAAAGAAAAATTGCTTTTGAAATCGCGAAAAAAATCGCTGATGAGGATGCGGAGTACTGCAAAAGACTTGGAGAACACGGAGCGAAACTAATTGCGGAGATTAGCAGGAAAAAGAACGGCGCGGTTGTGAATATTCTAACTCACTGTAACGCGGGCTGGCTCGCTTTTGTTGATTATGGCTCGGCGATTGCCCCAATCTATGAAGCATTCAATCAGGGAATAAAAGTGCATGTATGGGTGGATGAAACTAGACCAAGAAATCAGGGAGCAAGCCTCACCGCATGGGAACTAGGACAACACGGGGTGCCCCACACAATCATCGCCGATAATACAGGCGGACACTTAATGCAGCACAAAATGGTTGATATTGTAATCACCGGCGCTGATAGAGTAACTAGATGCGGGGATGCCGCAAACAAAATTGGAACCTACCTAAAAGCGGTTGCGGCGAAGGACAATAATATTCCATTTTACATAGCGCTTCCTTCCTCAACATTTGACTGGAATGTTTGTGATGGCGTGAAAGGGATTCCGATTGAAGAAAGGGGCTCTGAAGAAGTAAAATACGCACAAGGGCTGTACAAAGAAGAAATAGTCACAGTACTTTTAGCCCCTAAAAAGAGCCCCGCGAAGAACTTTGCGTTTGATGTTACTCCTGCGCGATTAATTGCTGGACTCATAACCGAGCGCGGGGTAGTGAAAGCAAATGAGAAAGACATAATCAAACTTTATTCAGAACACAAATAATAATTAGCCGTAAATATTGCAGGGTTTTTTTGATGGGTGAAGAAGGATATATAAAATTCAACTGTGATTTTATAAAAGCCCCCGCAATTCCGCGCGCAAAGCTTGAAGAAATAATCAAGTGGCGCCAAAAGTTCTACTCGCTTGGATTAATTGGAATGTATGCAAACGGAATTGGATTTGGGAATATCAGCGTGCGAAAAGAGAATGACTCGCAGGAGTTTATAATTTCAGGCTCTGCCACCGGCGGACTGGCACAGCTTGATGAAAATCATTTTACTCTCGTAATACAAAGCGAGTTTGAGAAGAACTTTTTAATTTGCGAGGGTCCGATAGTGGCTTCTTCCGAATCAATGACCCACGCGGCGATTTATGAGTGCGACAAAAAAGCAAACGCCGTAATTCACATCCACAACAAAGCGTTCTGGGAATATCTGCTTAACAAAGTGCCGACCACCTCAAAGGATGCCGCATATGGGACGCCTGAAATGGCGCGGGAAATATTTAGGCTTTTTTCAGCGCAAAAATCCTGGCCGAGGAAACTAATCGCGATGGAAGGTCATGAAGAGGGAATAATCTCATTCGGCGCAAGTCTTGATGAAGCCGGAAAAGCACTGCTTGATGCGTTTAATGAGTTTAACAAAAGCAAGAAATAGTATTTGACAATTATTAGAGATAAATTAGGGAATTACTTCTTCTCAATCAAAACTTCATTAATTCCTTTGGCGAGTTTAATAATATTCGTTTTTCCAAAGCCCTCAATCTCAATTACTCCTCTGTCCGCAAGGCGCCTAATTATTCTGTGGCTTTTTAATTTACCGATTCCCTCAATCCGCGAAACCTCTGCCTGGAGAATCTTTCCGTGATTCTCAAGAAGTTTTTGAACAACTTGCTTCTCATCCTTTCCAAGGAACTGGATTAGTGCATCAGTGACTTTCTTCATATCCTGCTTTGTTCCCTCAATCCTTGAGCTCATAAAAAAGAAAACGACCGCGCCTATTGCCACTCCAATAAGAATGAAGAGCGGAATTAAGTCCTCAAGAAGAATTAATCTCTGCTCGTGCTCGCAAACCCCATTCACAGTGCAGACGCTTGGGTTAGTGTAATGAATAATCGTGGGAGAGTAAATTACAAGCGCAATAATACAGATAAGAACAATTGCCCCCGCGATTGTGCGTTTATTTCCGAGATCAACTTTTAGGTTCATGAAGCAAATTTGAAGAGAAGAGTTTATAATTGGTTTTGGTTTTAACGCGGCGGATTAATCACATCAGCCGTTTTTAGGACTGATACCATGGTTTCACTCAGACATATGTATGGTTTCAGTACCAATATATTCGGTTTTCAATGAAAAAAGCGTGTTTAGGGTTGTAAGATTGCATTGCCCAAACCCGTCTCACTACCCAAGCACGCTTCTAGAAAACCATGGTGGTAATATGATAGCAGAATTCAAAGTAACCGGAATGCACTGCAATAGCTGCATGGCTCTGATAAAAATGAATTTAGGGGAGCTAAAAGGAATAAGCGAAGTTAGCGGTGACTTTGGAAAAGGAAATGTCAAAGTGGTGTTTGATGAGAAATTGACTGAAGTAAACGAAATTGTGAGAAGAATAGAGCAGGACGGATACAAGGTAGTGAAACAGTCGGCGAGAAAATGAAAAGAGTTTTTGGAAATTTATTGGATGGTTGGTGAAATGGAGATACAAGAAAAAAACGATGAGGGCAATGTGAGAGAAGAAAGCAAAGTAATTTATGAGAAAGGCGGTGAAGAAGACAGTCCAAAAGAGCAGGAGAATTTAGAGAAGGCATATGGGGAAGATGCTGATAAGAGTAATGCTGATGAGGAATATAATTCTACATTCAAATCATTCCAAATAAAGAACATGGTTTGCAATAGCTGTGAAATAATAATTGAAAAATCAGTGAGCAAACTTCGCGGAGTGCACAATGTAAAGGCATCTTATGCGGAAGGGACAGTGGATGTTTCGTACAATGCAAAAGAGGTTTCTTCAGACAAAATAATTCACGCAATAAAAGAAGCAGGGTATAGGGTCACTGGGGGTGCAGAGAAGAGAAGAGCAGAGTCCTGTGATGTTTCAGAAAGCAGTTCGGGCTCAAAACTTACTTATGTTTTCCTAGGAATAATTGGAATAGTAATAATGATTTTTGGATATATTGCGGTAACGAATACTCTTGGAAAAATGAATCTCTCAATTCCGCAATTAAGTCCGGAAACTAGCATAGCGCTTATTTTCATTGTCGGACTCTTAACAGGATTTCACTGCATAGGAATGTGTGGGGGATTTGTATTAGGATACACCGCAAAAGCGAAAAAGGAAAATCCAAAGGCACTTAATCTTGGGCTGCATGGGCAATACGCGATAGGAAAATTAATTTCATACTCAGTAATAGGCGGAATATTTGGCTTAATCGGAAGCGTATTTGTATTCTCTCCAACGCTAAGGGCGGGGATTGCGATATTCGCTGGAGCGTTCTTAATATTATACGGACTCAAAATGCTGAATATATTCCCAGTACTTAGAAAGTTCAGCATTCCACAAGGAGTGTTTGATAAACTTCGCAATAGCGCCGGAGGTAGAGGAAACGAAAAGAATAAAGGTCCATTTGTTGTTGGGCTATTAAACGGATTATTTATTGCGTGCGGACCGCTGCAGGCAATGTATATACTCGCAATGGCGACAGGAAGCTTCTTTGGCGGAGCCGCGCTCCTGCTTGCGTTTGCGATAGGGACGCTAATCCCAATGCTTGGGTTTGGAGTGCTCGCATCGTTTTTGAGCCACAGTTTCCAAAACAATATTGTGCGCGCATCCGCGGTAATAGTTTTAGTAATGGGGCTGTTCATGATAAACAGCGGACTTGCGCTTACCGGGAACGCTGTTGATGCTGCCTCAATCGGGGGAGTGTTTGTCACAGGTACAAGCGTCCAAAATCCAAACAATCTTTCCACTACGGCGGCAGCGGTAAAAGGCACGGTTGATGCGCCATACCAAATAATCCACATGGATGTAACTAATGCAGGGTATACTCCGAATAGTTTCGTGCTCAAAAAAGGGGTTCCTGTGAAGTGGGTAATTAATGGCAAAGAAATCAATGGGTGCAACGGCGGAATAAGAGTGCCCGCATATAATCTTGATTTCACAATAAAGCAGGGCGAGCAGACAATCGAATTCACTCCTGATAAGGAAGGGGTAATTCAGTGGAGCTGCTGGATGGGAATGATACACGGCACATTCGTTGTAAGGGATGATGTTTCTGTTGATTCAAGCGGAAACATTATCACAACCGCTCAAGTGCAGGTCGCTGCGCAAACACAAGCTGCCAGCGCGCCTAAGCCTGCGGGCGGCTCATGCGGATGCGGGGGAAGCGGAGCCTCGACCTGCCAAATGAAGAAGTTATAAAGAAGTATGTAAAATAATTCATATGTTGTGCTGGGGTAAGATGGTGTTATGAAAAAAACTACATTGCAAGTAAGCGGAATGCACTGCGCAAGCTGCGCGCTCATAATTGATAAATCCTTAAAGAAAGTTGAGGGCGTTGGGGAATCAAATGTTAATTTCTCCACCTCCAAAGCGACAATTTCTTTTGATGAGTCAAAAATAAAGGAAAGCGACTTGATTAACGCTGTAAAAAATGCCGGATACGGCGCGGCGCTGATTAATGCGGGTGACACCGAGAAGCAGGCGAAAATGCAGGCGGAGGAACTAAAGAAAATAAAAAATAGTTTCCTTTTGAGCTTAGTTTTTGCATTTCCCGCGTTTGTAATCGGAATGGTGCTAATGCCGCTGGGAATTGAAGTGCCCTACTCAATGTATGTCTTATTTTTACTTTCAACCCCTGTGCAATTCATTATTGGAAAACAATTCTATCTGGGGATGTGGGCTGCGCTAAAAAACAAAACCGCGAGCATGGACACGCTAATTGCGGTAGGCACAAGCGCGGCGTACGGGATGAGCGTTTACAATATGCTATTCAATCCAATGGCGGGGCAGTACTTTGAAACGAGCGCCATTTTGATAACACTTGTTGTGCTTGGGAAGTGGCTTGAGGCGATGGCGAAAAACAAAACAAGCGAAGCAATAAAGAAACTAATGAATATTGTTCCAAAAACCGCAATAGTAATTCGAAAGGGAAAAGAAATTGAGCTCTCTGTTGAAGCAATTGTTTTGGGGGACGTGATACTTGTTAAGCCCGGCGAAAGAGTTCCGGTTGATGGAATAATAGTTGAAGGAACTTCTTCGATTGATGAAAGCATGATTACGGGCGAGAGTATTCCTGTTGAGAAAAAGAAGGGCGATGAGGTAATTGGCGGAACAATAAATAAGCACGGCGCGTTTAAGTTTAAAGCAACAAAAGTCGGGGAAAATACCACGCTTGCGCACATAATTAAATTAATTGATGAGGCGCAAGGGCGAAAAGCGCCGATACAAAGATACGCTGACAAAATCTCGGCTTACTTTGTTCCCGCGGTTATTCTAATTGCGATTTTTACTTTTATTATTTGGTTTTTTATTGCTAGCGAGCCGCTTGAGTTTTCACTTCTCGTAAGTATTGCGGTGCTTGTAATCGCCTGCCCGTGCGCTCTTGGGCTTGCCACCCCTACCGCAATAATGGTCGGGACAGGCCTTGGCGCAAAGTATGGGGTGCTGATTAAGGGCGGGGACGCTCTTGAAACCGCGCACAAATTAAAGTATGTGATATTTGATAAAACCGGGACAATAACTAAGGGTGTTCCCGAAGTAACTGATATTATTGCGCTTGGGAAACTAAGCGAGAAGAAAGTGCTTGAGCTTAGCGCGAGTCTTGAGAAGTCCTCAGAGCACCCTCTTGCTGATGCGATAGTCGCAAAAGCGAAGGAAAAGAAAATTGCGCTTCACACTGCGAAGAACTTTAAAGCAATTCCAGGGCATGGGATAACTGCAAGCATTGGCGGAAAAAAATACCTTCTTGGAAACCTCAAAATATTGGACAAGTTTAACATTAGCTCAAGAGGATTGAAAGAAAAAATGGCTGAGCTTGAGTTGCAGGGAAAAACAGTGATGATACTCGCTGATGCGAAGAAAGTAATTGGCTTAGTTGCAGCGGCTGATGCGATAAAAGAAACTTCTAAGGGAGCGGTGCATGAATTGCAGAAGCTGGGCATTGGAGTTTACATGATAACAGGGGATAATGAAAGAACCGCAAAAGCAATCGCATTGCAAGCAGGAATAACTAATGTGTTCGCTGAAGTATTGCCTCAGGACAAAGCGAATTATGTGAAGAAACTTCAGCAGAATGGTAAGTATAAAGTTGCGATGGTTGGGGACGGAATAAATGATTCTCCAGCGCTTGCTCAAGCCGATATTGGAATTGCGATGGGCGCAGGAACTGATGTCGCAATGGAAACAGGAAATGTTGTACTAATGCAAAACAACTTAATGGACGTTTCCCGCGCGATAAAATTAAGCCGAAAAACAATTGGAAAAATAAAGCAGAATATGTTCTGGGCGCTATTCTATAATGTAATTGGGATACCAATCGCAGCGGGAGTGCTTTACTTGCCTTATGGAATACTTCTTTCTCCAATAATCGCCGGCGGGGCGATGGCGCTAAGCAGCGTATCGGTAGTAAGTAATTCGCTTCTTTTGAAAAGAACAAAACTTTAATTTACTTAGCAGAGACTAAGTTATAAAATTTGAGGCGATAGCGCAGCCCGTAATACAAAATAAAACTAAAAATTAGAGAACTAATTTAAAAAAAATATAAAAAATTAAACTTTTGAGAAAAAATAAATTAGAAGGGCTTTTTTACGGCCCTATCAAATATTTATTCGTCCTGTGAATCGCTTCCGCCAGCTCCGCCTTCTCTTCTAAAGCTAGGTCTGCTGTCGGTTTTGTGTTTCTGGTAGCAATCTCTACAGTAAACTGGTCTTCCTTCAATTGGCTTGAACGGAACTTCAGTTTCCTGACCGCAATCGCTGCATGTTGCCTTGTGCATTTCTCTTGGGCCACCAAAGCTAGGCCTGTTACCAAATCTTCTTCCTTCCATTATTTTTTCACCTTTTTTTTATTCAAAAGTCACGATAAAGACAACCAGGAGCGATATTAACACTACTAATTAGACTAAATGTGGACCTTCTAAAGTATTATTCAATAATAATGGGTTATAAAGCTATCCAATGGGATTTGCCGGCAAAAAACACGCACAATTAACTTTGTATAGTGAAGAGAAGATTTTTATATTCTTGGAGGGGAGAATACTTAGAAGTGGCTTGATTATGGCAGAAAAAGATTTACAATGGGGATTAATTGGAATAGTAGTTTCAGTATTCCTCCTAATGGGCGGACTTGGCATGTCAATGTACACAATACTTGACGAACACACAAGCACATTCATGGCATTTATCATAATGGCGATAAGCATCTATTTGGTTGCGAAGAAGTAATTGGCGCATCTGCTACCAAAACTTTTCTCTTTCTAACTTCAACTAATCCCTAATTTGCTCTAACACAGTTCTCTTTCGCATTCGTTTCCTTTACGCTCATCGAATCAGTGTTTGAAGGAGTCTGCTTGAACAAATACTCTTCAGGCCAAAACACCACTTCCCTATCCCCCATGCTCGCGATGCAGGCGTTCTTTTCGCTCACCGCAGTAAACATTGCAAGCAAAGAATCAGGAATTGAGTTAGATGCCTTATCATTAAATCTCATCCCGGGGATTCCCATTAAAGGTGAAATGCCAGTGCTTGGATTTGTTGGGGTAGGCTCAATTATCGCTCCGCTTCCAAGCGCCGCGATTCCAACAACAGAATCAGCGGGAGAATAAGCAAATCCTTTGATGTAAGTCTTTCCGGTTGATTTTGCCACAGGAAGAGTGAATGAGCACACCTTTTCTCCGCACGAAGCGTAAGTTCTGTTAATTGAATCAGTAATTGCCCCGTTCGCAAGGTCAGAGCAGCCATCAACACCAGTCCAGGAAATTAAATTTGGTGTGCGCAAATAAACATCTGAGTTTCCTCTCTTAAGAGAATAATAAAAGTCGGCTCTCGTCCCCTCATTTGCGTCCATCTGGGCAATTAATGGAGTTGCAACTGTCGGGGTTAGAATCATTCTTGAATTCGAATCAGAATTTGTTGTTGTATTGTAATAATAAGTGAAATCAAACAATTTTCCCGCGAGTGAAGGCACAGAGTTAAGCAAAGACAAATCAATTATCTGTGAAGCGGTTGCTTTAGCCAAAGCAAACTTCTGCTGATTGCTGTAATAAACTTTTTCATCCCTTGAAACATCAAAAACATTTCCGCCTGTAATTCCAGAACCGTATCCAGTCCTGCTGTTCACCGCGGTTAATCCAACAGTTCCGTCAATCGGCAAATAATAAAACGGACTATAATTGCTTGAAATTGGCGCAAGAGAGTAAAGCTCAAATACAATTTTTGCCGAAGGAACTGTTCCGTTGAAAAGCTGAGGAGAGTTTGTAAAATCAACAAGCATTCTTACTCTGTACTTTCCAGCGTCAGGAAGAGACCATGCGCGCTCATACCTTGCCGGGTCCGGGCGGGAAGGAGAAGTGAAATACGCTTTGTCCGCGCTGTAGAAATATTTTTTTGCCCCAACACTCGGGTCAAGGAAAGAGGGTCCCGCTTTTAGTATTTGTGTTGAGAAAGTATTCACAAAGTCATACTGAAAATCCGTGCCGTAGCCGTCACGCATTAGATTTACATTAGTGTCAATAAGTCTCATCAAGTCATTTGCGCTTTGCACTCTCTCCGAGTCGCTTGCCCCCTGCGCAGAACCAGTTAACCCATTTCCTTCAAGGTAATAATAAAGCGCCGGCTTGCCGTCATAGTAACGCGTAGTCAGAGGAAGATAACAGTAAAGCGCCTCATTATCCGTTTCAGTATATCCTGTAATTGGCATTCCTGTTTGGGCATCATAAATAGCCGGTCTTACCCTGTCAAAAACAGTTCTTGCGGGATTCTCGGGGCATGAAGGCCTTGCTCTCTCAAGAAGATTCTCAAGCGACCCAAATTTTTTGCTCAAAAGAATTGTGAGCTGGGTAGCATCAAGGTACGGCTCTTTGGATAAATTTGAGCCAAGAGTTGCGCTAATTAGGGAGATATTTGAATCTCTCCCAGGGAGAGCCGGGTTAATACTTGTCCAATCCCATGAAAGTAATACCTTTGGCAGAGAATCTTTTCCGCTCGCCCCTCTAAACAATTCATTTGAACAATCATTGTTCTGCGCGGTAAAATTATTTCCTGTCCTTGGGGCTGAATTAAATTTGAAGTGATATTTGTATGTCTTTGTTTCTTTTCTCTCATCATCAACATTAAACGGACCAAATTTGAATGTGGTCTCAGTCGGCTTTGCGTGAACATGGTTATCAACAGTGAATGAAACAGTTCCGTATCCGTTTCTCCAAAGACCGTTGTTTGCGAAACGAACCCCCATTTCCTGCGCATTATACACATCATATACTTGCTCAGTTCCGCTCATCCATGCCGCACTTACGCCCCCAAGAGAAACATTAATTTCTTTTCCGTCCTGCGGGAGATTAATTATATAATCAGGGAGAGTAAGCGAAACAATATTCTCGCAATTCTCTTTTAGGTCAGAGAAAGAAGCGGTGCTTGGAAGTGTGTTATTGTCCTGCCCATCAAAGTACCATCCGCTTGGCTCCGCGGTTGAATAAACCCCTCCCTCAAATGCCCCATTAACAAATCCATTTTCTATTGCGCTCCCAACAAGCCCAATCATTCTCGCTTTATTGAAATTTCCATTAAGCATCATCAACTCATCAGTGTATTGCGCCGCAATGCTTGAATTCTTTTCCGCATCAGAAAGCCAGCCAGCGGCTTCAATCGCCGGAATCAAATACGCTTTTGTTTTTGCCGCGCCCGAAATTGAAGTATCTGTGTTTCCATTAGCCAAACTGTATGCGGTGAATGCCTCGCTAATCGCAAGCAAGAGAGAAGTATCCATGCTCCTCCAAGTTTCATAACCTGAGATTGCGACGCTAATAGC
>CABMEU010000018.1 GCA_902385225.1 uncultured archaeon | reverse complement strand
CTTTGGCGTCATAAATCATTGTGTGCCTTAATGTATGGTTTTGGTGGAGGAATCTTGCAACGGAGAAAACGAGCCTCTTAAAGTCGCTTGGCTGTGCTTTTACAAAAATATTTATTCCGTTTAGTACATCTCTTCTTTTTCTTACGGCAAACCATTTTCCAAGGCCGTATTTTCCAAGCAAGTGCATGGTTAATCCTATGTTTCCTTGCTGGGGCATTTGTAGTTCTTTTGCCCCCTCTCCGCCTGTCATTCTTGCTAGTCTTCTCTCAAGTGAGCTTCTGGGCATAAAAAGCTCGCTTCCCGAGTCCAACCTCCCGGTTCCCATTGCGTCTATCCAATTTGAGAGTGCTGCTTTTCTTTCTGCGGATATGCCCGGTACATTCCTAATTGAATTTGCACTGACAATTTCTGTAAGTATGCGTTTTGGCAATTGTTTGGGTTTTCTTCCAAACCATGAAGACATTTTTGGCATATTATCAACTTGTGTGATTAATATCAGCGGGCATTATTGTGTTTTTTTATTTCTCAAACTCCCCAAGCGCTTTTAGTAAGTCTTCTATTGGCATTGTGGTTGTGACGAGCGGGATTTTTTCGCTTTCCGCGATTTTTATCGCGATTGGGTCAACTGGTTTCTCAGGAGTGAATGTTCCATGAAGTACTATTAAGCTTGGTTTCATATCAGTTGAGAATCTTCCAATCTTAACTGCAATGAGGGGCGACCTGCCGTTCTCAACGTGTCTGAATATTAGAACCCTGTTCGGTGTTTTTCCGTAGAGCATCATGTATTCGTGCACTGGTATTTCAAGTATTACTTTTATTGAGTCAATTATTGTGTAGCCGAAAACGGTTTCTTCTTTTAGTTTGTGAGGGAGGCAAATTACTTCTCCATTTATCTTTCTGACAATATCAGTCGCTTTTATTCCTGATGTGAATTCGTGTGAATCAAACGCGGTGCTTTGCTGCTGGGCAAAGTCCTTCTCAAGCTGTTTCACTACTTTTCCGCCCTTATTTTTATCCATTTCAATTAAAGCGTTAACAAATCTAGCGATTACCCCAATCCCTGGGTTTTTTCTTCTTCCGCCCTCATAATCAGAAATAGTTGAGGAGGATACTTTTAGGAATCCGGCAAGTTCGGTTTGGTGGATAGAGAATATTTCTCTCCACTTCTTCATGCTCCCGCCCGGGTCGCTTGAGAGAGTGATTTCTCCCGCGATAGTCATTGCTAGTTTATCCATAATAACACTTACAGCGGAACAGATTAATAAGTGTTTCGTCAGTTGTCCTTTTTCGCAAGGCGTTTTTACGTCAGATGTGATGTGTTTCGTTTTGTTTAAGTTAAGTATTTATACTCCCTTGGGGCATTCTCATTTATGTATGATATTTTCGGGGCTGATTGGAGCGGCACAATGATAATTGTCATTGTTGCGGTTGCCATGTACTTATTCTTTGCGGCTTATTATGGGAAGAATCTTCGGGCAAAGCAGTCAGTTGGTTTGGTGCTTGCCGGAATAATTTTTATTATAAATTTTATTCCTGTGATTGAAACAATTTTTGTCAATAATTATTTCTTCGGGCTTGACGGGGCGTTTTTGCTATCAGTGTTCATAATGTTCGGTGCGCTAATCGCGGTGATTAGAGAATACATTGAGCTCTCAACGAGCGAGAATATTTAAATTAATTCTTTTAGTGTTGAAATATATTTTGTAAACGAATCCGCGCGTATGAAGCAGTTTGCTTTTCCGTATTTTTTAGTATGTTCTGCTTCAATCTTCTGCTTGTACTTGTAAGCCTCGCCCAAAGTTTTATCTTTAATAGTTCCAAGTAAGTCATTTGTGAGGTTTGTGTATGCGCAAATCATGTAGTGCCCCCACGGGCTTACTGCTATTCCATTTGTCTGGTAATTGCACATCATATTTTTGCCGAGCATTAGTGGTCCGCCTGACTCCGACATTTTACTGATTAATTCTGCAAAATCTTCAGGCGTCTTATCTTTCATTAATACTTTCCAAGTTTCCTGGGCGCTTCCGAGTTTTGCGAGAGGGTTGCATATGAAATATATATCTTCTCCGCAAAAGTCTTTGATTTTTTCAAGTTCCTTGTAGTTTATCTCTGAAACAGTGGTGTTCAGCGCAAGACTTAGGATAGTCAGTCCTTTAACTTTTTTAGCAGTATTTTTGTAAACTTCTCTAATTTGTTCTATGTTTCTCAAAACTATTTGGAGTTGCCCTTTTGTCCCTGTCATTAAATCATATTTCTCTGGATTTAGAGAGTCAAGCGAGATTATTATTGTCGCATTATTCTTTTTGTAAAACTCGGCTAATTCTTTTGTCACTAACGCCCCATTTGTATAAATAATGGGAATCATGCCTTGTGAATTTATTCCCCCAACAAGCGCTTTTATGTCCCTGTGGATTGATGGTTCTCCCTCTCCGGCAATGACAACCGCTTTTCCGCCGAGTGTTTTTGCTTGTTTGATTAACTCAATCCTTTCTTTGAGTGAAAGAAGCTCTATTTTTTGATAGCTTGGGGTGCTTTCTCCCTGATTAAAGCATTTAAGGCAGTTATAGTTGCAGGAATAATCAAGGTTTAGCATTAAGTAAGTAAAGCCGGTTAGCTCTCCGTTTTGGGATAAGTGCTTTGGGGTTCCTCGTACTGCTTTCATTTAATCGCCTTATTAACTACAGGCCTGTCGGGAATTGAACCCGAGTCTACGCCTCTCTCACAACCGTGTTCCGGCTCATCCCGAAGGGCTTTTTTCCGTGAACGCTTTTTCCGCAGAAAAAGGGTTCTAGGAGAGCGCTATACTATCCACTATACTACAGGCCTATTAATGATGTAACTTTTCTTAATCTTTATAAAAGTAGTCTTATTGTTGTCGCGGCGAATAGGGGCACCCAGAGATTGTCATCCACTGGTATTAGCTCAACTATTGCGGCAATTAGCGCGGTTATCAAAGCAATGTGGATAGGGTAAAAAAATGATACGCAGATTGCGGCGACTATAAAGCACGCAAAGCTTCCTTTGTAGGTTTTGTTCATTAGGATTTTTGTTCTGCCATACCTCTGCCCCATTATTGCGGCGGCTGTGTCGGCGTATACTTGTACGCTCAGCGCTGCGAGTATAATCATCGGCGTGTCATGAAAAACAAATATTACCGCGAGCGCTGAGATAAAAAAATAAATGGCTGCTTTTCCAGGGAATCTTTTCTCGTTCTTTCTCTCAACACCCTCAACAATTTTCTTCAGGAAGGGAATTTTGTATCCGCGGGCGAGGAGAAGCGAGATTGCTGTTCCTATTATTGCGAGTTCCCCTATTACAATAAAACTTAGCGTGGTTCCGGCAAAATAAACAAGCAGTAATATTAGCGTTCCAAAAACCAAGTGGAATATCTTTCGTTTAGTTTCTGAAGCGAGTGTTATTTTGGGCTTTTTTGCTTTTGGTTTCATTAAGTTCAGTCCTTTAATTCTTTCCTAATTTTCTCAGCCATTTGTTTTAATTCTTCAATATTTCCTTTTTTTGATTTGCACGGATCAAGGTCATTAACATTGTTTACTGGGATTAAGTGTAAGTGAACATGTCTCACAGCTATTCCCTCAATTGCGAGTCCGATTTTTAGCGCGCCGGTTGATGACTTAAGCGCTTTTGAGAGCTTTTTTGCGTTAACGAAAAGTTTTGTAAAGAGAGGTTCTTCTGTCTCAAAAATATAATCAACATGTTTCTTTGGGATTATCAGCATGTGTCCGGGGCGCGTTGGGTTAATGTCCATGAATGCGTAAGTCTCCGCATCCTCCCAAACCTTTATTGACGGAATTTCTCCTTTTATTATCTTGCAAAATATACAGTTTTTCATTAGATTTTCACTAGTAAAACTAAACAGCTATTTCTTTTTAACTAGTACTAAGTAGTGATGTTTTTCAAACGGCTCAAGATTAACCACTTGGAGTATCTCGAACTCTTTCTCAAGAATCTTAATCTCGTCAGAAACCACTTCCAATTTTTCCTTCGCCTGTGAAATACTCTTTGTCTTAATCGCTATTGCCCCAAGTCCGCCTTTCTTTAGCAGAACTGCGTTTCGAACAAATATGTCGGCCTGATTGCGTTGTGAGATGTCTTGGAACATGCAGTCCGCTTTTTTCTCAAAATACTCTTTGTAATTCGCGGTGAGTTGCGCATCGCTGATTATTGGGAAAAGGTTTTGCCGCTCCTCTGCGAGCGCGGCAAGTTTCTTCATCGCAATCTCAGAAATATCAACGCAAAACACTGCCCCTTCCTCGCCAATAATATCCGAAACATGGCTCACTGTTGTTCCTTCCGCGCTTCCAAGATACAGCACTGTTGCTCCGTTAAAGAAAATGCTTTTAGTTAATCCGCTTTTGAGCGCAGCACAGTACTTTGAGCGGAACGCATCCCACTCGCGGTACTCAGTTCCATTAACTTTGACAAGTCTTTCCCCATAAACTCTCTTCCCGGGGAGAAGATTCTTTGTGTAAACTTTATTCTCTTCAGAGAATATTCCTTCGAACAGTTTCTGCATAACTAAATCAGCTTTTTAATTAATATTTAGAATTTCTTAAACGAGTGCTTTGGCTTGTTGAATCTTCCTTTCCCAAAGCTCTTGCTTTTGTTTTCATTTCTGCCAAAAGCCGGTCTTTCGGAGCGTTCGCCCCTTGGGGTAAATCCGCCGCCAAAGTGCCTTCCCTCATGGTGGGGTTTTTGCCAAGTATCTCCTTCTGCTCTTTTGAAAGGTGTTTGTCTATAACCAGCCCCTGTGTTTGCGCCAGTTGATTTATTCTTCTCAGCAAAATATGCTCTTCTCTCATCAGGAGTCCATGTTCTGCTTTTCTCAGATGGTTCTTTCTTCGCTCCTTCAGTGTGCTGTTCTATGAGAACTTTTTCTCGCATTTCCTGCTTTGGAGTCACAGGCTCCGCGGCGATTTTTGCGATTTGTTTCTCAAGTTCCGCAAGAACTTCTTTTGAAGTATTCTCTCCGTTAAAAAAATCCTGTTTTAGCGCAATTGCTAATTTTCCCGCGATTATTCGGGCAATCTTTCCTCTCTTAAATCTTGGAAGTTTTTGCATTAAAGGATGATTAAATAAGTGTCCGTGTTTTGGGCTGTTTGCTTTTCTTCTTAAGTGCGCAAAGAGCGCTTTTTCCGCTCCAAGAACCTGTATTGTTGATGCAGGCATGAGGCAAAGTCTTCTTTTTGAGCCCGCGCTTGCGAGTAACTTTGCTCCTAGAACGGGGGTTGCGAGTACAGAGAAGTTAGGGAACTCTGCAGCCATCTCTTTTTCAATAAACTCCATTAATTTCTTTTTCTCAGTTGCGATTCGCTCAGTGTTCTCATTTAGTTCGGTGAATGCTTCCGCCGCTTCTCCGCTTGGCTGTCTGATTTTCCATTCTGATGCGTTCTCGCTCATTAAGTTATTAATAGAATCAAGGTCCGAGAGTAATCTTACCGCTTTAATGATGTGAATCTCTTTGCCCGCAAATTTTTCGTTCATCTGCTCTTTTGTTTTCTTAAGAAGTTTTTTTCTTAGTTCCACTCGTGCATCCATCTTTTCACTCCAAAAATAATTTTATTTTGCGGCTTTGCCGCTCTCTTAGCTTTTCTCTTTTAGGCGAATCTCTTTCGCAAAGTTTCCGCTAGTTCCGCAATTTTAATTCTGTCTTGTTTCAATGAATCTCTCTCGCGCACCGTGACAGCATTATCCTTTAGCGTATCGTGGTCAATTGTTATGCAGTATGGAACTCCAATCGCGTCAAGGCGCGAGTAGCGTTTTCCAATGCTCCCCGACTCATCATAATAGGTTCTAAATTCTTTTATTGCGGCAAGAACTTCTTTCGCTTTCTCAGGCAACCCGTCTTTTTTTATCAAAGGGAATACTCCGACTTGTATAGGTGCGATTTTGTTCGGAAGAGAGAGAACGGTTCTCTTCGCGTCAATATCTCTTCTTGAGAACGCCAAGTCAAGCAGTGCGTAGAATGGTCTGTCAACACCAAACGCGATTTCGATTACATCAGGAACAAATACTTTTCCGTCCTCAGTGCGCACAGTTAGCTCTTGTTTTGAGAATTTGGCATGCTGCGAGAGGTCATAATTTGTTCTGTCGCTTATGCCGACCATTTCAACCCATCCGAATGAGTTTAGTTCAACTTCAAGGTCCCAAGTGTCATCAGAATAGAATGCTCTTTCATCAGAGTGGTGCTGTCGGAATCGGATTTTTTCTTTTGGAATTCCCGCGTTAGTCATTATCTCAAAGCTTAGCCAGAGATTCCATGCATAAGCCTGATTTTTTAAGTATTTTTTCTTCATCGCATCTTCAAGCGAAATCATTGCCCATTTCTTATCAGATTTTTGCATTTCCTCTGTCCACAAAGGGAGCTCGGTTTTTTTTGCTGATTCAAAAGGAGGGAAAGTGATTTTCATTTCTTTGCTCAAAAACATTTGTGACTCTGCCTGTGTGAATTCGCGCTGGCGTAGTAAGTGCTGGCGCGGGGAGATTTCGTTTCTAAATGCTTTTCCTATCTGGAAAACAGTGAAAGGTAGTTTCCCCCGAAAGAAATTCACATAGTGCTTGAATGGGAGGTAAGTGGTTGTTGCGGTCTCCGGTCTGTTATATGCAACAGTATCTTTTCCGATAATTGTTTTCATCATCAGGCTCTGTCTTTGAATGTCAAGGTTGAATCTTCCTTTGCATGAAGGACAGTTGATTTCTTTTTCCTTTATTGTGTCAATTAGTTTGCCATTGTCAAAGTGGTCCGCGGCGACTCCTGTTTGTTCTTCAATTAATTTATCCGCTCTGAAGGAGGATTTGCATTTTGAGCAAATTATGATTGGGTCATTAAATCCTTTCAAGTGTCCGCTTGCTTCCCAGATTATTTCTGGTGTTATTAGCGGGAACTCCATTTCAAAGAACCCATTTTGAACAAAAACCTGTCTTATTGCTCCCTCAAGATTATTTTTCATCGCTTTCCCGACGAGTCCGTATGAGTAAAACCCTGCAACTGGCGTATATAATTCGGGTTCAGGTCCGTAAATGAAGTCCTTCTCCGAAAGGTATTTCGCAAGGTCAAGTTGAAAATTCTTCTTCTGTTCTACTTTGCCGCTCATAATCAAAACTAATAGGAAAAGGAATATAAAGCATTTCTGGGCTTTCTTTAATGGTTAAATCTGATGCGGTAAAACCGCTCAAATGACAGCCTCTGTGGCTCAGCTGGTAGAGCGACTGATTCGTAATCAGTAGGCCGCGGGTTCAAATCCCGCCAGAGGCTTTTTTCAGTAATTATTTCTATTAAACCAGGAAAGTTTATTAGCCAGAAATGACTCTTCTTATTGATGGCTAAGCGTCCCTTATTTTCAGAAAGGTTATATCTCCCGGCGAGGATAAGCACGGGGCATAATGGCCGGGCGATAAATGGGACAAAGGCATTTATCCCACCCGGAGTAAGATTTTCTCCCGAAGTTGCAGAACGAGTGAGGGAATATGGGCGGGGGGTTAAAGATGCCAAAAAGAGGGATAGCAATTTTGACAGGTGGGAATTTGGACTTGCCGCCGTGCAGGCTGCTGATGGGGAAAGGAAGAGACTTGCGAACAAGTCAGAGTATTTTCTCAAGCCACTTAAATGGAAGACACGCTTAATCCGCAGAAGACTTATTGAGGCAGGAGTTCCTTTGGAGATTCCGCTTTCCCGTTTTAAGGGAAGGCTTGAGCTTTTTGAGAAGGGCGGATTTAAAAGTGTCCCCGAATATCCAACGGACTTTGATGCATTTAAGACGCAGGTAGTTTCAATTGTTTCAAAAATGCATAATGCGGGAGTGACGCATAATCATTTGCATTGCAATAATTTTGTGATTAATGGCGAAGGGAAAATAAAGTTGATTGATTTGGCGCGCGCCAAATTATACAAATCCAGTCCAAGAAATAAAAAAGAATTTTTTGAAAGGTATTCCAAGGACATATTCTTTGCAGCGCGCACGCTTGCTGATGCTGAGTATAGATACAAATTCCCGGACCAGTCTGGCTTGCTTCATGAAAATATTCTCAAGCACATGCAGGAGATTCTGAATCAATCAAAAAATAATTTTGGCATAACTTCGCGTGAAATTTACAAAGAATATGCCAGACAGGATGTTGCTGGCATAAGACCAAAAAAGAAGAAAAGAATTCCAAGAAGGAATGGCGCTACTTTGAAGTAGTAACATTGAATGTTATCATCTTGTCGCCTGTCTGTGTTTCTTGTGTCAATGGATTTATGTATCTCCATTTGAGGCTGCATCCGAGCGTGCCTATTGCCGCATCCACTGGGCGCGTGTCATAAGTTGGAATAATATTCATTAGTATTGGCTGCGAGGCTTCAGATGAGCCTGTTGCGGCGAGTGAAGGGATGCTTTTTGTGTTCAGCATTACCCATCCTGTTCCAACGGGTCCGGCGCATAGTGCGGGGGAGGTTGAGTTTAGTGGATCAATGCTTACCTCAATATTTTTCACTTCTACATTTCCCTTGTTCACAAGCTGTATTTCTGTTGCGATTACTTTCGGCTGGCAGCTCTTTGTTGTGCTTGAGCAGATGAGTGTGAAATTATTTGTTCCGCCGAACTCAACTGAGGAGGTTTTTTCTCTTGTGACTTTCATTAGCAAGTCCTGTGTTATATCGCTCTTTAGAGAGTAAGAAGTTATTTTTAGCTGGCCGTTAAATTCGTCATCTTTCCTTGCTGTTATTGGGGTATCAACGAGCAGCTTTACCTGTTTTGATTCATTAGGGTCAAGTTTGTCAATTACAAAAGTTGTTTTGTCGGATTCTGTTGCCTGATTAAATTTCATCCATGTCAAAGCCTCTGTGCTTGCGCTGTCGTTAGTAATCACTCGGAGGGATATGTGTTCCATTGGCAGTTTGTCGGTATTTCTCAGTGTGATTGTAATTGTGGTCTGCTCTCCGGCGCCAAGGGAAGTGCTTGCGGTGAGTCCGCTCACAGTTAATTTTGTTGCTAGCACCGAAGGAAGAACTGTAATCATTTTTGATTTGCTTTTTATGCTTGAGCCGTTTATTACAAAGTAAAAGTTTGTGTCTTTGCTTGTAGTATATTTTCCCTTTACTGACAGATTAAAGTCAAATACTTTTGAGCTGCTTGTGCCTATCTCAACTGCGTTATCAGGGTTATTGATTGTAACAGAAAGCGCATCATTTTTTGCGAGAGCGATGTCTGAAATTTTTATTGGGGGTCCTGAGTTAGTTACTTGTATTTGTCCCACTACATTTTGAGAGTCATAAATTCTGTCTGGCGCAGTGAGTAACTCAATTGTAGCGGTTAAGTCGCGGAGAAGCACTATTTGAACTGAAGTGGTTTCGCTTCCGCCAACCGTAAATAATCTCGTTGTCTGTTTGTAATTATCCGCACGCACGGTTGCTGTGTATTCTCCCGGCCAGAGTGTTACATTAAATGAGCTTGAGGTTCCTTTTGGAAGAACGCTAATTGGTTTTCCTGTGTTATCTTTTAGTGTAAGTGTTCCGTTGATTTCGTTTCCGCTGGAATCAGTCAGATTAAGCATAATCGCTTTTTGAGAGGTCCACCACATAACCCCCCCGACTAAGGCAATAATAATTATCACAAGCAGTATTCCGACTTTTATATACTTCCCCATGTCAGCGGGCATTTCGTAGTTTAATCCGCCGGGGGACGGGTTATAATCTCCCTCTCCGGGACCGTAATTTGGTTCGCTTCCTTGGTCAAACAAAAGAATCACTTTTCTTGTCTTATGCCCAAAAATTTGGGCTTCGCCTGCATTTCAGCGACTCTATAATTAATGATTTATCTTTTATAAGGCTTTTGGGGTGGCAGGGAAAAGAATTAAATTGCACCCGAGTGTTAGTATTGTATGCGTATTACGTTTATTGGGTATAAGGAGAATTCAATTAATTTCTTTCCTGAGCTTGGGAAACTCCTTTCAGCGAAAATCTCTGGAGTGGAGCTTGAGGAGCGTTTTGTTCCTTTTGTTGAGGACTTGCCTATTGTTGCCGCGGAAGCGAGCGCGGACTCTGATTTTATCTTTGTTTATGCGCTTGTCGATGAGAGCGAGCAGGTTCCTCTGATAAAGCAGAAACTCATTGATGTTGAGCTTGCCTCAAAAACAAGAATATTGAAACTGGTTGAAGATGATTCATTCAGCGGGCTCAATCAGGATGATTTGTTTGATAAAAAAACAGAGCTCTCCCGCGAATATGCGCAGTTAATTGTTGATATTTTGTTTAACGAGCACGCATTTACGCCAAAAGAGAAAGAGCTTTACTAACATTTGTATTTGGGTTAGAATGGAATCCAAGTCTTAACAAATTCCTCTGGCGGGGATCTATAAAGAAAACGTGTTATCGCTGCTAAATATAATTCTTTTTCCTTTGGGGTTGGTTTTCTGCCAGCCTGCGCCTCAAATTCTTCAAGCGCGCATTTAATAAAATATTTTCGTATCTGCATGCCATTTGGGTGTTCCCCAATATGCAAGTGGTACTCTTCAAGCCTTCTCCAAATTCCCCTTCCTTTGTCAGGATTTCCAGGAGTAGGGGCGGCGTCAAGCCACGTATATCTATTTTCCTTCATAGCTTTTTGGTTATTTCCTAAACTGTTTTTTGCAACTGGTTTAGCTGCTTGTTTCCCAATAACCTGGGATGCGAGTGCAAATGCCGGTTTGCCTGCTGAGGGCGGGTGCAACTTGCTGTTATCAATTCCCGGCTTACCAAAACTTAGGAATCCTTGTCCGGCATTTACTTTGCCTCGGTGTCGCGGCATATTCTCGCCCGTAATTAGTGCGCCTTAACTTTTTTTATCTCTTCTTCGAGCTGTTCAATAAGTTTCTGCGCGTGTTTTAACGCGGTATTTTTTTCCTCAAGGTGCTTTTTGAGCGAGTTAAGTTCCGCCCCGTATTTTTCTTTTACCCTTTCCTCTATCGCGACTTTTTTGTCTTCTATTTCAAGCACCTGTTTTGTGTATTCGCTTCTTGAGCGCATTGTTTCGTGCTCAATCTCAAGAGCTAGGTTCTTCGCAAAATCCCTTTCCTTCTTGAGCTCTCGTATTAATTCAATCGCTTTTTTTGTGAAAGCGGAGTGTGTTCCTTCAATCTCCTCGATTCTTGTTTTGAGCTGAACAAAGCTTCCCTCAACATAATTTATCTGGGCAAAGTGTGTCTTGAGGGATTTTTTTGTTTCATTGACCGTTTCATCAAGTTTTTTGTCCATTTCATTGAGCTCAACTTCTATTTCTGAAATGCTTTTATCAGTTGGGGTAGTGCCAAAATATGTTTTGCGTTTTAGCTCAATATTCTTCTGTTTTAGTTCATTGAGTTCCTCTTCTCTGGACTGGAGTGCCTCAAGCAAGTTCTTTGCGGTGGAGCCTTTCTTCACAAAAGGTGTTTTTCGCGCAAGTAAAAAGTTTCTTGCCTTATCAGTATTGTATCTCATCTTCAGCGCAAGCGATAAAAGTTTTTGCTGAAGTGAAGAATAAAGGTCAGGCACTTCAAGCGTTTCTTTTTCATTTACAAGTTCTGAGCGGAGCTTCTTTTTCTGTTCCATTGAGATATTTGCATCAAGAACTGTGAGTTCTCGCGCTACTTCGGATAATACTGAATCAAGTTCGGGGGTATTCTTTTCAAGCAGTAATTTGAGTTCGCGGTTTATCTCCCCCATTTCGAGGTAAATATCCTTTATTTTCTTGGTGCTCTGCTGTAGCTCAAAAACAAATCCCTGCCGGTTAAGCTGCGCCCAATTCGTGCGGGCCACCGCGTCGTGCAGCGAGTTAATGTTCGCAATGCATAAATCAACTTTTTCCTCAAGCGCATGCATAAGAGTCAGAATAATTAGCTTCTTCGGATATAAAAGAGTTGCTTTCGCTATTTGACTTAAATCAACTAAATCATGGAATTGGATAGTTTTCCCCAAATTTTCCAAAAGATTTATTAGAGGCTGGGGGCTTATTACTTCATGTTTTCGCAGGGTAACGGTTTATTGTTTAAGGACTTTTTAATTGATCCCCATAAAGTGCCAAAAGGAGGAAAGGTTCTTCTTTCGCATGCGCACTCCGACCACGTAAAACTCTCAAAGAAGGCGGAGTTTTTTGCGACTCCGGAAACAATTGACCTTGTGAAAGAGAGATTCGGGGATGCAAAGTTCTGCGCGCTTGAAAAAAACAAAAAGCACAAAATTGACGGATTCGAGATGGAACTTTCAAATAACGGACACATTTTGGGGTCTGCGCAGGCAAAGTTTAGCGCTGACGGGAAAGATTTTGCGTTAACTTCTGATTTTCGTCTGCAGGACTCGCTTTTGTTTTGCGGGGCAGAGCCATTGAAAGCGGATACACTTGTTCTTGAAACTACATTTGGCTCCCCTGAATATGTTTTTCCAAAGCAAATTGATGTTGCGAATGAGATGACGACTTGGGTGGAGAAGAATTCCAAGAAAGGCTTAGTGCTCCTCGCGGGGTATTCTCTTGGAAAAGCGCAGGAATTAACAAAAATAAGCAATGATGCGGGAGTTATTCCGATTGTTCATGATTCTATTTTTGAATCCAACAAAATTTACGAAAAGCACGGGGTGAAACTTGGTAAATCCTTAAAGCTTGACCACAATTTGAAGGATTCAAGCGTTCTCATTATGCCTCCTCAGTTAGTTGACCGGCATTTGTTCGCAACGCTTGAGCATTTTGATAAGCGAAAAATATTTTCCGCTCTTGCGACAGGCTGGAAGCACCGGGGCGCCTTTGATGAAACATTCCCGCTAAGCAATCACGCTGATTATAATGAATTAATCGAGTATGTGAGACAATCAAACCCAAAGCTTATTCTCACTGATCACGGCTTTTGTGAGGAATTCGCAAGAAAATTAAACAAACTCGGTTTCAACGCGAAGCCCCTAAAGCAGCACAAGCAGAAAATGCTGGGGGAGTTCTAAATGGCTGCTCAAAGTAAATCAGACAGATTTGTCTTTGTGAGATTTAATAATTTGAATAAGGGTTTGCAGGCGGAGGCAATAGAAAGGCTTCACTCGGTTTATTCGGGTAATTCTGCTAATAAAAAGGATATACTTTTTTTTGGAACAATGATTCAAAAGGAAAAGCTCTGCGTTCTATACCGGGGAAAACTCATCGGGGCGATGGCTTATGCTGTGAATCCACACGGAGTTTATATTACTGAAATTTGGGCAAAGCCTTCGAGAGAGTTTTTAAAACAAAAAGGGGAAACAATCGGCATCGCGCTTGCAAGGGTGGCTGAGAGACTCGCAAAAAAGAAAGGGCTTGAAGTTAATGCGGTTTGGATTAATTCTGGGAGAAGGTTTAACGCGCGAAGAATTGGTCGGCGGACAGCGAGTGCAAAAACAGTCTTGAAACTAAATTCTACTGCAGGCAGAAAACAAAAACTTAGGGGATAAGAACTTTATTTTTTAAGAAGAAACTCAACACCCAAATCAAAAATTTTATTTAAATCAATGTTAACTTTTTTTGTATCGAATTGCGGGTCCCATTTTTTTCCTAAAACATCTGAAACAATAAACGCTGCCGCGAGTTTTACTTTTCTTATTTTCGCAATTGTGAATAACGCTGATGTCTCCATTTCAACTGTTTTTACTCCTGCTTTTTTGTAATGATTTATCTCTGCTTTTGTTTCTCTGTATGGGGCGTCAATTGTCCATGTTGCCCCGAACTCAAAGTCTATTTTTTTTGACTTTAAAAATTCCCCAAAACTTGCAGTAAGTGCCTTATTAGGGTATGAAAAGTTTTCGTGGGGGGCATAATGATAACTTGTTCCTTCGTCCCTGATTGCTTTATCACAAAGGTATGTTCCAAAATTTGCAAGCCCGCCGGCTGTCCCCATATTTAGAATCTCTTTTCCTCCGAGGGCAATTATTTCTTCTAGAATGGTTGCTGCATGCGGCGCACCTATTCCAGTCATTCGAACAACACCTATATTTTTGTATTGATAAACCGTAACGGCATTGTAAAGGACAATCTTCTTTGGTTTGTATTTTCTCTTGAAGCGATTAAGGAGTTTTGATGAATATATGAAAATGTATCGCGATGGTTTTCTGCCGTTCCAGCGTTTTGAGATTTTATCCCATTTGATATAATCTTCGGGGCTAAACAACGCTTTTTCCAGGTGTTTGCCGTTGAATTGTGGGTAGGTCATATAATCAAGCATAAGTGTGTTTAATCAGGATTAAATTCATTTCTGTTCCCGCTTTTGGTTTTATATTGACCCGCTAGGCTAGCATTTGATTGGCGGGTTAATGGATAGTAAACCGCTTTATTTTGGCAAAATTGTTTTTGCGGTTTACTATAAAAATCCTTTTGGGGTTGTTTTATTCATGGCTAAAGTGGAAGTTACTAAAGAGCTCATCGCAAAGGTTGCAAAGAACGCCCGCCTAAATCTCACTGATGCGGAGCTTGAGAGGTTTGTTCCGCAGATAAAGGAGATTATTGTTGATTCTTTCAGCAAACTTGATGAGATTGATGCAAAAGAAGAGCCTTCCTTTCAGCCGGTAGCGATTTCAAACCGAATGAGGAAGGATGAAGTGAAAAAAGGAATTACGCAGGAAGAGGCGTTAAAAAACGCTTCAGCAAAGTTAAGGGAGAACGGTTACTTCAAAGGGCCGAAAGTCATGAAATAATACAAAATTAGTCTAAGGTGTTTTTATGGTAAAAAGAGAAGAAACAATTGCTTTTTTTGTTGAGCAAGCGAAGAACGATTTCTCGCTTGTTGAGAAGAATCTTGCGGGAGTGATTTCTGAGATTAAGAACTCAAACATGAAGAAATTAAATTATATTGAAGAATTTGATGCTGCTGATGTTTTGAGGCAGGTTGCGGAATTAAAGAAAGCGAAGTATAAAGGAAAATTATTTGGTGTTCCGGTTACTGTAAAAGATGCGATTTGCGTTAAGGGGATTGAATCAAAAGCCGGCTCAAAAATACTTAAAGGATACAAGCCATTATTTGACGCGAATGTGATTGAGCGCGCAAGAGCGGAGGGCGCGATAATTCTGGCAAAAACCACTCAGGATGAATTTGGTTTTGGGACATTTGCCACTCACACGGAGAAAGTTCCAAAAAATCCTTTTGACAATGAGAGAAGCTGCGGGGGTTCAAGCGGAGGAGCCGCTGGTTTTACCGCGTTCACAAAAAATTTCCATGTTGCGATTGGGGAGAGCACAGGGGGAAGCATTGCGGCGCCCGCGAGTTTTTGCGGAATCGTTGGGATTACTCCAACATATGGATTAGTTTCAAGATATGGCTTGATTGATTACGCAAATTCGCTTGATAAAATAGGCGCGATTGGAAAAAATGCTGAGGATGCTGCGCTTCTGCTTGAAGTAATTGCGGGATATGATGCGCGTGATTCCACTTCGCTTGAGAACGGGTTCAAAAAAGAGGATGCGACAATAAAGCGCCTTGCGGTAATAAAAGATTTTTTTGAAGGGTGTGATGAGGAAGTAAAAAAAGTGGTTCAGAAGAAAATCAGCGAGTTGAGAAAGTTTTATGAAGTGGAAGAGGTATCGCTTCCGCTCAATGTGAAGTACGCGCTTGCGGCGTATTATATTATTGCGACTTGCGAGGCATCAACAAACCTCGCAAAGCTCTCTGGACTGAGATACGGTGCGCAGGGTGATGTTGGTGGAAAGCACTTTGATGAATATTTTTCTGAGATAAGAAGCAGAGAATTTAGTGACGAGGCGAAGAGAAGAATAATTCTTGGGACATTTGCGAGAATGAGCGGGTATCGTGACGCCTATTACCTCAAAGCGATGCGTGTTCGGACAAAATTAATTAATGAATTTAACAACGCTTTCAAGAGATACGATTTGCTTCTTAATCCAACGATGCCTGTTGTTGCTCCAAAATTTTGTGAGATAGAAGAATTAACCCCGCTCCAAAATTTTGCAATGGATTTGTGCACCGTGCCAGCAAATCTTGCGGGTCTTCCTCATATTAGTGTTAATGCGGGATTCATCAACGGGCTTCCTGTTGGGCTAATGGCTATTGCTCCTCACTTGCAGGAGAGGCGGCTTTACTCTTTTGCGAAGGTGATGGAATGAGCGACGAAACAACAGTAATGATTGGGCTTGAGATTCACGCTTCGCTTAATACGAAAAGCAAATTGTTCTGCGCGTGCGCTACCGACAGTACTCTTCCAAATTCATCCTGCTGCCCAATCTGTCTTGGTCATCCGGGATCAAAGCCAGTACTTAACGAAAAAGCTGTGGAATTCGCGACAAAAATAGGCCTTGCGCTAAATTGCAAAATTAATGAAGACTTTTTCTTCAGCCGAAAAACTTATTTTTACCCTGATATGGCGAGCAATTATCAAATTACTCAATATGAAATTCCGGTTGCGGAGAACGGGTTCGTTTTCTTAAATAGCGGAAAGAAAGTTGGGATTAAGAGGGCGCATATTGAGTGGGACCCTGCTGCGCTAGTTCATCCGAGCGGAATGGGTAAGAGCTCATATGTTTTGATTGATTATAATCGCTCGGGAATGCCGCTGATTGAGATTGTCACCCAGCCAGACCTCTCCACTCCTGCTGAAGCCCGCGAGTTTATGAATTTGCTTGAGAATGTATTGGGTTATTTGCAGGTGCTAAAGCCAGACACCACTCTGAAAGTGGATTGCAATATTTCAATTAACGGCGGGGAGAGAACTGAAATAAAAAACGTTTCAGGGTTCGCCGCGGTTGAGAAGGCGCTTACATTTGAACTTGCGAGACAGAAGCAGGAAGTAAAGCGCGGAAATAAAATTGAACAGCACACGCGCGCGTTTAACGCGGAAACCGGCACAACTGTTGAGTTGCGAAAGAAAGAAACTGAAGCTGATTATGGGTATATATTTGACCCAGACCTTGTGAAGGTAACGCTCTCAAAGGAATTCTTAACAAAAATAAAAATTGAGCTTCCCGAGCTTCCTGAACAAAAAGCAAAACGCCTGCAGGAGCAGTACAAATTGAGCGAGTATGATGCAAGGGTGCTCTGTTCTGACCTTGTGCTTGGAAAATTATTTGACAGTATTGTTTCAAAGAGCGCAGATGCAATAACTGCCGCGCGCCTTCTTACAAGAGAAGTGCTTGCTGTGCTTAATCATGATTCACTCTCGCTTTCTGATGTTGATGTTAAGGCGGAGGATTTGCTTGAACTTGTTCAACTACTCTCAAGCGGAAAAGTTTCTGATAAGAACGCAAAGCAATCTGTGATTAATTATATTAGCGGTGACAAATCGAGCCCAAAGGTTTTCCTTGAAAAAAATAATTTGCTTATCTCCGCAACTGTTGATTTAGACTCAATTATAAACAAAGTAATTAATGCAAATAGAAAAGCGGTTGTTGATTATGCGGGGGGAAATGAGAAGTCGCTTAATTTCCTTGCGGGGCTTGTGATGAGGGAAGCAAAGGGAACTGTAAGCCCCAAGATAGTTCTTGAAGAGCTGAAGAAGAAACTTTCCTAAATTGATTATTAGCGCGCCGGACATATCTTTCAGGTACAATTCTCGCACGCCAAAATGCTCTTCCTGTACCACAAGTCCTTTATAAGCAAACTTTCACTACTTGTTTAGTCCTTTCATTTTCACCCGAAAGGCTAATTAAGCCCTTTGGGTGTCTTTGTATTGCCAAATGGGGGCGGTTATTTGGATTATAGAAAAATAGTGTTTTTATTCGGGCTAATTTCCTTTTGCGCAAGCGCGTTTGCGGCGCCTTGGGATTTTTTGAGGGACCCAGTAAATGAAATTGCTTTGGCTAATCCAATTACAGCTTGGATAGTATTTTTGGTTTCAATAGTTCTTGTCGCAATCGCGGTAATGGCATTTAATAGAAAAAAATCTCCGAGGCTTGCGTGGGTTGCAGCGGCATTTGCAATATTTTTTGCTAAGCGCCTTTTGATAGTAGTGGACATTTATGTTTCTCCAGGCACATTCATGAATGATGCTATACAGGGATTCTTTGACCTATTGATGATTCTCGCGCTGTTTGTGGGAATCTTCAGGAAGTAAAGTCCTCCGGCGGTGTTTGGGTTTGCTCAAGAAACTAGATGAAGTGGTTGCCCTGACCCCAAGGGACAAAATATATTCTACCATCGCAAGCAACCCCGGGCTTCACTTTAGGGAGATTCAGAGAAGAGTTGGGATTGCAACCGGCGCTCTTCAGTACCATATAGATTACTTAAAGAAAAAGAATTTTATTAAGGAAGAAAAGCAGGGAAAATTTTCTCACTTTTATGCTTTGAGGACAGAGCAAGTGGATTCAAGACTGATGAATCTTCTTCGCCAGGAATCCGTGCGCAAAATAGTCCTTTTTTTAATGAATAGGAGAATGGCAACGCTTCAGTCAATCTCAAAAATGGTT
>CABMEU010000017.1 GCA_902385225.1 uncultured archaeon | reverse complement strand
TTGAGTATCTTGTTATACTCGGGATAATTATTATCATATCTTTAGTTGTCGCTACGCTTATACTTTCAACTAATAATTCTGAAGGAGTGGCAATCGCCAGCGGAAAAACAAGTAACTTAACACAAGGTGGAATCAGCATCGCGGATGCGATTATCGGCACTGATGGGAGCGGATTAATTAGTCTTCAGAACAACTCGGGGGACAGGATGACTATAACTGGAATCTCTATTGATGGGGCGGATAATAACTTTAACAAACGAATAGGACTTGGATCAAGATTTCTTTTTTCATTAAGCAACCTAGAAAATGCGTGTTCATGCGCAGGAAATGAGGGAAAAACAAAGACCTGCGAAGCGGTAATATACTACACTTCGGGCAGCGGAATAGGGAAAAAGGACACTTATTCAGTAACCATTGAGTGCGCCGCTACTGCGCTCGCGGCTAACAATGGAGGGGCAGTTGACACAAATGGAGTAATCACCCCTGAAGGAGTAGTATTTGTAACTCTCAGTTCGCCCTCTGCAGGAGCAACAGTATCAAGCAACAGCACAAACTTTATTTTCAATGTAAGCGCAAGTAATTCACTAAGCTCTTGCGATTTATTAGTTGATAATGTTTCAAGGGCGCAATTGACTGGGGTGGTTAATAATTCCAGCAACACAATCACATATAATTTGTCAGCTCTTGGAGCGGGTCTGCATACTTGGGATGTGAATTGCGTTGATACTTTAGGGATTTCTGACTCACCAGCAACAAGAAATATTACATACACGATTATTGGGACGGACACTACTCCTCCAACAATCGCATTATCCTCGCCAAGCGATAACATTTTTTCTTATGGCGGGACAACAAGCTTTTTGTTTAGCGCAGGAGACAATAATGACCTGCAAAAGTGTATTCTTCTCATCGACGGGGTAGATAAAAATGAGGTTTCTTCACCTGCGCAGGGATCAAACTCAATTTATTACTCAATTGATTCACTAAGCTTTGGGACCCACATATGGGACATTAATTGCATTGATTATAGCAATAACTCTGCCAAAGCAAGCGCTTCAAGAAACCTTACTCTTGCACGGGTTGAGAGCGACTGCACTAGTCACAGCGCGGGGGGATATTTCTCTGGCGGGGACGGAAGCAGTACAACCCCTTATGGAATATGTGACTGCGTAATGCTGCAAAAAATAGACAGCAACTTAACCGCACGATACGCTTTGCTTAAAGACATCAACTGCGCTGACACGATAAATTGGAACAGCGGGAAAGGATTCACCCCAATCTCTTCCTTTAACGGGTTTCTTGACGGCAACGCAAAAACAATCAGCAAATTGTATATTAGAAAAACACTCACCGAGGGAGCGAACTGCGAGAGAGGAGGAATATTTGATAGTATTTTGTCAGGCGGAAAAGTACAAAAACTTGCAATCGTTGATTCAAATGTAATAGTATTTATTGGGCAGTATAATTCTTTTGCGTTAGGAACATCCTGGTGCAATAATCAGAGCGGGGGCAACTCCGGCGAAGTAGGACTGCTTGCGGGAATCAATTATGGGATAATATCAAGTGTTACTGTAAAGTCAAGCGGAGTTGGACCGAATATGAATGGAACGGGAGGAATAGCAGGAAATAATTCTGGGACAATACTCAATAGTTATTCCACAGCAAATGTTACATCAAATTCTTCAGGTGCGGGAGGATTCTCAACTACCTGCTACGGAACAACAATAAATAGTTATACCGCGGGCACAGTCAACGGCTTGGCTGCGGGGGTACTTGTATATAACGGCGGTCCGCTTGTGAATTCTTTTGCCAGCGGGCGCACAGTGGGATCCACTTACACACACGGGTTAACCGGATATGTTGGAAGCGCAACAAATAGTTATTGTGACTTGTATAGAACTGAGCAGGCAGAATGCGGAACAGGAACAGGCGTGAACTCAGGAAATAGTAATCCTACTTGGGCTTATTATGATACAAACGAGCCTATGGCTTCGTGGGGCACTTGGACAAATATTTCAGGAAACAAATACTCAACCACAGACGGCAACTGGAGCATATGCAGAGGGGCAGGATACCCATGGCTCACATGGGAAAATAAAGCGTGCTGAAACTGAAAATAAAACGCTTTATCTATGCTCTTCAACACGCTTTACAAGAGCTGCTAAACCCAAATATCTTAGAATAGAAATCCCTCTTTTTTAGACAAAGTCCCCTCTCCAGAAACATTTTTATATAAACAATCACTTCTCATGTTATGCAACAAAGAAGAGCCCAGGGGACAATTGAATACCTCGTTATTCTTGGGATAGTAATGGTTATTTCTCTTTCAGTAGTTATCTTTGTCTGGTCCACTTCTAACCCTGAAAATGTCGCTGTCGGCGGAAATACTCTTGGCGGATTAAACCAAGGCGGGTTAAGCATCGCGGATGCGATTGTTTCAAGCGACGGAAGCGGAGTACTCAGCCTGAAAAATAATTCCGAGGATATTCTTACCATAACAAAAATCACGCTTGACGGAAAAGAAAATGATTTTAATACAAAACTAAAGTTTTACTCCAAGCTCTCTTTTTCTCTTCAGAGTTTAGAGAGCGCATGTTCATGCAGCGGAAATGAAGGAAAAACAAAAACCTGCAATGCCGAGATTTACTACAACACACAGGACGGATTGCAAAAGAAATACACTTATTCAATAAACGTTAATTGTATTGAGAACGGGATAACTCTTGCGCCTGATGTTAATGTAATCACACCTCTTCCATCTATTGCCAACTGCGGTACTCGCACAGCGGGAGGGTATTTCTTCAGCGGGAACGGAACGCTCGCAAGTCCTTACGGGATATGCGACTGTAACATGCTCCAGGACATGAACAGCAATTTGAGCGCAAATTATATTTTGCTTAAAGATATTAATTGTTCAAATTCAATTAATTGGAACAGCCAAAAAGGATTCAAACCTGTTGGTTTCTCATTCGCACAAATTGGAACTCTCTCAACGCTCCCGGGGAAGTTCACAGGAACCCTTAATGGAAATGGCAAGATAGTTTCTGGTTTATACATCAATCTGCCCAACAACGGATATACGGGGCTTGTGGGGTGGAATTATGGAGAGATTTATAATTTAGGTCTCACTGGAGAAAGCGTTTCCAGCTGGGGGGTAACTGGAGGAATTGCGGGAAGAAATGAGAGCATAATTAGGAACTCATTCGTTTCTGGTTCCATTTATGGCTCCGCGCTCTCAGTCGGAGGAATTGTCGGGGTTGGCGGGACGGGTGTTATAAATGTTTATTCTGCGGGTTCAGTTTCCTCAAATGGTGAAAGAGGACTTCTTGTTGGAAATCAAGGTACCGTTATAGATTCATACTCAACAAGCACGATAAACCAAGGGAGTTTATTTGGCGGGCTAGTGGCAAATGGTTCCGCACTAACTTCTTTTTGGACGCTGGCGGATTCTAATTCAGGGCGTTACTATCTTATTGATACATTTCCTTTGGCTTCATGGGGCGCGGGGTATAATGGCAGTTGTTATGGAAATTATTATTCTTCCTGCTCTGGCACCGCAACTGAATGCAATACAACAAACTTCACAACCATCGCGGCATGCAACACACAAGGAGGATGCACGGCATCAAGCGCAGGCGACTGTCATACGTGGGACTCCACCAACAGAACCACTTGTGAAACTAATCATGAGGGGTGTAGTTTGGAATCACTGGACTGCAGTGAATTTGTCACAAGCGAAACCTGCTATGCGCATAACGGATGCGTTTTTGACGGGGAATTTAACACTTGCAGCGGAACATACTATGGGACGCTGTGTAATGGAACATATTATAATGCATGCACCGGGCCTGCAACTGAGTGCAATACAACAAACTTCACAACCACAAGCACATGCAACGCACAGGGCGGGTGCAGCGCTGTGAGCAATGGTAATTGCCGCGCATGGGACGCATCAGGGAGAACTGTGTGCGAGAGCTATGAAGGGTGCTACGGCGGGACATGGACACAAATCTCAGGAAACACATGGGGAACTATTGATGGTAACTGGCGCATTTGCAATGGAAGCACTTATCCATGGCTCACATGGGAAAATAAGAGCTGCTGATTTATAATACCCCCAAAACAAATACTTAACCCAAAATTTCTTAACTTGACTTTGAGCGCAATATTAACTTATTTAAACCCTATCCACTAAAACTTTTTTCTTAAGAACAAAAGCACAAGAGGTTGGTTTGATGGATAAAAAGGTTTTGTTATGCGATTCGGTTTCTGATACTGCGATGAAGATAATGACCTCTGCGGGAATAGCGGTTGACGCTAAATTTGGGCTTAAAGAGGATGAGCTTGCAAAACTTGCGCCTGAATATGACGGGTTTGTTGTGAGAAGCGGAGTTAAAATTACTAAGAAAGTTCTTGAAGCTGGAGCGAAGGGAAAATTGAAGATAGTGGGAAGAGCGGGAGTGGGAACAGATAATATTGATAAGGATTCCGCAAAGTCTCTTGGGATTGTTGTTGAGAATACTCCTTTTGGGAATACTAACGCCGCCGCGGAGCACACCCTTGCGCTCATGATGGCAATACCAAGGCATATTCATCACGCTGCAAAAAGCATGAAGGAAGGAAAGTGGGATAGGAAGAGCTTTGAGGGAACTGAACTCAAAGAAAAAACTTTGGGGTTAATTGGATTTGGTAATGTTGGAAAGAAGGTTGCAAAAGTCGCGCTCGCAATGGAAATGAAAGTAATTGTGTATGACCCTTTCCTCCCTGCGGAGAAATTCGCGGAGCTTGGAGTGAAAAAGGCGGAGCTTGCGGAGATTTACAAGAACGCTGATTATATTACAGTGCATGTTCCGCTTACTGATAAGACAAAGAACATGATTGCGGAGAAAGAATTTGCGCAAATGAAGAAAGGAGTTTACATCCTTAATGTTGCGCGCGGAGGAGTGATTAATGAAAGTGCGCTTCTTAACGCACTCGCGGATGGAAGAGTTGCGGCCGCGGGGCTTGATGTTTATAACGAAGAGCCTCCATTGAACAAGGAATTAATCGCACATCCAAAGGTCACCTGCACTCCTCACCTAGGAGCATCAACTACTGAAGCACAGGAGAATGTTGCGCTTGAGGTTGCGGAGCAAATGGTGCTTGCACTCAAAAGCGGGGAAGTAAAGCACTGCGTTAACGGGTTAACAAAGCTTAGAAATTAGTGAGCGGCTTTTGAGATAACTAAACCCCAAAACTTGCAAGCACTCTTTGTTGGAGAGGAGTTAAACTTATTCTCCCCTTTGCTTTCAAAAGCTTAACCAATAGTTCGTTTAATGCCCCCGCCTCTGTGGAATATTCTGCTATTTGCAAATCCCCCCCGCGGGCAGAGGTTAAAATAGTATACAGTTTTTTTGCCACCGCCTGATTAGGACACCTTTCATTTGACGCCAGGCTCCCAAGATTTCTAATCATATCACTCTGAAACCACTTGCCTCCGGGACCGGATGCGCTTCTTCTTCCAAGCCTTGGGCGCATTAAAGTTTTTGGCTTCATTCCTTTTGCATCCAAAACAACTTCACTAAATGCTCTTTGGCGCTCTGCAGCAGACCTTCTTAATCTTGCGCCAAGCCCCTGCATCTGATTCACAGATTTTCCCATAATATACTAAGGGCTTTGGAGAATATTAAGTTTTTTGAAGAAAGAAAACTAAAAAAGAAGTATTATATAATACAAAAAAGTAATTCTACCGCAGTATGCATTCATTTAACCTCAAAGGAACCGCCCAAGGGACGATTGAGTATTTGGTTGTGCTTGCGGTTATTGTGATAATTTCTTTGATTGTTGTGGGACTAGTTGGCTCGAACACAAACCCGCAAAGCATTGCAACCACTAGCGGTAAAATTGGGAATTTAACTCAAGGGGGTTTAAGCATTGCTGACGCAATTGTCGCTATGGATGGAAACGGGCTATTGAATCTTCAAAATAATTCAGGGGATATGCTGACAGTAAATAAAATCTCCCTTGATGGTGTTGATAATAATTATAATCAGCAGCTTGCTTCCGGCTCAGAACTTCTTTTTTCATTAACAAATCTTCAAAATGCCTGCTCCTGCACAATAGAAAACATAAACACGGTAAAAACGTGCACCGCAATAATATACTACACCACACAGGATGGACTGCAAAAAAGCACTAGCTACTCTTTGACAGTTGACTGTGTGGATAAATCGGTCGCCGTAAACCAAACCGAAATTGTACTTCCTTCGGATAATAATCCGCCTGCAGTAAGGCTTTATTCTCCACAGGATAATTATCCCGCCAACGGAAAAGTGAGTTTTATTTTCTCGGCAAGCGATAATAATGCAATTAAGCAGTGCTTCCTTAATCTTGACGGAAGCGATGTTAATTCAATTTCTTCAATTGATGCAAATACACAAGTGTTATTGGATTACAATGTTGCGCTTCTTTCCCCGGGAACCCACCAATGGGATATAAGATGCATTGATTTCTCAAATAATGCAACTTCAACTTCCTCAAGAAGCATTAATTACTTCCAGTGCAATAACCGGACAGCCGGAGGATACTTTTTCAGCGGGAGCGGAAGCACGGGCTCCCCTTACACAATTTGTGACTGCCAGATGCTTCAGGATGTTAATAATTCACCATCCTCAAATTATTCTTTAATCTCCGGAATAGACTGCTCAGCCACCATTAGCTGGAACGAGGGAGTTGGATTTTCGCCTCTTCCTTTAACAGGCTCCTTTGATGGAAACAATAAAATTATATCCTACATTTATATCTTGCGCCCATCAACAGATGGCGTAGGTCTTTTCACATCCGTTTCCTCAACTGTGAAGAATTTGGGGCTGACAAACATTAACATAACAGGCAACTGGAGGGTGGGAGGAATCGCTGGGGATAATGGCGGGACAATAAAAGATTCTTACACAACAGGACAAGTGTTCGACGGCTATGAAGTTGGGGGAATAAGCGGAAGAAATTATGGAACAATACTCAACAGTTATTCAGCTGTGAATTTCTTGGGAGGAGCAACCGTTGGCGGGCTTTCGGGAGTGAATAGGGCCACAATTCAAAACTCATTTGCCACCGGCGACGTTTTGGCATCAGGCACTTATGACGGGAGCTTAGTGGGGGACAACGAGGGAACCATAAGAAATACATTCTCCACCGGAACGGTAACAGGAAGCCATTATTATGGAAACCCTGTGGGAGTTAATTTTGGAAGCATCACAAACTCCCCGACAGGAAGTTCTTCAACATTCTATTCAAAATCAAATGAGCCTCTGAACTAATGGGGAACCTGGACAAATGTTTCCGGAAATAATTACTCAACAACAGATGGGAATTGGAGCATCTGTAATGGCACTGATTATCCAGGACTAATGTGGGAGAACAGGACTTGCTAATTCTAAGTTAATCTCTCTTCTAATTATCCGGCAAAGCCCCTTACAAATAATTAAAAGCACTCTTTCTCTGCCTCTACTTCATGAAGGTATGGTTTCCTCACGAGAAGGTGCGAGCGGAGCAGAACGAATTTGTAAAAGACGCCGCGGAAGCTATTACTAAAGGAAAGATATTTCTCGCTCATGCGCCAACTGGGCTGGGAAAAACTGTATCCTCACTTGCGCCTGCACTTAGTTATGCGCTTGAGAATAACAAAAAGGTTTTTTTCCTCACCCCAAAGATCTCCCAGCATGAAATTGTTCTTGCGACCGCGAGAATGATGAATGAGAAATTCAATCTTGGAATCAAAGCAATTGATCTTGTCGGGAGAAAGCAAATGTGTGTGGATCCTTTTACCTCAAGAACAGGAATGGGTTTCTACGAGGCGTGCGCGAAAAGGAAAAAAGATAAAACATGCAAATACTTTACAAACGCGAAAGGATATACCCCAAAGCAAAAAGCGGTTTCTATGCGGCTCAAACGCGGGGTGCTGCAAGAGTACAACAACTCCTACTTACACATTAAGGAGCAGTGCCAGCACAGAGAACTCTGCCCATATGAAATCACGCTTGAAATGATTAAGGGCGCCCATCTGATTATCGGGGACTATTCTCACCTCTTCCATGAGGATATTAGCGAGGGAATTTTGGGGGCAGCGCAAACACAGCTAGAGGATATTGTGCTTATTGTTGATGAGGCGCATAATTTGCCTGAGCGGCTGAGGGACATGCTTGAGACAAGTTTTGATGTTTCCGCTCTTGAAAAAGCCATTAAGGAAGCGAAGAATGTGGGGGACTTTGAGGTTGAGTTTTTGCTTAAGGATATTGAAAAGGAAATGCTTGCGCTTGGAAAGAAACTCTCACTGGATAAATCCGAGGCACGAATTGAAGCGCATGAGCTTGATTTTTTACGAAAAATTGCGCGTGATGGAATAATGCAGATGGAGGAAACCGCAGAGAAGTTCATGACAAAGAACAAAACCGAGAATTCTTACCTTATGGCGCTTTGCTCCTTTCTAATTACTCTTCTTCACGAGAAACAGCACACCCTTTATCTTGTGCAAAGAAAGGGCTCGCTTGGAATCGGGGTTTATCCGATGGACCCGTCGGAGCTTGCAAGCGAAGTACTCTCAAAAGTTCACTCCGCGATTCTAATGTCCGGAACTTTACTTCCGCTCCAAATGTATTCTGATGTGCTTGGCATAACCGAGAGCGGGGAGAGAAAAACTGAAAAAGAAAAAACACAATTACTACATAACCAAAATGTTAAGGAGCAATTCGCGAGCGCGAAAGAACTCTCTCAAACAAAAAAAGAAACCGCAAACCCAAGACTTTTAAGAAAGGAATACAAAAGCCCTTTTCCAAAAGAAAACAGAATTAACTTGTTTGTGGGGGGAGTTACAACAAAATATACTTCAAGGAGCACTGGACAGTACACACAAATCGCGGAAATTATTGACCGCGCGGTGGCAAAGGTCCCGGGAAATACAATCGTATTCTTTCCCTCATTTGATGTTATGCAAAGTGTGAAAGGCGCAATGAAAACGCGCAGGCAAATTCTCAAGCAGGAGCCTGAGATGAGTCAGGATGAAAAAACAAAGCTAATACATAACTTCAAGTTGCTTGGCTCCCGCTTTGGAGGAGTCCTCCTCGCTGTGAGCGGAGGAAGCATCGCGGAAGGAATTGATTTTCCGGGGGATTATTTATCCTGCGCGATAATTATCGGAGTCCCTTTTGGAAAAATGGATATCACCACCCAAGCCCTAATTGATTTTTATGAAAAGGAATTCCACAAAGGATGGGAGTATGCGTACAACGGACCCGCAATAACCAAGGCGATGCAGGCTGCCGGAAGAGTAATACGAACAGAAACTGATAGAGGAGTAATAGTATTTGTTGATGAGAGATTTGGGGAGGAGAGATTTCGGCAATACTACCCAAAGGACTTTGAGATGAAAAAAACAAATGAACCGGAGAAGGAGATTGATAAATTCTTTGGATAAAAATGAATCCTTGCGCGGGCAAAAACCGTAAAACCGCACTAACTTTGTCTGTAATCCAAAAGCGCCTTCTTCGCGAGCTTTGAAAGTAACTTTTTCTTAAACTTCCTATAATTCTCCCCATTAGTCCAGTACATTTCGCTTGCCTTTCTCTTAAGCTTCTCATATTTTGCGCGTGCGGTTTTATTGCGCTTCAAATAATCAACCAGCGCAAGGAGTTTGTGAAACTCTTTTGTCTCAGCTGTTAAGTGCACATGAACCAAATGAGCGCGCTTTTTGTGTAAATAATACTTGCTGAAAAAATATCTGCGTTTCTGCCAGTTTCCGTTATAATTAAATCCTGATTTTATGATTCCTCTTTTGGCTTTTGAAAGATTCTTTTTCTGAACAAAAATCAGAATATCCACAATGCCTTTTCCGCCAAGTCCGTGAATCGCGGTGCTCCCAACGTGCTCAATCTCTTTATCCTTAATTTTCCCAAGATTCTTTTTCAAAAGCTTTTCCTCCCGGGCAAATGTGTCAAAGTGTATTCTTGTATGAGGCTTAAAGGTATAGCGCTCAAAAACGGCTTTTTTTAGCAACAATTCTCTTGAAAGCATGCTACTAATAGAAAGGAAAAAGATATTAAAAGAAAACCTCCCCTCCTTTCAAATTATAGTTCTTTTGCTCGCCTTGGCGAAGCACCAAGGTTTATATTCCAGATAATTGTTATACTTTAGAGGCGAAATCTTGATACTAAGCAAATTTGACAGAGTGGCAATATTGTTTGCGCTTATTCTTATCGGACTGGTCTTTGTTTCTGCGGGAGTGCTTAACACCGCAAGACCCTCGCACCAATTATCGACAATTGGAGTTGGCAGTAGCACAATCGCTGACAACAACATTATTCTAGCAACTTACGGCGGAACCGGAGTAAACGGGTGCACGGGAGATGGAAATATTTTATATTGGAATAACACCTCAAAAACCTGGACATGCGGAAGCAATGCTAATATTTCAGGAGCACCAAGCGGGGCATCCTTAAGCGGAGGAATCGCAAATACAATTACCAAGTGGCTTACTTCAACAACAATTGGAAACTCGATTATCACAGACGATGGAACCGCAATTACTCTGGCAGGAAAATCAGCAATCAAACTTATCCTTGACCACAATGCCGTAATAAAGATTGGGTCAGCATATCTAAACGGCGGAACAGGTTCGGGAACAAATTATGCGCACTTTTCAAACAATGCGTGGTTCAATGGAACGGCATGGACAGGAACTGCACCGGGTGCGCTAATACAACTCGCAAACCAAGGCATTGCTTTCTTCATTACTGATGCGGCGGGCAACCCAACCCCAACAGTAACAATTGGTTCGACAGGAATATTAAGCGCGACAAAGGGGCTTGTAATTGAAACAAGAACAACTGACCCCGCTTCCCCTGTAGCAGGACAAATGTGGCTCATAACTTCATAAAAGTTTAATTTGATCTTTTTATTATTGAGGTTAGTGTTGTGAAGAATTACTTTTTGCTTGGCATGGCGTTAGTCCTCCTATTAACATTCTCGCTTGCCGCGGAAGTTGACTGCGGACTGCGAGGATATGATGGAAACACAATAATACATTTTGCATGCGACATAGCAACAGGATCTTCATCACTAAAGATAAACAAAACAGGCGTAACTTATGGCATCCCTCTTGTCAGCACAACGAACACAAATGCATCAAAATTCAGAATAAAAACCTCCACTGGAATAATGGCGCTAAAAAAATATGCTCCGTGCGGAAACGGAACATGTGAAGCGGGGATTGGAGAGAACTGCTCAACTTGCACAAGTGACTGCGGGTCATGCGCATACTGCGGCGACGGAGTATGCAACAACGGAGAAACATGCCTAACATGCGGAGGAGACTGCGGATGCACCGGAGGAAGGGTATGCAGTTTGGGAACATGCGCATTCATCCCGCAATGGACCTGCTACTACTCGGGAACATTCTCCTCTACGCAGTGGTGGCAGTGCTCCGGGGCGGGAACTTCACGCCCGTACGGCTCCTGCCCATACTCATACAATGCGAGCCAAGGTTATGTGTTTTACCCATACAACCAAGTAGTGTGCGAGTACGGCGGAATGTACCCGGAAATGGTATGCGGAATTGATTATTGGACAATGCAGTGGACATGCACTTACACATATGTAACTAATTACAACCAGTATCAATGTTACTGCGCTTAAAGATACTTTAATTAAGGCGAGTTGATTATTATCTAGTTTTAATTATTGGGAAATGGGTTTATGAAAAAGATTATTTTAATTAGCATGGCGTTTGTTCTATTGCTGTCCTTCTCGCTCGCGGCGGAAGTTGACTGCGGACTGCGAGGATATGACGGAAACACAATTGTAAAATTCGCCTGCGACGCAGCGGCAAATTCATCAGCCTTGAAAATCACAAAAAATGGAACAAATTTCGGGATACTGCTCGTTGATACAGCAAACACAAATGCATCAAAATTCAGAATAAAAACCTCTTCAGGAGTAATGGCACTAAAAAAATATGCCCCTGTCGCGTGCGGAAACGGGGTGTGTGAGAGTAATGAATCTGTCACTAATTGCCCCGCTGATTGTTCATGCTCCACAATTACATCTTCCACAAGCGGCACCTGCACTAGCTGCATGGGGGGACTTGGCAGTTGTGTGACCAGCGCAAATCCAAGTTTATCCATAGCCCCATATTATTTGTGCACACATTCAGGATACAATAGTTACACAACTTGGTACATCAGCTCAACTACTTACTGCGGAACCACTGGCTGGAAATGCACTTGTCCATTCGGAAACGGAGTATGCGAGGCCGCATACGGAGAGAACTGCTCAAATGACCCTGCTGACTGCGCATGCGGCAGCGGAAAAACCTGCATAAATGGTTCCTGCATTACTCCTCTTTGGCATTGCACACAGACAAATACTAATATGACTTACTGCAGGCCCGAGAATCGCTGCTGGGTGACAAATAATACCTCTTGCTTAAGTTATGGCGGATACGGATACACTTGCCAAATGTGCGATGAAACGGGAGTTGTACCGCAGTATGATTGCGGATTTGATATGTGGGGCAATTATACCTGCAACACTAATTGGATTACACAATACCAGTGGATGCAGTGCACCTGCAGTTGAGATACCAATTACTTGGACAGAGTATATTCAATAAGCACAAGGAATAAATTAGCACACATCCAAGCTAAACTTTCTGCACTTGTTTAAGTATCTCGCCAAATTCCTTCGCCGCTTTTTTATAAGAATCATTTGTCTCATCATCAGGTTTTGTGAACTGGTAGCCCCAAGAGAGCGCGGGAATAATATTAAACCCGAAGTATTTTAGGACTTGTTTTTGGGTTTCAACAACCGCACCCGCATTCCAGTTGTGCCCAATCGCAATTATCCCTGCATCAATTCCCGCAAGAATGTTTTCCTCACCCAAAGTAGTGTGGCGGTTCTCAAGCCAAGTTAAGCGCTCAATTAATTTCTGGTAATAGGAATTCATCTGCCCCCAGCGCACGGAGCCAAAGAATATAACGCAGTCAGAGGCAAAAAGCGCTTTACTTACTTTCCAAAGTTCATCGCTGTTATTGTTAATGCTTGCCCAGCAGCGGTGATTTCCTGTGGGATTCTTTGCCTTATCCTTTAGAGCAGAGCTCTTTGGTCCGCAATCATTCCCCCCGTCTTGGGAAACATTGCCCTCGCACGGGAAAATATTCAAAGAAGGAATATCAATCAAAGTTGATTTTGGGAGTTTCTTTTGGAATGCTTTTGCAAGTACGGTGCTCTTTGGCGTATTTGGACTTCCTTTCCACCTGTTGCTTGTTGTCAGAAACAGTGGCGCCTTTTTCTTCTTTAAATAATCAAGAGAAGCAAGGGCAAGTGAAATTGTACTTTCTTTTGGCATATAACTTTAGAAGGAACAATTGAGAATAAAAGGATTTACTTGGGGGCTAAAACACCTTAATCATTAATGAGTGCGCCAAAAAGTGTAATCTGTGTATTAATAAGTAAATGATTCATGACTTTCCATCAAGTGCTTTTCCAGCAGTTCGCTGCTGTCAAAATATAATCCACAGAACTTGCACCTAAACCACATTAGTTCAGCTCCCAAAACATCCCTCCGTTAGGTAATTATGCACCGAAAAATTTTTATTGAGACTGCACAAACTAAAAATCGGTTTTTTTGAGATAAATAACCAAACTTTATATATACACCCAAACACACATGCATAATGCCTTCAAAAAGACACAAAATAGTTAAGCGGTTTGTTGACAGAAAATTAAGGATGCGCATGGCGCTCTTCGCCATTATAATTCTCGCTCTGCTTGTGTTAATTACATATGATATTTTTATGGGGGCGATTAATGCTCCGCTCGCGCTCGCAGGAATACTAATTGGAATACTCGTGGGCTTCTTTGCAGGAAGGATGTTCAACATAACATGGCATGAGGAGAGCAACAAAGTTGTTTCACGAATGGATTGGATTGGAATAATTGTTCTGGTTATTTACATGATTTTTGCGATTTTTCGAACCCAAATATTCAGCGCTTGGGTTAGCGGTCCAGCAGCAGGGGCATTTGGTTTCTGTGTAATTGCCGGAACACTAATCGGCAGATTTTGGAGCATGAGAAGAAAAACAATCCGAATACTCAGGAAGAGAGGGCTTGTGAAGAGGAGATAATTTGTTTCCTTAAAAGAACAACTAAATCAAGAAAGGCAAATAAACGCCGCAGACAATAATTATTGTCTTAAGGAAAAAGATTATTCCACAGAGAGAATCCCCTCTTTTGGCTACATAACCAAGAGTCAATTCTTTCAAACAACTTATTTTTACACAAAATATAGGACATTTCTAACCTTGGCGAGAAAAGAAAAAATGGATTTTAAGGTAATTTGCCCCTTGTTCTGGCCGCGAGCAGCCCCGCAACACGTTCTCTTTGAATGAATTTTAACTTGTTTCTATCCGCCAATGATTTGGCCCCAGCATTATTTGGGCTAACTCTAAGTGGATCAAATGGGGCTGATTTTGCCGCAGTCCGGACAAATTGTATTCTTTCTTTATCTGTAGGAAATAGGTCCGCAAAGAATGGATTTAGCTCTCTCTTTACTCTTAAGGCATTTCTTTGCTCTTTCTTATAACGTGGCACAGGCATACAAAGTTTATGGCACCGAACAATAAAAGGCTTTCTTTATACATAACAAATTATTACTTAAAGGGATTTTCTCGCATTATCAAACGCTCTTTTACTTCGTTTTAATTGCGCTTTCCCTCTTCGTTGTTCTGCCTTTTGGTGCCCTTTACTGAAATAGGTTAATTTATGCTCGCCGCCAGCACCAGTATCCCACTCCTTTTTGCCCCACACTAATTTTGCCTTTTTTGCAGGCATGCCGGATAAATGCAAGCGTTTCTCTGCGCTAAAACGCCTCTTTAGGGCAATATCAAGGCGATTAATTACATTTGTCCTTTTACTGCTTTGCCAAGCAGAGGTTGGGCCTTCCCCGGTTTGGGCCTCCATTAACACCCTATTCCAGCTTCTCCTTGCCTTAATTGCCTTTCTTCTCAAGCTTGTCATAATAACCCACAAACCAACGCCTTTCTTCAATTTAAGCCTTTCGCCCCTAAACCCACTTTTAAGCCACTTTGCGCCACCCTACGGTGCCGTGCTTCCACTACTAACTTATTGAGGGCACTTTTTCATTTTCTTCAGTATTTTACTTAGGAAACTTGCAGGATAAGAATGATTATACTGCACAACGAGGTTAAAAATAGGGTAAAACGAAGCAAAAGTGGGGCAAAACGTGGCGCGAAAAACCGCTAGAATGCGTTAAATTGGCTATTTGAAGGGTTTTAACGAAAAGATACGTCAGTTGACGTTGGGAAAAATAGGGTTACGACGGATAGAAGTGGAGAGAGAGTACAATACTGATTAAGACAAAAAGGCGCCCAACGTTGGTCAAAACTATAATGAATTTAAGGCAAGGCAATGTTAATAATGTTATGTATCATTTATTCCAATATTTTTCTAAACCTTGCAGCCCAGGCCAAAATAGAGAAACCCCAACACTCAATACAGCCAATCCAAGACCAAGCGGGACAACTTTGTCTTCTAAAATTGCAGAATTTGGCAAACGCATTACTACCCCGCCCAAGATAATTAATAATAATCCCACTAACAGAGCCATAATATTCCCCGCATGTAAGCCCACAATTTCCAATAGACCCGTACCAGATTGCCTAATGACACCCTTGCCCCCATAAACCCTTTCCTTTATCTCTGGAGAAATCCAAAGCTGATCAAATTCCCATTCAGGCATAGATAAATCCCACAAGTTATGTATTAAAAATCTATTGTTAAATTAAGTAATTTAGAATGAAAAAAGCAAAAACCCTCAAAAGTATATGGACAAGAAATACCCTTACCAAAAGAGTTGGTGTAGAAGATGTTCAAACATTTGCCACTTACCTAATACCATTTGCGCTGGGCGCCGTTTTCCTAACTCTTTGGACCAATGAAACAAACATCTATGCATTATTGATAAGCACTTTTGTATACTTTATCTATTTCTATTTACTACACATCAATTTCAGATTAACTTTCAAACACCCAAGGATAAATTTAGTAATACTATTCTTTGGGATAATATCCCCCATGCTAATAACCGTAAAGTTAGAAAATATTTCTAATGAAATACTTACATACACAACTGCAATCTTTCTCTTAGTGGTTTACCTTTGCATTCAACGACCAAAATATACTCAAGACGCAATACTTAGATTTGGCTTGGCATACTTGGCTACAGCAATCATCGGGTTAGGAATCGCCGTCATCATTTCATTTATACCAAATTTGGGGACCTTTACAAAATTAAGTGCAACAAGCATTGTTTATGGTTGCTTTCTGACTGGAATGTTACTAACTAGCAAAATGCTCAACGGATTTGACAAAGCAAAGAAAGACTTAAAACACCATTTTAGTAATTTTATACATATAATGGAAATAAAACACATTGAAAAATGGTTAGGAAATCCAGAAAACACGCATTTTATACTAATCATAATCTTCTTTTTATTAGGACTTATCGCATTTATTTTCCCCATCCAGCAAGAATTTGCGCAAGCCATAATAATTTGTCTTGGAATAACCTCAATCGCAACATTTATTTTATTTTACCAACTATTCAATTTGGCCCTGAATAGGAGTAAAAATTTATATCCAACATTTATTTTATCCTTGATTTTATTCACAATTATAGAAGTCACATTCTTTGGATTTGCATTTGATGTTTTCTCCGAATGTAATTCAAGACCAACCATAGTTTGTGAAGGAATTACTGGGGGCGGCCAACTAGTAGAAATAGACACTAACTCTGGGGCATATATAAGTCTTATCCAAAACCCAGATATTTTTAATTTGAAGACTAGTTCATACTACTTTAGTGCAACAAATTTTTTCAATTCACCTTACGGCGACATATTCCCAAAAGGCACGATAATTCGAATAATTGCATTGGCCGAAAGCATAATTGGCATCGTGACGGCAGTACTCTTCATAGGAGGATCATTAAATATGCTTTCTAGCAACCAAGAAACAAAAGAGACTAACAAACATAGAAAAAAATGACTCACCCTCCAAAGAAAAGTTATTCATCAAATTACTTGGTAAATTTCATTTCCAAGGTTTAATTCTTTTTCAAGGAATTTATCAACACTAACCCCTTTAAGGAAATAATGAACGGATATTTTTATACCCAACTGTTTCCCAAAATACGGTCTCGCCCCACCACCTGAAGTAATTAAAATATTTCTAATTTCTCCGGCTTTTAAAATAAATGACCCCAACACCTCTCTAGAGTTCCTATCAACATAAGCAGATTTTGGAAAAAGCAACACTTCTTTAGCATACAAATTAATCTCATGTATTGAAATAGACTCCCCACCAATATTTCCAATATCAAATGCAACTGCAATTTCAGTATATCCCTTATCTGGCTCGCTAGGATTTCCATTGGTCTTTACTTCAGTTCCATGAATTACAAATTCAAATCCCAATCGCGGTTTATTTTTATACCATTTTTCATAAAGAGTGTATCCCCCTCCAATAGCGCCGATAGCCCCCCCTATACCACCAATAGCAGCCACAATCAAATCAAACATGTAAAAATACAAACAAAATCTCCTTTTATTCCTTTCAATTAACCGCCTAAACCCATTCACAACAAGTATATTCTTCAAAACTAGATCTTCGCTTTTCAGCGGCAAAACACTCCCGACATCATTAAAAACTAAAACAATATGTTTACTTTTAATTAAAAAAAATTGAAAAGTGAGAAAATGAATGAACTTCTAAAGAAAACTGCTGAAAGCCAAATTTCTCGAGCCAAGGAACTTTTCAAAGAGCTCACAGCACAACTTGAACAAGACATTAACAAAGGCAACATTAGCACACGGGCTTCAGAACTCACCGAAGAAACACTAATAAAAGCAGGGGTTTGCTTAGACAAATGCATAAATCTTTATTCCGAAGCAAAGGGTTTTCCTGAAAGCACAAGCCTTTATTTCCCAATTGCCAAAGACAAACCAAGTTTTGATGAGAAAACAAACAAGCCTGAGATCAAAAAGTTAATCACAGCCAACCAAAAGGTATATGATATACTTCTTACCCACCAACCATTCATTGATACAAAAAATAGTGTGTTAAGTGAAATACAAAAAGAAAATCGGGAGAAACACAGAAAATTGACTTTACAAGATATTAAAGTAGTTGATGAGAGAATTTCATTTAACGGCCCAGGTGGTGGAGTAACTTGGAGCCGCACAGGGGTTAGATTTGGTAATGGAGTAAGCATTAATGGGGTGCCAATAAATCCAGCAACTCAACTTCCTGCATTCACCCCTCCCACACACAAATTAACAATAAACAAAATAGTGACAATAAATTTTCAAGGGACTAATGTTGATGTGATAAAAGTTTGCAAAGAGGCAATTGACAAAGTTGAGGCAGTAACAAAGGATTTCATCACACTCAGCTAAAAAGTCTTTAACAAAGGTTAAGACTGCCCAACATAATGAGTCACTTCTTCACCCTCATCTCCGCCACGTACCACGCCAGGGCGTATTTGAGTTCTTTTTTTGGTATTTCTTTTCCCTTGTGGGAAACTAGTTCGGAGTAAATTTCTTTGAATGGGTGGAGTTTGAGTGTGAACCCCAAATCCGAAAAGAATTTTTTTGCGTGCTTCAAGTCCCTGAATAAGTTTGGAGTGATATCCATTCCAATATTGTTTTTGATTTTATTTAATCTTTCAGGTGTGAATCTCTTTGCGAGTGTTATGTCGCTTGTTATCCATACTCCACCAAATTTCTCTAAAAGTGTGTGAACATTTTGAGCAACAATTGTTTTTTCCTCAAAATTCAGGTAGCGCAGCAACCCCTCATTAGTTATTATGAGCGACTCTTTACTAGAGAAGTGCTTACAAGCGCCCTCTAATTCTTTTAGGTTAAGGGCATTTGCTTTCTCAAGAAACAAAGTAGGAGGCGATTTTAGTAAGAGCTCATTAAGCATCCTCTTCTTTACTTCCATCATTTCGGGTAAATCAGTTTCAACGAAAGTCACTCCCTTTGTTGCCATTAAATATCCTCTTGGGAGTAATCCTGAGGCAAGTTCTAGTATTTGGGTCGGATTTTGATTAGAAATTACCTTATCAATTAGTTTATACCTCGCCTCAACATTAAGCACCCTTCTTGGAAGAAATGCCTCCAGATTATCCTTCCTAACAACAACATGCTCCATCGCCCAATCAGCAATTTCCTTAGAAAGAGGAATATCGCTTAGCGCACGCGAACGCGCAACCGAATAAGCGGTGGGAGAATTAATTGAGTAATCTTTCATAAGGAAAAGTGAGAACAAATCATTTTTTACTTCTGATGCAGGGGAAAAAGTGTCCAAGAAAGTGGGGATTACTTCTTCATTTGTGTGGGTTGTCTTCTAAAAAACGAGGACTTTGCCAGTACTTTTGCCATTAAGTCCCTCATTTCTTTTGACGACCTAATTTCACCCATTGTCGGAATTCCATTGTATTTGAGTATCAATGACGGATCATTCCTTTGAATGATTTCATTAAGCTGTTCTTCTTTAAGATTCCCTATTGAAACTGATGCAAATAACGTCAAAAACCTATAATCAGAAGAATTAGCAGTTTTTGTGCTTTTATTAAACGCCTTTTTTAGAACACCATTAAGTATTTTTGAAAACAAGACATCAACCGCTGCTCTTTTGTAATCAAGTATGGTTGGAGGTTTTGCGCCAAGTTTTTCTGAGAGAATTCTTCTAAGCAATCTTTCATAGTGAGTGCTAACTATTGATTTCATTGTTCTGCTTGAATCAATTCCTTCCCTGCGTAGTTCCGCTGAAAGAATACTATGAGTGCTGCCGTATCTCGTCTCAACTCTGCCCCTTTTTAGTGATTTTATTAGGGTATTTTTAATGAGCGCATGCCTTTTGGTTTCAATTTCTACCGCGACGTCAATAAGATTCTTAAACAAGCCAAAGGTGGGCGTGATGAGAAACAAAGACCTAATCATTTGTTCAGTTTCATGTAATACGTTCAAATGTCCAGTCTTTGTAAATTCCCCCGGAACCATTCTCTTTTTCCCGGTGTTTTTAGTGAACCGCGCCATGGATTTTAGAAAATTAGATGTACCTTCATCCGTTTCTTTTAAAACGCGTTTTAACACCCTTTGGTTTCTTGTAGGCAACCCGCTAGAAAACTCAAAAACAATTGTTTTGCTTCCCCTAAGCGGGCGCTCCCTATGAGTAATATATTTCTGCCCGTCCAAATGCGAATCAAAATCAAAGTGAAGCTTTTTCCTTTTTCCCCTCAAACCGGCCATAAGAAAAATACGCCAAACCTTTTACTTAAACCTTCCCACCAAACCCAAAAAGTATCCAAGAAAGTGCGTTTTAATTCAAAAGGGGATATCATAAATCTCTTTGGCTGGCGGTTCTTCTGGAGGTCTTTGGGTTGGATATTGTTTTCCTTGTTCTGGGTTTTGCCGAACTGGAAGCGGGGCTCTTCTCTCAAAAACATCAAGGGGTGTGCGCTCAATCATCGCATCAAGTGACTCTTTGAACTCGATTGGAACTCTTGTTGTTGCCTTAACTGATTGGATTACATTTCCAAGGTATCTTCGCCTAAGGCGTTCATTAGGAAGTGTTTTTGATAGTTCATACCTAAGCGCACCCAATGCTTTTCTTCTATCAAAACTCACTAACCCGGTTTTTTTAAAATCTCCCCCAAACTCTCTCGGCAGGAGTCCCCTAAAGAATCCAGGGGATGCATACCCCTCTTTTCTTTCAAATAATACTGATGTCCCTATTAATCTCTCAAGGTCCCTGTGCTGGTAAGAATCAACATCCATTTCCAGCAAGGGAATCACATCAAGCGCAACATCCACGGGCATCATGAATGGTTTTTGCAAGAATCTTGTCCCCATCCTTTCCTTCAGCTTGATGAAGAAGTTTCTTTGTTTTGGAGGGGGCAGCTCTGCGATGTGCCTATAAATCGCATCCGGATTTGATTCCCCCGTCCGTATCCATTTCAATGAAGTTTTGAAGTAGTCTTCTTCATTCTGGCGCTCCTTTGATGCTTTTACCTGCGGGTCAAGGCTTTCTCTTGCTAATCGTTGAACAACCTTGTCCGGATCCAATATTAGTGCTTGGAGGCGTTCCTGAAAATTGAATTTTGTTGAGGTCGCTATTGCCTGCCAGAGTATTGCTTCCGCGGCATGAACTCGTCTTGGCCAAGGTAATCGTGTATTAGCCGCCTCGTTATGCCTAAACGCTTTTGCTCTTCCTGCTTTGTAAAAATAACTCTCTCCTTTTTCTTTTGCAATAGCCGCTTCCGCAGCGATGTGCTCGGATTTTCTTAGTACTTGCATTGTTTTTTTCTTCCACCACTCAGTTTTTTTTAAGTCAGCAAAAGCTTCATTTATTTCCGCCATTGATTTGCCTCGGCGTATAGTTTCAAGTAATTGCCCGTGCATGAACGGAACATACCCTGGTCTTGCTTTGTAAATTCTTATTCTTATCTGCCTTCTTTCTCTTCCCTCAATATGATTTGAGGTGTGCTCTGCAAGGGTGCCCCCTGCGGAAAAACCAGTTTTTTTTAGTAGTCTATTGCATAATTCTTGGTCTTCTCTTCCGCCAAACGCGGCTACAATTGCAAACGCCCCTCTTGTTTCGGGTGTTGCATCATGCGAGATATCCCCAATATGAACTTGCTCTTTTCCAAGGTCCTCTAGGTGCGCTCTTGCATAATTAAGCGCCCTTTGCTTTAACTCAGGGTTCGCATCAAGCACTTTCCAATTCATTCTCCCAAAAACACGCGGATTATGAAGATTCTTTATTTGGGGTTTTTGTACAAGTCCTTTTACAAGAGTTACCGCTTCCCCTGCGTTCCCTGAAGCAAAAGCCTTCTGCGCAGCATCCATTTGAGCTGCAACAACAGGGGGAGTTAATCTAATTGCGCGCCGAGTTTTAGGAACCATAAATAAAACACGCCAAGGTTTTACTTAAACCTTCTTTTCATAGCAATTATATTCCCCAGGCATGTATTGGAGCATCTTTATTGTTCCGGCGTGTTTGTAGCCGAGTTTTTGGTAGAATTTGTTTGAGGCTTTGTTTGTGCTGTAAGTATCAAGGCGAATACTTTTGGAACCATCTTTTTTTGCGAGTTCCTCCGCGTATTTCATTAATTCCTGCGCGATTCCTTTCCCCTGGTGCTTTGGGGAAATCGCTAAACGATGAACAATCAAAGGATTTGTATCAGTAATTTCCCACTTCACGAGTTTGTATTGCTCATCAGGGGAGTGATTAAGTAAAACCCCTCCAACGATTTGATTATTCTCAAGTATAACAAAATGATTCCCGGAGTTTATCCCTTTCAAAATGGTTTCCTTTGAGGGGTGATGGGAGGGCCACTGTTCAAGCCCGCGGGATTTCATATCCGCTTTACACTCATTAACAATAGAGAAAATCGCATCAAAATCATTTATAGTTGCGCTGCGGATTTGCATAACAAAAATAAGTTAGATTCGGTTTAAATCTTTTCCTAAAAAGCGGGTAAATCCAAAAAGTGTCCAACAAAGTGAGTCTCTCTTTACCAATTCCTTAATTTTTTTCCCGCAAGTCTTGCGTATACGAGCCTCTCAGCTGGTTCCTTTGGGCGGTGCTTTACTTTTTGTCTGCGTATTTGTCTGTTAATTGCCTGTAAGATATTTTGTGCGTAGAGGGGCTGCGTGCCGTACTCAATTTTCACGCCCCTGCTCTTGAGCTGCTTTTCCCTTAATTCTGTCATGAATAAAGAAGGATAAAGAATTGCTTTTGGGGCGACGCGTAGTAGTTCCTGAAGCGTGACTCGCTCAATGCGCGCCGCAATTCCTTTTCCGCCAAAAACCTCTTGGACTTTGCCAAACGGGAAGAACTCATAAGTGTAAATGGGTTTCTCCCCAAAATGGTGTTTAGCACGGCGTTCCTTTTCCTCAGCATTAACTCTTTGAAGGGATTTTGGGTCATGCCCAAATAAACGCTGCTTTAGTTCCGAATCATTGCGTAAATAGGATATCTCCCCAATGCGAACACTCACACCCTGATTCCATCTGGAAAACCCGTCAATAGCATTCCTTGCTGGACCGCCCGTAACAAAGAAAGGATTTGAGGTGGACCCAGTAGTAATCCAAACACTAAACAAGAGTTTTCTTGGGGAATTTGTCTTTTTTGGAACAATTAAAAATCCCGGGATATTTTTGACCATAAGAAAACAAACTCATCCAAACTATAAAAAAGTGAGTGTAAAGAAAAGACACTTATTTCTGCTGCGGTCTGTTCACCCAGAATTCTCCCTCAAGTTTTTTTCCATTAACAGGGTTTCTTATTTTAAGCGAAGTTCTTTTCCTGCCCCTTTTCTCTGAGAAACCATCATAGAATTCATCAAGCACCTTGTCGCTTGGCGAGTGATCAAATACCTTTTGAAGCATTTCTTTTACGGTTTTGTTGCTTGGGATAAGCAAGGGTAAATTTCCGCTGGCGGATTGCGCTTTTTCAAGTAATTGCGAATAAGCCCCTTTAAATATTTTCTTCTGGGAAGGAGATAATGTGTAGTATACTTTACTGAATTGGGCATTAGTGAGAAGCAGTACTGGTTTTCGCCCTATTTTTGCAAACCCAACCTCAACTATGAGCATAAATGATTGCGGTCCGGGGTCTTTAACAAAATCCAGATTAGATAAATCAACTCTTCTGCGCGGGTCAGCTTCTTTTATCCACGCCAAATTAGGCGAATTGAATTTTTTAAATTCTGAACTTGAAGGAATAACACGAAAAGAAATTGCAGTAAATTGGTGCAATCCGTCAATTCTTGAGCGTGCTCTTGCAGCGGCAGATGTCCTTGTTGCAAAGCTTGTTGAGACATTGACTTTCCCCCCTTTTGTTGTCATCCTAAAGGAAGAATGCAGATTTTTTGCAGTGTGCATTGCAACAGGATTACGCAGCGCATTATTTGCCGGGACCAATTGGGCTTCTATTGCTAACTTTAACGGCACCCCAGTTTTTTCATGAAACTCAAGCGCCTTATGTGCCTGCGCTGCGTCCAAGGTGCGTTCCACGCCAAGCCGAGTTATTGCATTCCCAAGGGCAATTCTATCCCTTGGAGGCAAATGCTCCAAATAGAATTTTTTCAGTTGAATAGGTACAGGCATCTAAAGAAGTATACACTCTTTTAAATAAAAAACCTAATACTTAGAAAAAGTGTCCAACAAAGTGAGTCATTTACGCAGTCTAAACTCATATTCCCATTGTACTTGCCCATACTCAATGTGAAAATCTGCTGCTTTTGAACTGTGTTCCATCTGGCGCTTAACATTTCGTTTTAATTGTTTGAATCTAAACCCTTCTTTCTCAAACAGCGGCACTACTTTTTCCTCAAAATATTTGGGTTTCCAAGTGGAAACAAAGTAAATCACCCCATTAGCAGCAAGGACTTCTTTTGAATGTTTTGCTATTCTTCCCAAATAGAACGGGTTTAGCAAGTGCCCTGTGCCCATGGCAACAATAATTTTCTCAGTTTTCTTCCCTTGCAACTTTAGTTTATGTATAACAGTTAATGCTCCTCCTTTTAGAAAGTGAAGATTCCTTGGAAATGGCTTTACGCCCCACTTAGCATTTTCTGCAACGTATCTTTTCCTATTAACCAATTTAAAATCAGTTGCCAAATATTTTCTGCTTGGGTCCTTTCTAGCCTTATTTGCCATTGACCACCCCTCTGCCCCGGCACCAAGTTCAACTTGGTGATAATCAGCTCGAACAAGATTTCTTCTTACCATAAACAAATCAAATTGCTTGAACTATAAAAAAGTGAGTGCTCACTCCTTTTTTAGCATTGGTTTTCTTGCTGTGATTACAACCCATGGAGTATCTGTGTAAACATGATTCACATCGCGAAGTATTCTTTCAACCGCTCTTCGCGCATCCTTTGAAGGAGTTCTGCCTTCAATCATCGCCCACTTCTCCCCGATTGTTCTTCTAAAAGTTTCCATATCAAATTTCATCGTGCCCTCTAAACTCGTAGCCATCCCCATTAATTTCAATTGCGCAAGTGTTGAGGGGGCAGCGTTTTGAAAAAGTGATTGTAATGCACGCCGATTTTTTTGAACAGTAAGATGGTGCTTTGCATTCATCTCCCCATTATCAGTATCAAGTTTTAACAGTTCCTCAGCCCCAATGCGTTTAACGCTCACAATAAAACCCGTGTTTCTCAATTCAAGCGGCAATTGTGTTATATAATTCGCTTCTTCAATAGTAACAAATCTGGTTCCGGGGCGCATTGTTCGCATTAATTGTGAATAAATTTTCTGGCGTTCAGCGTAAGACACATGCTGAAACAAAAAGTGGGCATACGCATGATCAACGCTCGCTTCTTTTTGCGAAGCAAGATACTCAAAGGCGCCAGTACTATTCTTTATGGTTAAATTGCGCGGTTTTTCTTTTACCCCGCGGGATTTTAAGTAGCGCCCATACTCAGAAAGCGGATGAGAATCCACCCCGACAAAAATATGCTTTGGATGCTTTAGCGCAAGATCCACTGCTTTCTTACCTCTTAATCCCTCGCCTAAACCTACAATATTAAGCGACCTTCGAATCATAAAAGTATTAACGCCCGAAGTGTAATTTAAACCTTCTCCAAAAAAGAATCAGACTTTAACCCGATATTCCTTGATTAGTTCATTATCAATAATGATTTTCACATGATAAGTGCCGGGGTAGGGGTGTCCGCTCATCCCGTTTAGTTTTTGTGCTACGCCTGGAAGGAGTGTGAATGGGTAGTCCCACGGTCCGCTTTCTGTAAGCACATTCCCGTCATAATCCTCTCTCACCATAATTGCCCGCCCATTAATCTCTCTCCCGTCTTTTGGAGCTTCGCCCCAGACAGCAAAGTTGATTTGGTCGATTCCGGTTAAATCAAGTTCCAAAAATTCTTCCGCATCCGGTCTTTCTTCTTTAGTGAGCCAGAACCTTAAATTTGCCAGGATTTCTTTTGAGTATCTTCGTGTTACGCTAAAGTTTTTTTCAGAGACTATGGTTGCTTTTGTGTTATTGGAATCAATTTTTACTAGTTGAAGCGTGTAATTTCCTTCATACAAAAGATTTACTTTGTCTGTATTTATTGTTCCTGACCCCGCGCCTCCTTCTTGCTTAATTGTGGAGTAAGGATACTCATCCAGCGGGATTATTACAGCGCCATTCTCGTCCGCTACCCTAAAAGCAAACTTATCCCCAATCTTCAGTCCTTCTTCCATAGGATAAATTGCTTCTCCTGTCTCAAAGACTGTTTTGCTTGAGTTCTCAGGAGGAATTGTTGAGGCGAGGGATATGCTCACACTGGAATCAATTTCTTTATCCAGACTTATGTTTGCTTCTTTCACAAAGTCGACCGGTCCACTAGAGCCGACACAGCCAAGCGTGGCAGCCAGCAGGCAAACCGCAAAAATACATATTACTCCAAGAATTAGGTTTGTTTCAAACAGCTGTTTCATAGCAAAGTAGAGGGCTTTTGAGTATTTATTTATTCCTCAAACTCTTTTTCCCGCTGGTTATGCCGGCTTGGAATTTTTTGAATTATTGCCACAAAAAAGTATAAGAAGCAAGGGGGCATTTAGTTATATTATGAAAAGAGTAATTGCAATTGTTTCAAGAGGGAAGCAAAGACTTTCTAGTGCGCTAAAACCGCTAAAGAGGCTCACACAAACCGAGCTTATCGCTGTCGGATTAAAGGAGCGCGAGGCAGAGCATAATGGAGAAATCCAGTACAGGCGGAGGCTCAAATACGGGAGCAGGATAGGAAACGCTGTTTTTTTCAGGAAGGGTTTAGTTCAAAAAGCGGTTATTGGGACTGTAAGAACCAAGGAGGGGCAAATTGTTCCCGGCGGGAGCGTTCATATTATTACCGCTCTTGGCAATGAAATCGCTTCGGCTTCTTTTCATGAAAGAACATTCGAGGGACAAAAAGCAATTCTGTTCTCTGACCTTGCGACAAATCTTTGGTTTAGGAGGGAGGGGCTCTCAAGACAGCTCGTCGCGGAGACCGTGGCTGCCGCAAAAAGAATGGCTAAGAGGGATGGAGTAAAATTTCTCTATACTTACACAGATAAGTCAAATAAGGGGGCTATTAGATTATACAAAGATATGGGTTTTAAGAAATTCACGCCAAAATACGCCGAAGACGGGAAATTATATATGCTGCTTAAGTATTAAAAAAAATAGAAAAATGGCCGAAAAGTCTCTCCCCGGCCATTAACTAAACAATTCACTTTTTCTTGTTCTTAAGAACGCTGTATGCAACAAGTCCGCCTACTGCGGCTCCGATTGCGCCCGCAACAAGCACTGCTTGTTCTGGGTGTGTTTGGATTTTCTTATCCAAGTGTTTCTCAGCTTCTTTGAACTTAGCTTTTGCTTTAGCGAGTGCCGCCTTAGCATCTTTTCTTGCGATTATCAAAGCTTTTTGTGCTTCTTTCTTCGCGCGTTCAATTGCCGGGTTTGATTTTTTTGCTTTAGCCATTTTGTTTCCCTCCATTAAGTTTTTTTTCTAAAAATTAGCTCTTATTCGCGAATTTATACACCACTAACGCGATGATGAATGCGATTACTCCCACTACTAAAAAACTTCCAAAATAACTCAAGTGAACATATTTTTTTAGGAAAAACATTATCGCGATTAAGATGAAAAGAATTCCCATTATGAAGAACACGAGGCTTAATGCGATTTCAATTACCATTTTCTCCATCTTAACGATTTTTTCCTTAATTATCTTCCCAACCGCGCCAATAATATTTTCCTTAAACCCGTCAAACAGGTTTCCAAACATTGAGGGCGCCTGCGGTGCTTGTTTTGCTTTTGCCATGATTAGAAAAGGTTTTTTGATTATTTAAACTTAACATTTTGGTGTTGAACTGAATTTTGATAAAATCCCTGAACCAATTGAAAAATAAAGTTTAAATAGTTGAAAGTTGTTTCTCTAATTGATTTTAATGGCTAAAAAAGCAAAAACAACCAAACGCCGCATGAGCGATGAAGAATATTGGGAAGAGTGGGGCGAGCGCTTTGGAAAGAAGATGGAGAAAAAAGGGGAAGCTTTTGGGAAGAGGCTTGAAGCAAGATTTGAGAAGAAAGGGAAACATTTTGAAAAAGATTGTAAGTGGCACTGCTCCCCGCTTGGAGTAATTGGTCCGTTAGCTGGAAGCATTGTTGGTATTGTTGTTTTGATAATTATTGTGGCAATTGTTAATTGGCTTAACCTCGGGTTAGGAAGCACTTTCCTTTCCGCATTAACCGGATTTGTAATGAATAATCTTCCATGGTTCTTTGCCGCTGGATTAATTTTCAATTACGCTAAATACATTTCAAGGTTAATGGGGCACTTTAAGCATTTCTTTAGACCGGTGATTACAAGCGCCGCAATTGCGTTTGTTGCGTGGTTAATTGGCGCTGTGTTCATGGCGGTTAATGTTTCCGCGCAGGACCCTTTTATTGCAAGTGTTTCTTATTCCCTCTCCACGCATGTGCTTGAGATATTCTTGGTGTTTTTGGTTCTAGGCTATGCTTTCTTGATTATAGGACACTTTTTGAGAATGTGGATGGAGAAGTAGTTCTTAGAACCGCTCAAAAGTTTTATTTAATATAATTCTTAGGATTAATCACTTGTTTTATTAGTTCACTCCCTTTTGGCAGGTAACCATCTAATTTAGAGAAAGCTCCGCCAAAGGCATCATCAAATTTTTTTGTGAAGAACTGGGCGTGTAAGTGAGGATACCATCCTCCATTCTCGCTTGATTCACCAGTTCGTCCGATAATCTCTCCTGTCCTGCAAAAATCCCCTTTTCCTAATTTTATGTTATGTTCAAGGTGGGCGAGGATAAAGAACACATCAGAATCGGCTATATTGAACTTAATTGCTCCGCCCCACCCCCCATTGGCGTCTTTGCTTCTTACTATTTCGCACACCTTTGCGTCAATTGGGAGAGCAACACTTGTCCCAGCAGGAACATTATAATCAATCCCAAGGTGCATGAAACTTTTTGTTTCTTTTAAGTAAGTGTTTCTCCAAATATTTGACCTATCCTCAAGAAACCCCCCAAAACTATAAGCGACACCAAGTTTGGCATGAATCCCATTAACCCATTTAGCGCACACCAAAGGATTCGCATAATCAAGCGCTAATTCTCTTGATTCCTTATCAAGATTAACCTTCGCCCAACTTCCATTTAGTTTTGGAAAGATATTCATTTTGATTACCTTGAAGAGTTATTAAGCCAAATCAATGTATGGCACGAATTGTATTACTCCGTCTTTTTGGCCGATTATTTGGAGGTGCTTTGAGTCAAGCGGGGCTAAAGTAAAGCTTATTCCTTTTCGATTTGTAACAGCGCTGCCTGCGGGGTAATTGGCGAGTTTTATTTTTTTCTCGTATGCCATAAGCCACCCCTCAAATCCTATTTTGTGCCCAAGTTCAATAATTCTTTTTCTAATTTCTTCTTCACTCATCCCCATTTGCTTTGATAACCGCGCAAGCGTTTTCTTGGCTTTGGGGGTTAATCTTTCAGGGCGATAGAAATCATCGACAACGGGCAGGCTTGTTTTTCTCATTGCAATAAATGGTCCCACTGGGTAACCAATTGGTTTTAGTATTCTAAATCCCCCATTTGGGAATTTTTGATTAACCAGCTCAACCATTCTTCGGGTGAACCTTATCTCTTCCCTTGGAGAAACCTTATAGTGTTCGTTTGTGAGTGTTGGATATTTTAACACAATCCCGCTTGTTCCCTTTACCCGCATTACCCTTACAGCATAACCAGGGTGTCTTGCTTTTCGTCCAACATCCTCAATAAATCCGGGGATGTGACCATATTCCCTTATTTTTCGTTCATCAATATTCCTAAGTCTGCCAAAGAGTCTTAGTGCGCGTTTTGGAATGGGCTTTCCCGTTCTTTTTTGTTCACGCTTCATTAGCACGCGCATCCTTTTTAGGATGCGTTTGTCAATTGGTTTAAGGACCATAATAAATAAACCCCAAACCTTTTACTTAAATCTTCTCTTAAGGACTCATTATTTTTAATACAATCCAATTGAATTATTTGTATGTTTCGCTTCATGCTCGCCCCGATGGAGGAGCACACTGATTCCGCTTTTCGCAGGCTTTGTTTTAATCACGGCGCGGATTTGACTTTTACTGAGATGGCTAAGATTGACGGGCTTGCGAGGAATAACAAGCCCACAGTGAACAAAACCCTTAGGCTTGACAACACCCCAACCCAAATACAAATACTCCCTGGGAAGGATGAGATGCTTGAGAAGTATTTAAAGAGTTTTAAGCCAAGCGAAGGATTTATGGGTTTTAATTTTAATTTTGGCTGTCCCGCTCCAGAGGTGCAAAGAGTGGGGCGGGGGTGCGCGATGGTAAAGCGGGTAACTAAGGCTAATCGCCTAATCAATATTGTAAGAAAGTATAATTACCCTGTTTCGCTAAAAATCCGTCTCGGCGCAAGTGCTTTTGAGAAAAAGGTTAAAGTGTATATGAATCTGATTAACGGAAGCGACCCCGATTTTTTTATTGTGCACGCAAGGACAGGAGAGGAAACATACGAAGACAAACCTGATTACTCTGTGTTTGAGGAGTGCGTTGCAAGCGGAAAAGAGATTATCGCGAATGGGGATATTGAGACTCCAAAGGCACTTCACGAAGTAAAGAAAATGGGTGTTAAGGGTGTGATGATTGGGAGGGGCGCTTGCCGTAACCCCGCAATATTTGATTTGCTAAAAGGAAAAGCAATTCCTTCTTTTGATGAATTAAAAAGAGAGTATTCCGCCCTTGCGGAAAAGTACAATTCCACTCCCCGCCACAAAAAGAATGTTCTGATTAGAATAGGGCAGAAGTTTGCTCCAAGTTACTTGGAGAACAAGATGTAACCCCCAAGATGAGACTATTTCTTCCCAATAACCATTTGTATTCCAAATACTATTGCCCAAATGAGGAGGGGGTAAACAATTATTCGCTCAAGCAGCCCAAAGCCAGTTCCCCCAAGCACGCTAAATTGGTAGGAAATGGAAGCGATTATGGAGATTAACCATAAAAGAACAAAGAGGTAGCTTTGGGGTTTTTTTGAGTACCAGTAAGAACCAATACAAATTAAGGGACCAATAACAAAAGTGATTATCGCCGCGGTAACGTGCGGGGCGCGAATGTTTGTTGGAAATACCCCAACGCATGCGATTGCGATTCCAAACACAACTAGTGCGGTGAATGGAAGTAATTTCTTTGAGGATTTTAAGAAAAGGAATGCCAAAATGATTACGATTGCTCCTGTGAGGATGATTGAGGAGTTAAACGCAAGTGCGGTGCTTCCCACACCCAAATCGCTAATCACATTCTTCGCCCTATCAAACCCTGGGATGATTGATTCAAGGTAAAGCATTACGAGGAGGAATTGCACGGAAGCGAATATGCACAAGAAACCAATTAGTTTTTTCAACTCAATCGCTTTCTTTGGTTTAGACATAGCAAGACAACTGCAAAGCTTTTACTTAAAGGTTTCTCAAAAAGCACTAATTAAATCATTTTTTCAACCACTTTGGCAAATCCCTTTTGAGATATTTTCTTTGTAACTCCCGCTCGGAATCAAATCCTTTTTCAATAAGACCCAGTATCGCATGATAATCATCTTCTGAAATAAAGTAACGCGCATGAAGCATCTCGGCTAATTGGGATATTTGAGCAGCATTATTCGCAATAAACCCCATTCGCTTCACTGAAAGTTTTCTGGCGATGTTATTTGGACCTTTTTGCAGGAAGAAATCCTCTCCGGGAAAAAACCCCGCAGCGTGCTCCGCCCAATTTGATACAAGTTCTTCTATTTGCGCTCGCTCCACCTCTGGAAGAATATTTCCAGGATTCACACTTGCCTTGTCAATCTTCCCAATTATTTTCAACATTTTCCACTTGATTTGCTTTGCAAGCCGGTCATTTTCTCTCCGCAAAGTGTCCTGTTCAGCAATCCTCCTTGAATACTCTTTATTGTGGGTACGAACTGTTATACTGGATAGAGAAACCCTGCGTTTTGATTTGCGCAAATACCTTGATTTATTATCAAACGCCTCTGCCTTCTTTTGATTAGTAGATACTTTTGCATAGTTAGTATTCATGGAGAATACTCTCGAGGGTCTTCCACGAATAGTGAACATGTTTTGAGGCAGGGTTTGAATTCGTGTAGTTCTAAGCCTTGAATCTATAACCCCCTTGGGTTTAAGGACGCGTGCACGACTCGGTCCGATTCTGATTCTAATCTTTGGCATGTAAGTATAAAACAGCAGTACTTTTACTTAAACCTTACTTCAAGAAGTACTTCTTCAAAAGGAATAATAGCTCCGGGTGTATTTTCCCATTATTCTTAATTAGTTCTTTAATTTCCCCTAGCGTGAACCATTTCACTTCCGCAACCTTCCCTTCCTCAAGTTTGAATGGTCCCGCATACTGGGCAGTAAAAGCGCTAATGAATATTTCAAACTTTGGCGTAACAAAAAGATTCTTTCCCAAGAGCTTTAGAGGCGCTTCCACCCCAAGCTCTTCCCAAAGTTCCTTCTTCGCCGCTTCCTCATAACTCTCGCCGGCGGAAACGTGTCCTCCCGCGGATACACACCAATACCCCGGCAAATATGAACAATCCTTTCCGCGGAGCTGAAGAAGCATTTGCCCTTTCTTGTTCATTACAAATATATGGGAAATCCTGCGCCGCAAGTTCTTTGCCTTAACAACGTCCTTCTCTTCCTGCCCAATAACATTGTCATTTCCATCAACAAGGTCAAGGAGTTCCATACCAACACATCACCCTACTTAATCTATAAAAAAGTGCGCCCCAAGTTAATTTTATATTCTTCCGGCTCGTTTTCTATTTACTATGCCAAAGTTAAGAAAACCAGTTAAGGTTTCCATCAAAGACCTAAAGTGGATGCAAAGTCATTATTCACACCATGCAAGAAAAGACGCCGCAAAGCTTGCGGGGCGGATGCGCGACCCAAAGAGTCTTACAATGCTCCGCTCCTCGCTTTTTGATTCCCACTCAAGTGTCAGGCTGTTTGCTTCGCGCTCTCTCTCAAGAAGAATTGGTCTTCGCGCTACCGCGGACTTTATTCTAAAAAGATATCCAAGGGGTTTTCTCTCAAGAGTTCCGCGTGAATTTTTCCTCTCATGGGGAACTCATTACACAATCGCCTCAAAGAGACTAAGGGGTGCGGATAGTTCACTCGCCGAGGCTAGGGAGCTTGAGAAAAGGTATGGCAAGCCAATTTTCTATCACAGGGGGTTTCCTGTTTACCGAGAGAGAGTAGAGCGCCGTGATGATAATGCGTTGAATAGAAGCGGCGTGATAGTTATTCAGGATGGTGGAAATAAGAATCTTAGAAGGTTTGACCATGCAGCCGCAGAACACGAATACGGAGAAAATTGGTCCCACCAAGTAGGACTCGCACTTGAGTTAAGGTGGTTAAAAAATAGCGGGCTCTTGAAGAATTATATTAAAACAGAGCCTTATATGGCGGAACGCTTCCTTGAGATTTTAAAAATGGATCCGAATGGATTCAAGGAATATGCCCCTTATTTCAAAGGATTAGTTAAGGAGCCAGAAAGATTCTAGTAAAATCTTTTTCTCACCCTCCCAAATATATACTCGTGCTATTGTATATTGTATATGGTTACTACTTCTAAAAAACAGCAAAAAGCAAATCTTGCCGCAATTAATAAGAGCAGGGATAATGGCCGCGAACAGCAGTGGCAGAGAGCGAATCGCACCTCAATGGATCAAAACATTATGGATGCTGGTCGCCAGAAATCCGATGGCCCAAAACCATTAGAAAAGAAAAAAGAGAACTGATTTTAATTTTTGGATATTCTCCAAGAATCATTTTAACTTTATGGGCAGGGCTCAAAGTTACAGTCAGGCGCTACTCTTCCAACGTATGATCCATCAGGGCAGGCTTTGGCATCAAGCGTGCATGCGATAGGAGCACATGTTGGCGGAGCAATGCATCCGCATTCATTTACCGCTCCGGCAACTATATCTCCATTGGGGCAAAATCCTGGTGCCGGAGGAGTATACTGGGGGCATGCTCCGCAAATATTGGCATTACAATCTCCTCTGAGGAGCGCCCATTCTTCGCATACTTTCCCGCCTGGAAGGGTGCACATTCCAACTTGCCCTTCATTAGTATCCATTATATTCAGAGTCCCATTGTGGTCAATGCAGTTCGTTGAGGCAGGATTCGCAAGCCCTGCATTTGTGTCAGCGCAATTCTCTTCCCATACGCGCAAACATTTTTGTTTTGTTTCGCACCAGGAGTAACCCGCCGAAGGTATGCATCCGTGTGTATCCTTATCTCCGCCAACTATTGGGGCTATTGTCGGGTCTATTCTAATAACCGCTTCATTTGTGTCAGGATTTACCGAAATTAAATTTATTGAATATGGAGAAACTATGGTTGTGGGTTTTGTGGTCATTCCCAAATTGAGTGCTTGATTAAAGTCCTTTGCAGCAATAACTAAGTTGACCCCAAGTTCTCCCGCCCAGATACATTCAACCCCTTGAGGGCAGCGGGAATCAGTAATTCCAAGCACGTATACCCCAAGTTCTTCAGCGGAATTGTAATAAAGATTTCCTGCCTTTGCTGTAAAGTTCTCGCCAATTACAAAGGACCCTATATTTGGAATTGTGCACCCAAAGAGTACTAGAAGCGCAAAAATCGCAAGTACTCCGCCAGCCATTAAATTCATTCTCATTAAAACCACTTGCATACTAAGCACTAAGGGGGAATATTAAGGTTTCCATTTTGAAGGGTTTTTGGCGAATTATGCTTTGTTCCTCTTGAAAACTGCTTTTTAGAGGAATTAACTCAAAAATAATTCTTTCGAGCAAAGTCCAAATGTGTCCAGGATTTTGTAGTTTTCAGGAACAAAAAGCGAATACAGAAAATTGATTATTAAAGGAAGTGAAGCTTCCATTAAATATAATTTATTTTGAACCCCGCAAGCGCCCCCTTTGCGCCACGAGCACATAGTTTGGCAATGTTACCCCTGGCGTTACCTCAGAAGGCACTTTGTACACTTCCGCCCGAAACCCTTCTTCCATAAGCACGCGTTTAACTTTTGCAACCTGAAAATCAAATCTAAAATCAAATGACCCCCTTACAAGCCCCACAAGCATTAATCCCCTTGGATTCATTGCGGAAGCGAATTTGAGTATTTTATTTACTTGGTGCGCAGGAAGGGTTTCCTGAATAGAACCAGCTAAAGAGACAAACAAATCAAATTTCTTTTTCGGAACATAGTATTCCGCTAGTCCCCTCTGTAATTCATCAATTTGACCTCTTGCTTTCTCAAGCCTTGGATTCTTCCTCTCAACATATAGCCCAGTGGTTTGCGCTTTCAACCCAAGTTTCCAGAGAATTGGTTTAAACTCTGATAGGAATGCTCCTCTCCCAACTCCATCCTCAAGAACTTGTATTGTTGGCTTTCCCACAAGGTTTGCCACCCCGCCCGCCATATCAGTTACATTTGTTCGTAAGAATTTTGAGAGCGCGAAACTAAAGAATGGAGAGTAGTGATTAGCATAATTCCGGCCATCATCCCAAACCACTCCGAGTTTGCGCCACTTTTCTCTTCCCGACACGGCAGCGGTCTCCACGGCAAGTCTCTTCAAATAGTTTCGCCAAGGTTTTCTTCTCGCCGCATTCCTCGCTTTTATCTTCCCGACAAAGTGTTCCGGTGTAAAAGAACCCTTGCTTCCCTTAATCAATCTCTCACTTCCGCTAGTCCCACTTTTTTTAGTATCACTTTCATTCTTTTTAATGTTTCTTCCCGATTTTTTCCCTTCAAGTTATGTTTATAGAACTCATACCTTCGCACAACTTCTGCTCTTCCAGCCTCTTGGCATGTAGCATCATTAATTATCCCAACCTTCGCTTTGTTCATCCCCATGTCAGTTGGTGATTTGTACGAGTGCATGTAGTTTTCCGCAGGAACAATTCGCTTTATAATTCTCTTTAGTATGTAGAAGTTCTCAATATCGCGGTTGTAATTAACCGCTGTTATGTTGTAAGCCTTTTTGTGATACTCATCAACCATGATTTTGTCCCCAATATCAGCGGTCGCGGCTTCGTAAGCAATATTCACCGGATGCGTGATTGGCAAGTTCCAAATTGGAAATGTTTCAAGCTTTGCGTACCCCGCGCTTACCCCGCGTTTACTTTCTTGATACACTTGTGAGAGGCACACAAACATTTTTCCGGAATTTGCTCCGGCACCGGTAACACCAATGATTTTCTTATTCGTCGGAATAAACCCCTGTGCAGAAAATCCGTTTTCCCCAAACACTTTCTTCATTTCATAAGGATATCCGGCTATAGTGTGTGTAAAGTAAAGCTTTTTCCCTAAGCGCGCGAGTTTTTTCTTAAACGCGAGCACCTTTTTTTGCCCCGAAAAGCGAGTAGCAACAATTCCAACCACATGAACCCCCGCATTTTCAAGTGCATTTGTCTCTTTGATTGCAAGTTCATCAAGGCTTAGTTTTGTATCACTCCAGCTCCGCTTGTAAGTGAGTTCCTTCTCAAGTTCAATTGCGCTGATGCAGTAAAGCATCCCAATATCCTTTCCAAGCGCTTTAAGTATTGCCATTTTGTTCTTTGGGTCATACCCAGGGAGCACTCTTGAGGCATGCCCGTCAAACGTGAGTCTTCCGCCTATCTCAAGATAGAGTTTATCAAACTTTGATACTCTTTCACGGATTGCGGCGAGCTGCGCCTTAAGATACTTGGAGTTATCAAATCCTTTCTCTTTGATTAATTCTGTTTTTTCTTTCACGAACAAAGAAACGCGCAGGAATTACTTAAACCTTTCCAGCGTCATTAAGTTAAACCATTAAATCTGTTGGTGTTTAATTTAGGCATGCCTTTCTTTGTTTATTTTCTTTTGTGCAGTGACGGCTCATACTATTGCGGCTACACAAAGGATTTGAATAAGCGCCTAAAAAAGCACAATGAGGGGAGCGCGAGTAAATACACAAGAGCAAGGCTTCCCGTAAAACTGATTTACTCCGAGCCCCAAAGCACCCAGCTCTTGGCGATGAGGAGAGAACTTGAACTAAAGAAGTTGAGCAGGAAGAAGAAGGAAGAGCTAATTCTTAGCACGATTAAGTAAAAAAAAGTGGGGGTGTTAATTCTTAAGATTTGGATTCGTGCCCTGTAGACTCAAATTTTGGGCATATCTCTCCAAGGCAGGAACTCTTTTTGCAAATTCGCGCAATTCATTTATAATCAATTCAGCCTGCGGGCGGGTTAGGTGTGCCCTATAGCAAAGGTTAACCATTACATCGCGCCCAATTTTTCCGGTGCCCACATCAGCCACAACTGACTCGAATATTTTTCGTGAACGATTCTCAGCCCTAAATAATTTCCCCATTCCATTTTGCTTTGATAATCTGCTTAGAACAAAAGGCATAAGCATTTGTGTTGGAAGGGTTCCGTTGCCGACCCACCCAACTTCCTTCGCCTTCGTTTCGAATCGTCTTTTAAAAACCTCAGTATTAAATGTCAATCTGCGTATTGGAAGCTTTACCTTTGTTGGTTTTGGTGTTCCTCGCATTGGTTTTCTAACTGGTTTTGTCATCTGCATTCACCCATAAAGAAAATTAATTCCCGCTCTCAATCTTGCCGGATTGTATTATCTCGGTTACCCGTTTATCCAGTTTCCCAACTGTCTCCAAATATACTCCAAGAATAAAATCCACGCTTGGACGATTAATGTGGCGCGTGTTCATATGAACCTCGCCGACAAAAGCGGCCCAGTCAGGATTCTGCTGAACATCATACATTCTTCTCAGACCCACTTTCAATGCGGATGCGAATTCTGTCTGAATAGCTTTGTCCCACTTTACATTGATAAGATTCTGCTCTGATACAGGCAGGCATGCTATCCTTCTGCGCACTGCGGTTCCAACTAAAGGCATTACAAGGTCAATCTTCTTTGACACTAGCTCGATTGCCGTAACCTTAGCCCCAGGGTGCTGCATTTTGCGCCACTCAGCCATTACCTTGGCGAATTCCTCATATTTTCCAGTGTTTGAAAGAACAAGCGCTAGATTTGCTAATTTAGATCGTTGAACATTCTTTAAGCCCACATTTTGTCTTTGTAAGAATTCCAGCCTTGCCGCGGCAAGCGCAATTTCTTCAAATTTCTTAGGCAATTTCTCGGCAGCTTTTTTAGCAGGCGCCATGCCTGGCACGGGCTTGCTATGCGTTACTCTTCCCTTAAGAAAGTGTCTAAAATCGCTCCCATCCCTGCCAAAAGATCTTCCCGAGTTCCTCATATAATAACACCAATCAACTCTATACAAATTACTTAGTCAGGCTATATATTAAACTTTCTTTAGACTCTCTCAAACACTACCATTCCTTTAGCAGTTTCACCATCAGCGCTTTTTGGGCGTGCATTCGGTTCTCGGCTTCGTCAAATACCACGCTTTGTTTTGAGTCAATTACTTCATCTGTGACTTCTAGTCCGCGGTAGGCGGGCAAGCAGTGCATGAAGATGGCTTTTCCAAGGAGTTCTTTAGTTACTTGGTAGGGAGGAAATATTTTCATTCGTTTCTCTTTTTCCTCTTCCTGTCCCATTGAGACCCATGTATCAGTATAAACTACATCCGCTCCCTTCACTGCTTCCTTCGGATTGTTCGTCAATAAATCAGGTTTCTCAAGCGGCTCATATCCTTTAGGAGTAGCAACATTAATTTTCATCCCCATTTTTTTGCATCCAATAATCAGAGTATTGCAGACATTATTCCCATCACCCAAATACGCAAGTGTGAGTCCCTCAAGTTTCCCGTAGTGTTCGCGTATAGTCATTAGGTCAGCGAGTATTTGGCAGGGGTGGTATTTGTCACAGAGAGCATTAATTACTGGTTTAGTTGATGCCCCAGCGATTTCTTGTATTGATTCGTGTGTATATACGCGGGCCATCATAATATCCGCGTATCTCTCAATGCATTTTATTTCATCAGCGAGTTTCGCTTTGCCGAGTTGGGTGCTCTTCCAATCCAAATAAATGGCGTGTCCGCCGAGCTGCACCATTCCTGCTTCAAAGCTTGTCCGCGTTCGGGTAGAGGTTTTCTCAAATAGCATTACAAGTATTTTTCCCTTGAGCGTTTCATAATAGTTCTCAGGCACTCTCTTCATCTCATCCGCAAGGCAGAGGAGTTCGTCTATTTGCTCCCTTGTGAGTTCTTTTAGTGTGAGTAAATCCATTTTAACCGCAGGTTAATATCAAAGACCAAGAAGTATTTAAATGAAAAGGTGGGGCATTAATTCCTAAAGAATAAAATCAAAAAAAAGGGAATTCCCCAAGTTCTTCACTTGAGGAATTTGATTGTGAGCGGGTATTCCCATAATTTCCCGTCGCTCGCTTTGATTGCGGCGATTATGCAGAAAATCACATTCAGGATTCCAAGCAGAACGAGCAGTACTATTCCAATAATAACGATTATCAAAATGATTGATATTATTGAATAGATTATCAGGCTGATTTGCCAGTTCAGCGCGTTCTTTGCGTGGTTCTTCACTTCTTTATTATCAACCGCGATGTATACTACAAGCGCGCCGATGAAGGAAATGAATATTCCCAAGATGTGCGTAATCGCTGCCAAAACGTTGTTACTTGATTTACTGGATTTTTTGGCCATGCTAAGAAGACGCTTTTTGTGTATTTAATGCTTCGCAGTAAATCAGCTTTAGGATTTTTAGCTAATTCACTGGCTATTAAGCAAAAACCTCTCAAGTATTTTTACATGCCCAAATTCCTGCTCCATTATGAATTTTAGCACTTTTGCCAGATTTGGTCCCGCTTTTGAGATTATTTCTTCATAAAGCCCAATTGCGGTTCTCTCCCGCTCAATATCAAGTTTTACGACTTTTGATACCGGTCTGCTTATCATTAACTCGGGCAGTTTTTCGCTAGTTTCTTTTGCCTTTATTCCGGCCTTAATTAAGATCATCGCTAGTACAGCCTCGTGCATTTCTTCCTGTTGCTCAAGGTCCTTTACTACTTCAATTATGCCCCCCTCAAGTTTCATTGATTGTTCAAGGTAATTCTTTCTCTCAAAGGATTCCATGTTATATAGGACGATTAATTCCTTTTGCAGCGCTTTCACTTCCTCATTCGTAATACCTAAAATCATTTCTTCAACATTAGTCATGACAAAGAAAACGTTTCCCGATTTAAATTCCTTTGCCTTGTGCTAAGAATAACTGGTCTTAATCACAGGTATTAATAATACTAAATTAATATCCTTAATTCATGAAGCTCTCAATAATAATTCCTGTTTTTGATGAAGAGAAGGACCTTGAGGTTTCTCTAAAGCGCGTGCTCTCATTTAATCACGCCGGCTGGGAGAAGGAAATAATTGTTGTTAATGACGGCTCAAGCGATAGGAGCCTCAAAATAGCGAGCCGCATTCTGAAAGGAAAGAGATTTGCAAAAGTGTTGGACTTTGAGACGAACCGCGGGAAGGGGCATGCGGTAAAAGAGGGTCTAAAAGTCGCAAGCGGAGAATTTGTTTTGATTCAGGACGCCGACCTTGAGTATCACCCGAAGGATTTGCCCTCAATGCTTGATAAGGCGAAAGAATTTGATGCGGTTTATGGTTCGCGATTTCTTGGAGACATAAAAAGGATGAGTTTTACTCACTGGTTTGGCAACAAATTCCTTTCCTTTGCAACAAACATTCTTTTTGGGCAGAGAATCACTGACGGGCAAACAGGATACAAACTCATCAAAACAAAACTCCTCAAAAATCTCACTCTCAAAACCAGCGGATTTGATTTGGATACGGAAATTACAATTGAGCTTCTCAAAAGAAATATTAAGATTTGTGAAGTCCCAATAAGTTATGTCGCAAGGACAAAGGCTGAGAAGAAGGTAACTATTGCGGATGGAGTGAAGGCGTTTTTGCTTCTGCTAAAACGCAGATTTAGCAACTAAGCGGATTAGTTAGTTAGCACTTGTAAAGGTAAAGCCAGGCACCGACATCATCATACTCTTTTAGCTTCACGCAGCTCATATCAAAATATTCGACGACCTGATTCATTTCATTTGTTGTAAAACCCACTGATGAGAAAGTAGAGAAGAACAGCCAGATTCTCGCTCCGCTATCCATTTTTCCAATCTGTGTTTGGGTTTTTTCCAGGTATTGCTCCCCCATCCCGTTTGGGGCATTAATATAAATGGTTTTATTATCCGCGCACGCCGGGCAGTAATACCCAAAATTAATTCTGCTTCCCTCATAAATCATTGTGAATTCGCCCTGCTTTTTTTCAGCAACATACTTCTCTAACAGCGGTTTTGCGTTCTCCGCGAGCGAATACACTGTAAAAAAATGAATATATGTTCCAAACAATAGGAGGACCGCCAGAATAACCAGAGTTATTTTCAGGTAGTGCCTAAAGAGCGACTTGTGGGTTATGATTAATTGGCATAGCGCATAAACAACCGCGATTGAGAGTATTGGCAGGAAAAACAATACTACTCTTGTTCCGCCGTAAGGAAATTTGCCGGCAAGCGCCGCAAGAAGGTTAAATGCAAAAATGCCGAGCACTGTGAATAAAAATGCCCTGTTTTTGTTAAACGCAATAAATATGAAGCAAAGGAAGAGAATTAGGATAATCATTAGGTCGAGGCGGTAAAAGTTTCTGAACAGGAATGAGAAAATTGAATATGTGTGGCTGACTACAAAGTTAATAAAATCAGAGAATCCGGAGAGGGAGAACAAATTCACTTTCCATAAAGGAAAGAGCTGGGTATGCATTGTTTCCCAGTAATTAAGAAGGATTGAGTTTCCCGTGACCTTTGCAAGTATAAGGTAATACTCCGCGGCAAAAGATACCCCCGCCGTAAGGATAATTATTATCGTGTTTTTTATTTCCCGAAGGTTTTCTTTTGTCAGCCGTCTGGATATTATTCGCGCAAGCCCCTTTTCTTTCCACAAGAATTCATAAACAAACCTTGTGCATATCACCGCAACCAGGAATATTGATGCCTGCGAGAACCAGGGGAGTATAATGCAGGCAAGAACCAGCGCCCAGAATGATTTTTTGCTTCTGCTCTCAAAGTACCACTCCGCAAGATTTAGCAGAAGAAGAAAGCTTAGCATATCGCCGGCGTATTGTTTTAGTTCCTGCGCATATCTTTGTGTAAGGGGATTAAACGCAAAAAAAGCAGCCGAGATTAAAGCAAATTTCTTATCCCCTCCGCTGAACCATTTCTTTGATATTTTCAGCGCGAGTAAATAAACAAGCGCCACTGATAAAATTATGCAAATCGCCGAGAGAATTCTAAACGCCCACTCTGAGGTGCCAAGCACAAAAATTATTCCCTTTAAGGCAAGTAAAAATAGCGGCGGAGTGGATTGCGGGGTTTCTGTGAAATAAATCATGCTCTCAATAGTGGGAGTAAGTGAAACTGATTTTGCAACCCATATTTCGTCAGACCAAAAACTCAGCGCACCGATGTTGTGCAGGTAAAAGAAAATCGCTATGAGAAATATGACTAAAAATGGCCAGTGTGACCGAATAATCTCTCTGGCTTTTTTCGCCCACTCCCGCTCTTTTTTCATATCACAAAAAAGTGATTAATAGTTAATAAACCTTTAGAAGTACCGCCCCCAAAAAGGCTTTTATACTTCGCAATAAGGAATTACTTATGCAAACAGCTTCTACTCAGCCGGTTTCTCAAGCGGGAAAGAAACCTAAATTTCCTTCAACCCCTGAAGAGTTTAACCGCAAGAATTTATTGAGAATCGCAGGCGAGCTTGGGATTACTTCAGCGCACAGGAAGTGGCAGAGGGAGCCAACTACCGCTGAGAGGGAGAATATTTTCATACGGGAAGTAATTAACCATTTCATGGCGCGCTCAAGGGTTAGAACCTACAAATTGCTTTTCCTTTCAAATGGAAGGGGACTTATCGGGGGAAATATTATGTTTCCGCCAAAAGAACGTCTGGAGTTTTTGAGGTCACTTGCAAGAAGGGCAAAGATACAAATTCCAACCCTAAGTGAGAGAGTTACTGAACACGATGTCGCGGTTCTTGAAAAACAATTGTTCAATAAGAGTGAGGTAACTGAAAGAGAACATTTTTTGAGAGCTCTTGCTAGGGAGAGAAAAGTAAGGCTAAAAAGAGGGCTTCTACCTGAAGAACTTGAGTTAAGAATGAAACCTCACCTAGACAGGCGCGGCTCAAACCAGCTCGCTTTTGATTTTAAACCAAAGACAATTAAAGTTAAAGCCAAGGGACGAATAAGACGCTAAACTTCGCGCCCTGCTATCACTTTCTTTTCTTTACAACTTTTTTTCCTTTTCCTTTCTTCCCCGCTTTTCTTGACTTCTTCCCAGTAATCTTCTCCCAGTCTTTAACATTTAGCATGCACCCTGGGTCCGCGTGCACTAAATCACCATAATATCCATACGAGCGCGCTCTGCATCCTCCGCAGGAAGCGCGAAATTCGCATATTGCGCAGTGCCCGATGAATTTTTTCCTGTCCCTTATTTCTCTCAGACTGCGGTTCTCCAGCCACATTTCTCTAAAATCGCTTTCCTTAATGTTGCCGATTTTTACCGGGATGAATACGCATGGTTTTATGTCCCCGTTTGGTTCCATTGCTAAATATAATCTTCCTGTTCCGCATCCGCCTACAAAATCAGCCAAAAATGAACTAACTTTCGCCATCTCGGGGTCCTTGCCGAAAATATCAAAGTGTGTGAGTGAGCCAACTGCAAATCCGGAGCATACTCTTGCATATTGCGGGGCGGTGGAAAGTAATGCAACCTTTCTTTTCCCGCTTTGTTTTGCGAGCATCAAAAGTAGTTTTTCCCTCTGCTGGGGAGAAATATCTAGTTTAGTGATTTCTTTTCCTCTTCCGGTTGGAATGAAATTATAATGCATGAATATGCTTGCCCCTATTTTTTCGCTTAGGTCAATCGCTTCCTCTACCTCGTGGTAGTTGTGTTTTGTGACGGTGCAGGACACCCCCACGCTTATCCCGTTCTCAACAAGATTTTTTATTCCCTCAATTGTTCTCTCAAAGCTCTCTCTTCCGCGAAATTCATTATGTGTTTTCGCATTGGACCCGTCAAGGGACACCTGCGCATAAAGACAATTCACGTCCTTTAACTTTTTGGCATTCTCTTTTGTGATTAGTGTTCCATTTGTGGCAATACTTAGCGCAATATTCTTCTTCTTCATGTGTTCAGCGATTTGAAAAAAGTCCGGTCGCATTAACGGCTCTCCTCCGGAAACCGCAATGTATGCTATTCCGGCGTCCGCGAGTTTATCCACGGCAGCAAGCGCTTCTTCAGTGGTTAATTCATCAGGGGCGCGTATATGCGCGTCCTCATAGCAGTGCTTGCACGCAAGGTTGCACGCTTTTGTGATATTCCAAACAATTAGAAATGGGGAGGAGCCAGTGAAGGGTTTTGTGATTCCAAAGTGCGCGATTCCTTCCATTACTGTCGCAAGTCCTTTTCTCCAATAGGGCTCTTTTATACAAAGCATCAAATCCGTGTCTTTCACTTTTCCTCTTTTCGCAAGCGAGGAAATTGTAAAGTTAATTATTTTTGAGGAGATTTTGCACCCTACGCACATTTTTGGTTTCAGCCCGGCGTATTCTTCAAGCGCAATTTCCACCCTTCTTCCGCATTTGCATCTTTTTGTGCAGAATCTTAAAGCGGCTCTTGAGAGTGAATTTCCTAGTGCCTTCTCCACAAAGAGCGCCATATCCTGTGCCTGCTGCCCCGCGTCCATGAAAATCGCATGAGGAAAAATAGTTAAAAAGCTAACGGATTCACCTAAGAAAATTGTTGAGGTTTTATCAAAAAAAAGTTGTTATGTAGGGGATTCTTATAGTCAAGATAATTGTTTTGCCAAAAAAGACAGCCGCGTTTTCGCGCAGCCGTCAGTGGCAGTTAAGCTGCTTTTATTTTTTCATCTTTATTGCTATCATTAGCACCGCGATGAGTATCAGAAGGTTCAACGCTGACGGAACCATCATGTTATTCATGAACTGGTCTAATGCTATTGCGAGCGCGCCTATTGCGTATATCGCAATGAATTTTTTCTGCACTACCATCGGCGTGCCTTTCTTAGCTTTTTTCGAGTAAGCGAGCTGCACTAAAAATGCGATTAGCAGCAGCACAAGCCCGATGTTTGTTATATTTAGGATTGCTCCCATTACAATATCACCTTGCCCAGAAGTACGCTTTTCTTGCATTTAAAGGTTGGCTTTTGGAATTAAGAATGGTTTTGCTTTTGTTTAGGCTAAGCCTGTATTTTGGAGAATAATTTTCCGCCGATAAGCATTATTGCAATTACAATTACCGCAAGCACTGAAAAGTCCAAAAAAAGCCCGAACTGGGATACTCCGGTAAGTGCTCCTCTCATTCCATCAACACCATAACTCAACGGATTTAGTTGTGTGACCGCCGCAAGAGGTCCTGGAAGATTATCCACCGGGAATAACGCGTTTGATAAAAAGAAGAGAGGCATTATCAGGAAGTTTATTATGAGCTGGAATCCCTGCATGTCCTCCATTAGCGAGGCAATTGCAGTTCCTAGAGCAGTAAATAGCAGTCCCAGGAGGAACATGAATACTACCGCAACAGGAAGCATCAAAACATTAAACTGGAATCCGAGCAAAAGCGAGATGAGCATTACAATTAATCCCTGTACTACCGCTACCGTCGCTCCGCCAAGTGTTCTGCCGAGCATTATTTTTGTTCTGTTCACGGGCGCAACAAGTGTTTCTTTTAGGAAACCGAATTGTCTGTCCCAAATAACCTCAATTCCGGAGAAGGTTGCGGTGAATAAAATGCTTAGCGCAATTATTCCGGGAACAAGGAACTCAAGGTAATTTCCCCCGCCCGCTTTTGCGAACACGGGTCCGAATCCGAATCCAAGTGCGATTAAGAATAGCGTCGGCTGTCCAAGCGCCCCTACAATTCTTGAGCGCGAGCGGAAGTATTTCTTTACCTGCCTCAGCCACAAAATATACACCGGTGAATTCATATTCATCTTCTCCCCATGTGTCTCATTGCGCTCTTTAATCTTTCCACACTGCTAGCGCCCTCATCCCTTATTCCGTGCCCAGTGAGTTTAATGAAAGCATCTTCAAGTGTTTTTGATTTGGTTTTTTTCTTCAAATCCCCTGCCGTCCCTTGAGCAACTATTTTCCCATGGTCAATGACAGCTATCCTGCCGGCGTATTTTGCCGCTTCTTCCATGTAATGCGTGGTAAAGAAAACCGTGATTCCTTCTTTTTTATTTAATTCAAGTATGTAGCTCCAAATGTGATTTCTTGTCTGCGGGTCAAGTCCGATTGTGGGCTCATCAAGGAAGAATATTTTCGGGTGGTGCAATAGTCCGCGCGCAATTTCAAGTCTTCTCTTCATTCCGCCGGAGAATTGCTTTACCAAATTATCTTTTCGATCCCAAAGTTCAGTGATTTTTAAGAGCTGTTCGATTCTTTCTTTTCGTATTTCCTTTGGCACGTCATACAGCACGCCATGAAATTCCAGATTCTCATAAGCGGTTAAATCATCATCAAGACTCGGGTCCTGAAATATTATTCCAAAGCTTTTTCTAACCGCATCAGGGTCTTTTGACGGGTCGTGCCCGTTCATTAATATTTCTCCTGAGGTTGGGTGGAGAAGTGTTGTGAGAATTTTTATTGTAGTGCTCTTTCCTGCGCCGTTTGGTCCAAGGAAAGCGAATATTTCGCCCTTCTCAACAGAGAAACTTACTTCATTTACCGCGCATAGCGAACCGAAGCACTTCTTCAGCTTCTTCACTTCAATTATTTTCTCAGACATATTTCTCAACTTCACTAATTTCATCAGGCGATAACACCATCGAAGAGTAAAAGGTTTATATGGGTTACTTAAATCCAACCAAAAGGTTTAGCATAAGTTCAGCGGTTTGTGAAAAAAAATAAAAGAATGTGAATTTTAGCACTCGCAGAGATTCGCATTCATTTTATCCACGGCAAGTCTTGTCATCTTCTTATCGCTTAATTTCCCGCCCAGCCTTTTCTTTTTTGACAGAACGCACAGCTCGTCGCAGTTCAAATCATCAACAAAATTTTCTTCTCTTATCATAACTCTCAACTCCTTTCCCTTTTTTTGGGAGTGATGTAGTGAAGCGAAGAAATTAAAAATTTAACTGGTGCAAGAGCGGGTAAATGAAGATACTTTTTGAGAAATATTTTCATCTTTTTGCGCTTTTGGTCGCGTATACTTACTCTATTAACCAAAACTAACGGCTTTAGCAAAAATACCTATTCTTTTAACTTTTTCCCTTGACAAAATTGTTCCTGGTGAGCAGTAGTTGAGTAGTCTTTACAAGGGCCCCGAACTTAGGGGATGGCAGTCGGAAGCAATCGAGGCGTGGGAAAAGCACCGCGTAGGAATCATTCAGGCTGTGCCGTGCGCAGGTAAAACAGTTCTTGCGGTTAAGCTTATCACAAAGAAGCTCGAAGAGAACCCTGATTTGAAAGTGCTTATTGTGTGCCCAAGGCTTACACTAATTCAGCAGTGGATTGACTCAATTCACGAGTTTTCTAATATTCAAAGAAAAGAGATTTACGAAGTATCAAGCAATAATGAATCAAAAGCGTATGTTTGCGCGCAGGACAAAATACAGAATTACAAAGTATTCATTTCAACTTTCCATCAGATTAAGCAGTTCTTCAACGAGTGCAAATGGAAGGACCACGAATGGTTCCTAATCGTTGATGAGATGCATAACACCACTGAGAATTATAAATTCCCAAATGAGCCAATCACTTACAAGCTTGGCTTATCCGCTACTCCAAAGAAAAAAGGGAAGGGCGCCGATTTTAATCTCGGGGGAATTGTTTATACTTACACTTTCTCGCAGGCGCTCGCGGATAAAATAATTCTTGACCCTGTAATTAAAATTGTTTTCTACTCGGTGAATAAACAATTGTTCAAAAAGATTGACAGCGCGGATCAAACCGTTGATTTGGTTGAAAGCGCGTATGATGATTTTTTGCCTGATGAGGGAATGGATAATATTGAGAAAATATTAAGCATGCCGGCTAAAAAGAAAGTGAAGAAGGATGAGCTTGAGGGGGCAGAGGAATTGAAGCCGGAAGAGGAGCCTGATGTGTTCTCCTCAAAGAGCACGGATTTTGTGGGGATTACTAGAATTCTTGAGGATAATTTTAACATTGGAAAAAAGAACAGCCTCCAGACGCTTGTATTCGTTAATAGAATTAAAAAAGCTGATTTGCTCAACAAAATGCTCGCGGAGCGCTTTAGCGACAAAGTGTCTCACTCATACCACTCAAAATCTGAGAAATATAACACCAAAAATCACTTTAATGATTTAAAATCCCAATTCGCGGAAGGGAAATTTAATGTATTAATTTCTGTTGGAACTCTTGGAGAGGGAATTGACTTTCCCTATGCTTCGCATGGAATAATAGCAAGCCCGATTTACAACCCAACTTCCTTTGTGCAAAAGGTTGGCCGCCTGCTTCGCTCATATAAGGACCACCGAAAAGCGGTGATTTACTATTATGTTCCTTCTGAATTAATCTCCCGCTTACTCACGGATGAAAAAATTGAGCCTAATTATTTCAAATCAGTAATTAAAATCGCTGACAAGAACGGCGACTTGTATTTTGTTGACAGAAAATCCCTGCATGAAGAGAAGGGCTCGCTCTCTGATCTTTTGCTCCAAGGTTCCGCATATGAGAGGAATGAGGATATTAAGCGAATTAAAGTCCCTTATGATTTGGATTCAATTATGCGTTTCTTTAAGCGTATTTATCCTGAAACCGCAAAGGACTTGAAGAGATTCTTCCCGAAGATGGAGGAAGAGAAGGACAAGAATGAAGCGGAAAAAGTCGGGGATGAAGTTAAAGGAAAAAATAAGAATGCTAAAGGAAGTAAAGGGAAAACGGACACTAAACTTCAAACCACAAAAACAAATCTTAAAGTTAAAAAAGAGCTTCACGAGGCGCTTAATGAACCCGATGAAATGGACATTACTTCGGAACCCGGCGCAGAACCCGCTAAGCAGATTGAATATGATTTCTCGCCTCTGCGAACTGAGCTCTCAAAGCACCACGCAATTATGCTCGCTTCAGCAAAGAACCTTGAGGCTAATCTTAAAGGAATTCTCTTGATTCAAAAGAAATTCGCCGGACGCAAGTTCAAGGACTTTGATAATGTGACTTTCTTTGTTAAGGAAGCATTAAGACAAAAGATTATTACCAAGATTAAATACGGTCAGGAGCTTGAGAAGATGGCTTCTGATGATAAGAGCGTTCTTTCTCCGTCCGAGCAGGAAATGCTTAGGAATATGGTTTCAGCTGAGCTTGGGGATTTTTGCTCAAAGCAAAAGGATTTAGAGAAAGTGCTTACCTCGCTTTCTTCCTCAATTAATCTTCTTGAAAAGAACGCCAAATTAAAGAAACACGAAGGAACGGTAATGGATGAGAGAATCGCCGCGATGAACAGAATTGCAAAGATTTACTTTGATCTCCAGTCACTCTTCCTTGATGAGCTTGAATTAAGCGACCTTGCGAAGGGTGTTTCAAGCAATGAGAAGAAATTCTTCTTAACAATCGGAAAGGATATTTTCTTAACAAAGCAAGTGGCAAGAAAGTTCTCCTACCCCGAGGACTTTGGCCTCTCAAGGTGGAGAGAGGAGAAAGAGGTTGTTGCGCCAATAATAGTACTCACTCCGACAGAGAAGTTCTGCAAACGCATAATGCACTTAATGGGAACAAAGGAAGGGGATGTTTGCGCTATCACTGATTGGAACGCTTTAAAGAAAACGGTTTGCGAGGAACTAAAGATTTGCCTCCAAACTGATGAAGATGTTCTAAAGGAGCTTGAGAGGCACAAGTTTGAGAAAGAATTCTCGTTTGAAAAGTTATTCTTTGTAACAGAAGCGATTAAGAGAAAGAAAAAGTGAAAAAGAAACAATTATATTTTCAAACATCAAAACTTCTTCTTATGAGACCTCCACGATTTGGACCAAAGCCGGCGCGCACGGATATTCAAAGGTTTAGGCGGAATACTAGAGTTTTTGGAAAAGTTTCTGCATTATCCGCTGGCGTAAAAGGGGAGAATGCCAAGCAAAAAGTAGAACAGGTTGCGGATTTGGTTTTGAAGAAAATACCAATTGACTGGCGAATTGGCGTTGATAAAATGCGGCTCTTTAAACGAAGCGCAGAACAGGCCGCAATGGGGAAAAAACATATTGGCTGCCTTCACTGCTCGGAAAGATGCAACCTCGCAATAGGACTTCTTAATTCATTAAAAGTGCCAGCATGGCTTGCGAGGGAGATTTATTTTAATCAGGATAAAAAGAAATGGGAAGTTCATGACTATGTTGAAACGGTTGTAAAGGGAGAAGTCCACACATTAGTATTTCATTCCCTGCAGAATGTTCTTGACAGTTATGCGGTTTTTGAGGGTCCATTTGAAGATGTTGCAGTAGTCAAAGCACACGCGGCAAAGTATAAGGCATTTCATTTCAGGGGCGCTGATTCACAGCAAATTGGGGGAGTGAGTCATTGGAAGCAGTTTGAACAATTTACTTCAAGGCTAAGAGAAAACCCGACAAAGGAAATTGAGAAGAATAAGCGCAGGGTTCAATTGATGATTAAGGAAGGGATAATTCCCGAGGAAGTTGATTATCAAATACAAAACTAAATTTCACTTCATGCTGTCTGCTACCGCTTCCTTCTTCCAAGCGCTTTTGGCCAGGAAGTCTTTCTTGGGGGCGTCTTTAATCCCTTAAAATTTATATTAAACAAAGTTTTTCCCTCAACCCCCATGGGAGTTCCGTGTATTGGGGTGTATCCAATAGTTCCCCAGAATTTCTTTGACCGCACTCTCTCCGCCTGCAGAACTCCCTTATTTACTCCCTTAGCATATATCCGCTCTCTCACTCTCCCAACGAGGAATCTTCCAAGTCTTTGTCCTTCATACCCCTCGCGTATGGAGGTTCCTAAATGATCCACATATGCTCCTTCTCCCGCCCCGCGTATTTGGAAAGAGTGAAATCCCAAAAGTTCGCTTCCTTTTTTTAGCACAAACACCTTATATTTTTCTGAGTCTGTTAGTCCTGGCGGTATACTGTATGGTTCAGAAAATAAGTCCTGATTACAAAAAAGCCATTCCTTTTCCCCAAGTGTGGCTTCTTTTACAACGAGTCCCTTTCGCGCATACTTTTGTTTCATAACAAAGTTATTTCGCGGGAATAAATAAGCTTAACCCAAAAAGAGAAAGTATCAGCACTCACTTTCGGAGTCCCAAAGGGAGGAAAATGAGAAAAAAAACTAAAAAAAGAATAAAATGGCGGATCCCAACAATCCGCCAATTCGCGCCCAACTCGTCAAACTCGAACGGACTGAACATCCAATTCTATTTGACTTCTCCAACCCCAATTCTTGGCGATTGAACGCATTACTTTTCCGTGTTAAAGATTCAAAGCTGTGTGAGAGTTAACTGGGTTTACCTAATAATGGTAAATTCTATGGTTTGTTTCTCTTACCCAATTAGCTAGAGTGCCTTGCTCTGCAATTTCGAGCATTACCGAATCCAGGTAAAAGTTGTGCCCTCTTTTTGCTGATACAGCTTCTTCTCCTCTAACAAATTTTGACCAGTTCATAACACTAACTTCAACCTAACTATATTTAAATAAGTAGCTTTAAAAAGATTACTAGCTATACTAAGTATAGTTGTGTTGAACTTTTGATTAAATGCATTTAAATGCATCAAATCAAGAAGCATCGCAAGTATAAGAAAAAAATTTTGGAATTGATGACTATGACAAAAGTTGTAGAGAAAACAAACCCGCTTGATAAAGCCGTCGCGCTTGTCGGCAAAAAATTTGATCTTTTAATACTTGACTCAATGCACACGCACAACAACCGCTCCGGATTCAATCAAATCCTAAAAGATATTCCAAGCTCTAATCCGCGCATCCTCTCAATGAGACTAAAGAGTCTTGAATCAAACAAACTCATCACAAAGAACCTTGTGCTTGGGACCCCGGTGAAAACCGAGTACGCGCTCACTCCAAAAGCGGAGGAACTTATCGAAATCATTGAAAAATTGAAAAACTGGGCGCAAAAACACTGATTTTCAGCATGGAACACTTACTTCCACTAAAAAATTTGTTAAGAAGTAATGTATACTTCTTTTTAGTCTTTTTATCAAATTACTCAGTTTTCAAAAAACCAGCCAAGTAATGTATAAGATGTCACATTTTCGGCGCGGGAGTTAATAATAAGCAGACATAACGAATCTCCTTACCGGAGGTGGTTTAAATAATTAGAATAGAAACAGAAAGACTAATTCTGCGGGACATGCAGAAGGATGACGCGGCTAGCATACAGGCTCAAATCAATAGCTTGAATGTTACTCGTTTCCTTGCGGTTGTTCCATATCCATACACTCTAGCTGATGCCGAGACGTTTGTAAATAACTGCCTCGTAAAGCAAAAGCAAGAGAAGCGCGAAGGGTACTCTTTTGCAGTCACCCTAAAAAGTGCACCAATCATGTCGGCAAATGCCCCCATTAATGGAGCAATCATCGATGGACCAAATTGCATAAGCGGCTAAGTAAGGCCTCTTGAGCAATTGATTGGCGGACTTGGCGTAGACAAAATCAACTGGTTTGATGGTGTTGCGACGCTAGGTTATTGGCTCGGCGAAGCGCATTGGCGTAAAGGCCATATGACCGAAGCGGCAAGCGCAGCACTTAGGTTCGCATTCAAGGAATTGAACCTAAACCGAATCAATGTCAAGGCAGCGGTAGAGAACACCGCTTCAAATGCGACCATTCGAAAGCTTGGTTTTGTGTTTGAGGGGGTTCAGCGGCAAAACTATCGCGCAAGAGCGACAGGAAAGCTTCATGACGCCAACTCGTACGGGTTGCTCAAAGAGGATTGGAACAAGATGCAAGAAAAATGAGAAACGCTTTGGGAAAAGATTATTTCCTTTGGAGATAATCTTTTCTCATATTTTTTTTAAAGAAAATTAATCCTTTATTATGTATTACCACCCGCTTCTCCCCAAAACATTTATTAAACTCAAAACCTTATTCCCCAAATGGTTGAGGATTTGAAAAAATTAATGATTGATTCTTTTGGAAGCGAGGGGGCTCAAAAGAGATACACCATGCTCGCCGAAGGGGGGCTGTGGGACGCAGAAAAGCTCATAATTAATAAGTATTTCAAAAAGAAAGGGGTTTTGCTTGACCTTGGCTGCGGGACAGGGAGAACCACAATCCCATTGCAGAAGATGGGTTTTGATGTTATTGGCGTTGATATTGTCCCTGAAATGATTCAAACCGCAAGAGAACTCGCGAGGTCAAAAGGAATGAAATTGAATTACCGTGTGGGGGACGCCACCGAACTAAAGTTTAAGGACAATACTTTTGATTATGTTCTTTTCTCAAACCAGGGCTGGACACATATCCCTGGAAGGGATGATAGGCAAAAAGCGCTAAAAGAAATTCTGCGGGTTCTAAAAAAGGGAGGGATTTTTGTTTTCACCACCCACAAGAGAACCTACTCAGGGGAATACATCCCTTTTTGGATAAAGCAGGGAGTTAAACAATTCATTCTCAAACCAATTGGAGTGAAAATTAAGGAAATTGATTTTGGGGATAGATTTTATTTCAAGGAGAGCGGGGATAGAGAGATTACTTACAAAAAGAGCCAGTACATTCATGTGCCCGCGGTGGGAGAAGTAATCAAAGAAATAATTAAATCGGGTTTTGAGCTGGTTGAGGTTAATTCAACTCTTCAGCCCCACAACAAGACCCCATTAAAGTACCCGCCCGCATTTTTCGTATGCAAAAAGAGATAACCTGCCCGCCAAGGCAGCATTACTGCCCCGTATAAGTGCATGGCTCTGTTTGGCTAAAATCCGCGCTGCATCTGCAGTAATCCGCGTATGCTTTGTTAGTAATTGCGTTGCAAACAGTTGGGTTAGCAGTGGCTATGGCAACACCCATATAGCACTCGGAAATATTGTTTGAGTTTAGAGGCATTTTGTCGCAAATGGACGCGTCGTGCTGTATTTGGGCAATCGCGCTAAAGCAGGCATCTGTTTCACTATTTAATGATTGAAGTGAATTTCCGGAAGTTGAGCTTGAGGTTTTGCTGAATATTACATTATCCTTAAGCCACTCCTCGCACACAGAAACATCCTTGTTTTTGTTTGCAAGCATTGTGAAGCAGTCGCTTCTGCTTGTCGCGCTAAAGTCCCACGCATTAGCTTCAAAACTGCAGTAGCTCGCATCATTCGCCAAGTATGCATACCTGTAGAGGCAGGTTCCAAAAGCATTATTTGAGTCCCTGCAAATGCTAATTTCCTTTTTGTCAAACGCATACTGCCCAATACACAATGGATTCATTACTGCGTTATCAGTATCATAGCAAATTGAGATATCATTTTTCTTTGCGGCAATATCCCCCACGCAAACAGAGAGCCCCTCAATAGTATTTGCTTTTGCGCTGCACTCCTCAAGAGCGGCATTTCCTGTTGTGCTCAAAGTATCATTATTGCCTCCATTGGAACTAGTTCCAACAGTAGAAGTATTAGTGGGAAGAGAAGTATTAGCTGTGCTTGAAGCATCACTCACTGTGCTTTGCGTGCATCCAAAGAGCAGTACGAGTGCGAAGCAAACCAAGGTAAGCGTGCCAAGAAACTTTTTCATATCCAAAATAACGCAGAACCAGAATATAAGCTTTTGTCGCGGAAGCGAGGAAAGTGAATTTTTAAAATAAGCTTTGGAGCTAGAGCAATAACTTTTACGTTCCTTCTTTCCAGCTCTTCAAATACTCAATTTGCTCAGGAGTCAAAGTATCAAACTTTATCCCTAATGCTTTTAGCTGAAGATCGGCGATTTTATTATCAATCTCTTCAGGCAAGTTAACAACACCCGGCTTAAGTTTTGTCTTATTTTTAATCGCGTACTCTGCCGCGAGCGCCTGCCCGCAAAAGCTTTGCGCCATTACCATTGATGGGTGCCCTTCAGCAGCTGCGAGGTTTACAAGTCTTCCCTCTCCGCATAAGTAAATGTTTTTCCCGTTCGCGAGTGTGTACTTATCAAATGAGGTTCTTACATGCTCAACTTTCTTCGCCATTTCCTTCAGCGCCTTAACATCAATTTCAATATCAAAGTGCCCGGAGTTTGCGAGTATCGCGTTCTCTTTCATCACACTGAAGTGCTCTTTTCTTAGAACATGCTTATTTCCAGTAACTGTAATGAAAACATTTCCAAGTTTCGCCGCTTCTTCCATCGGCATTACCCTGCAGCCATCGGTGAGTGCCTGGAGCGCCGCGATTGCATCTACCTCTGTTACTATTACATTCGCGCCCATTCCTTTGGCGCGTAGCGCCACTCCTTTTCCACAGTGACCGTATCCAACTACAACAACAGTTGAACCCGCAAGCAAAATAGCGCTTGCGCGAAGTATTCCGTCAAGCGTGCTTTGCCCTGTGCCTAAATAATTATCAAATAAGTGTTTTGTTTTCAAATCATTTACCGCAATAACCGGATACTTTAGCGCCCCGTCTTTCTCCATTGCTTTGAGCCTGATTACTCCGGTAGTGGTTTCTTCCGCCCCCGCAATAATGTCCTTAATTAACTGCGGGTGCTTTGCGTGTATCTCGCTGACAAGGTCGCATCCGTCATCAAGTGTGTAATGAGGTTTGAATTCAATTACTTTGTTTAAGTACCTGTAGTAATCCTCTTTTGTTTCTCCTTTGTATGCCCAAATCTTTACGCCCTCTTTTGCAAGAGCCGCGGCAACATCATCCTGCGTGCTTAGCGGGTTACATGCGCATATTGCGACATCCGCTCCCCCATCAACTAGTGTTCTAACAAGTACGGCAGTTTCTTTTGTCGGGTGCAGGGCAATTCCAATTTTAACTCCTTTGAATGGTTTCTCTTTTCTAAATCTTTCTCTAACAACCATCAAAGAGCCCATCTGCGCTTCTGCCCACTCAATATTTTTCTTCCCGCTCTCAGCGAGTTTTATGTCCCTTACTTCATAAGTCGCAGCTGAATCCATTTAACCCACCAAATACTTAATACAAAAAAGGGAATCAAAACTATTATAAGGGTTTTAGGCGCTGCGCAAATTCAGCAGGAAAAGGTTTATTTAGCCAAAAAGCGTTGTTTTGTCATGAAATACTCAAAGCAATTTTCGCATAAGAGTGAGTTTTTCAGGAGGAGAAGTATTCTTTCTGATAACGCTGCAATAGTATTTGTTCTTGAGGAAGCTATGCTTGTGCTTCTTGCGGCGGTACAATTGTATAATATTTTCAGAATAGAGCACATCGCAAAAGCAGGATTCACTTTTCTCCTGGATGTTTCAATTCAGAACTTTTTGTGGCTTTTTAGCACAATAATATTTTTCCTCATCGGCTACTTCACAATAGCGCTAAGGGATGAGAAAGTTGGTTTGATTCACAAGAACTTCACAAACGTGCTTATCGCTCTTACCCAATATAAGGTTAAGAACGCGAGCAGGCAGAAAACAGTTTTTGTTTTTGTTGAAACCGCTTACGCAGTAATTCTCGCAGTAGCTATTTTTATTTATCTTGACCCGGATATTAACCTTGTGCCATACCCGTGGAATTACATCGGCTTCGCTGTTTTCCTAGGTCTTGGACTGCTTTTGTTCTCGCACACAAAGGACTTTCGCCAATTAATTTACGGACTCACCCCGATGCAAAAGAGAATTCATCAGGGGAAGCACGAAACCAGAAGATTCACTAATTCACGCACCGGCTCAATTAGGGTTGCTCATGAGAAGCATTATCGAGGAAGGCATAGGCAGTAGTGGTACCTTGAGCAAATCAGTCAAAGTAAGCAGGCGGGGATAATTTGAGCCTTGAAAGAAGTGTTTCGCTTATTGAAGCTACTTGGTATGGCTTAAGCGTAATAATCGGCGCAGGAATTTTCACTCTGATTGGTCTTGCGGCGGGAATAACAGGAAATTTGTTATGGGCCGCTTTTGTAATCGCGTGAATCATCGCAGGTCTAACCGCATTTTCTTACGCAAAACTCTCCTCAAGATTCCCAAAGGAGGCCGCGGAGTGTGTTTATCTTCTTAAGGAAACAAATAAAAGAGGGCTTGCTTTTTTTGGAGGTTATATTTCCCTTCTCACAACAATATTCTCAA
>CABMEU010000016.1 GCA_902385225.1 uncultured archaeon | reverse complement strand
CCCTGTTTTCCTTCAACCCAATTAACTCCATTTAAGGCTTTTTTTAGTCCGTGAGAATCCTTAATCAAATCCGCATGCTGCATATAAATCTCAGAAACTTTCTTTCCCATTCCGTCAAGATAAATCGGGGCATCAAGATTATACTTTGATAAAATATCAACTATTTCCTGGCTTCTGCCGATAGCAAGAACTGGTACTATCGCCCACCCTCCGCGCTCAACAGTGCTTTGAACTGACTCGCAGAACGCTTTCTCTTCAAGTTTTCTATCCGCCTGCTCTCTATCACCATAAGTCGCTTCAGTCATCACATAATCAACTTTACCAACATCAAGATTTGCGCCCACGTGAAGCTGGGTTTCGTTTACTTTGTAATCCCCAGTGTACAAAAAAGTATTTTCTTCGTGAGTGAGTTTTGTAAGAGCCGAGCCGAGGATGTGCCCAGCGTCAAAGAACTCAAGTGAAACATCGTGAGTCAAGCTGAGTTTTTTATCATAAGGAACAACAAAATTGTATCTATGCGTCTGCTCAATCTCGCCCTTATCATATTTTGGCGCCATTCCCTCAAACTCCGCGATTTTTATTGAATCCCTCCAAAGTAAATCAGCAAGCTCAAGAGTTGATTGTGTCATGAAACTCAAGCACTCAGATTTTTTATAAAAATAAGGAAGCAGCCCCGAGTGGTCAAGGTGGGCGTGGGAAATAATCGCCGCTTTAACCGGCTCAGTGATTTCAGTAGGGTATTCTATCGCGTCAATATTAAGCTTAATTCCATAATCCATCAGGAATTTTTCGCCAAAATCAACAACAAAAGCGCTTCTTCCAACTTCCTTGCACGCACCGTGACCCGTAATTGAATATTTTTTATCCATAATCATCAAATTTTTTAGGCAAGTTAGACAAAAAGAATACTTATTCGTCCAATACTATCTATAAATAAATGAACTGATTTAAATGCCTTTTGTAGGACAAAAAAAAGCATTTCAAAAACTCACAAACCCATAATTTGTGCAAGTTAATGCGCCCACTTCTTTTTTCTCTCTGCTTTTGGAGCACTTGCGGTTGAATGCGAGACCCCATTTCTTGCAGAGAAGACTATTGACAAAACAAAGGGCAATATTAGCGAGCAAATTATGGCAAAGGTGCCTGCCTGCGAGAGGAATCCGTCAGGAACATAAGGGTGAAGCCCGACTGTATAATCAAGGTAATCATTAATCACAAACCACACGAGCGCTATTAACACATGCTTTACCTTAAAGGAGAAGACTCTGAAGAGAACTATTGTTTCCACTAGCAAAAGTAAGTGCGCAAGGATAATGAGGGGATAAAGCGAAGCGGTATTGCTTATTCCAAGCACAAAAATCGTCCAAAGGCCGTACTTAATACTCCCAACAAGCGAAATGAATGAAAGAAGAGGACTAGGACGCTCCTTCGCAATCAAAAGCACAGTTAATCCAAAAATAATCGCGTAAATCGGGCAATCAGCTATGAAAAACCACAAAAGCGGGCTGTTTATCTCAAGTTGGGGTGCATAAAAGCTAAACGAGTAAATTCCCGCAGCAAAGTTTACTAACGCAAGGAGAACTAGAAACCATTTGTGACGCACAAAAAAGTTCATTTAAAACCGCCAAAATTATGATAAAAAGTAATAAAGAAAAAAAGAAAAAGGGATTGCCCGGACAAATCCAGACAATCCAATTTAATTAAGGCGAAGGATTACAGCTTCCCGCAGGAGCGGTTGTTGCAGCACTCAATTTAGTCGCACACTCAGTTGGAGCGGTGTTGAATGCATCGCAAATCGCTGTCTTGTATGCTTCTGAATTACCATACTGGTAAACAGCGTTCGATTTAACACCATTAATTACGAGTGTAGGCGAACCGTTTGCGCCAGCAGCGTTTGAAGCGAGTTCATTTGCGCTCATTAAAGCAACTCCCTCAGTAGCAACGCATGAATCGATTTTGTTTGCGTCAATTCCGCCTGCTTTTGTCAAAGCATCTGCCCAGCATGATGCTCCTGTTGCGCTACCGCAGTTATCATTAACATACGTAGCTACCTGGAACCATTTGCCGTTTCCGTAGTTCTTCAAAACACAAGCTTCCCGCTCGTCCTGCAGCACTTCGTTAGCTCCGTGCAGTGACTGCACAGTAGTTCCTGAAACGCTCACAATGAAATGAACATTGAAATCAATCTTGTCTTTTAACAAACTATATGCCGAAATCATTGTGTCTTCAGCCTGATTGCCGTAAGGGCAAAAACTCATTACATACAAATCAACTTGCGGCTTATCTGACTTTACTGGTGCTGTTTGGGCAGGAGTAGTCGTCGCAGGTTTTGCTATCGGCTTGTTTAGGTCAAATACCTGGCCTATGATTAAGTTACTTTTGTTTGCGTAAATTACACCCGCATCAGCTTTTGTTCCATTCTGATAAACCTCAAAGCTTAACGCATACAACCCATTGCCAAGGTCATTAGCATCAAGTATCTTTGCTGAAAGCCCTTGCGGCTCTAAAAAGTTTTTGTTAATGTAACTCTCAACATTTGCTTTCAATAAAGCAGTGTCCGCTGCCGAAACCTGCGGTGCGGCACTAACTGCCGAAGCCTGCGCGCTCATTGCGCCAAACCATGTTCCTGCAAGCGCCGCTATTATAACTAGCGCGAAAACAAGCACTACTACCTTCAAATCAAACCCAAGAATCTTTTCTTGTTTTGAGTGACCCCCGCTGTGCTCATGCGCGGAGTGGTGTTCCTTATGTTCATGATCATGGTGCTCATGATCTTTGTGTTCGTGTTCATTACTCATTACCAACCCTCCATCCAAGTTGAAAAAAACAACTAAATTCTACTTAAAAAACTACCCGTTGCCCGAAACCGCATTAATGCTATTTGTGAGCAAGTTTGAATCACACTGCAAATTATTGTCAGTCAGATAATTCACCGCTGTAGTTGTAGTGGGCTGGGTTTTTCCAGTCAAAGTATTTAGAACACACAATTGTGTGCTGTCGGGACCATAACAATTACCAAAAGCCACCCAATTGTAAATCCCATCAACCGTGGCATAAGCGGACCAAGCGAGCGAAATAATCATTATTATTGTGAATGTCCAAGAGATAATGTCAAAGTGCTTGAAAACAAAAGAACCAAGGGATTTATTTAGAGCAGCGAGTTTTGTTGAAACCTTCATCTTCATCTTCTGGTCAAAAGAAGTAGTGCATTTACGTAAAGTCATTTTTCTAAACAAACAATCCGTCGCCTCAAAGAAATAGGCACGATAACGCGCGGAGAAAATCCCGAGCACCGCAAAAACAATCCACGCGATAAAACAAATCATTACACTCACTTAGGCAAACCGTTATACTTTCTTACGCTCATCACTCTTTTTTGAATTACATTACCTTCTTGTCCTGTATCAAACCGCTTGAAAATGTTTAAAAACAAAACCAAATTATTTGGCTAGCCCAAAACAACCCCAAGTCCACAAGATTGGTGCTGAAACCATATATATGGGTAAGTGAAACCATCAAACCCATTCAAAAAACTAAGAATTATTGGTTTGAGAACTTCTTCTTTAGCTCAACAACCGCTTTATCATCAAGCTTTGCGAACAAAATCCCGAGTGACTTAATCTTTGTTTTCTCTTTTACCCCGTCAAAGCACTTCGCGAAACCAACTTTCAAAATATCTTTCTCATTGAGCATTTCAAACACTTTTCCTGAAGCTGTTGGAGTAAATGGATAATAAAGAACAGCCAAGACCTTCGCCAAATCAAGACACTCCGCAATTATCTCTCCTGCCGCGACCTTATCTGTTTTCACTTTAATCCACGGCTCGTGCTCCTGCAAATATTTGTTCCCAAGAGAGCTCACTTCATTTGCTTTTAGAAGCGCTTCCCTCAAATGAATTTTGTTTACAAGGGTTTTGTATTCCTCAACAAGGGGCTTTGCGGAATCCAATAGATTTCCTTTGCCGGATTTTTGTTTTACCCCATCAAAGAATTTCTCATTAAGCGCAACAATTCTATTAACAAAATTTCCAAAATTCCCAACAAGTTCGGTGTTAACCTTCGCTTCAAAATCCTTCCACTCAAAATCCGAATCGGATTCCTGCGGGCGAACCCTAAACAAATAATATCTCCACACGTCACTTGCGATACCTGACTTAATAGCATCATCCCCAAATACTCCAACTCCTTTGCTCTTTGAGAACTTCTGCGATTCATAATTTAGGTACGCAGTTGAGTCAAGATAATCAACGAGGTGCCACTTTTCCCTTGTGCCGATTAAGAATGAAGGGAACAAAATTGAGTGGAACGGAACATTATCTTTTCCCATGAACTGATACAAAGTAATATCTTCTGCTCTCCACCAGTCTTCCCATTTTTTACCAAGTTTCTCCGAGGTAATTCCAATGTAAGCGATTGGCGCATCAAACCAGCTGTAAATAACTTTATTCTCCCAGCCCTTTAAGGGAACAGGAATACCCCACTCAAGGTCGCGCGTAATGCATCTCTCTCTTAACCCTGATTTGAGCCACTGGTCAGTAATATTTAGTGCTAATGGAGTCCAAGTTTTTCTCTTAGTATCAATCCATTTCTTTAACTCAGGCTCAATTTTTGGCAAATCAATAAACAAGTGCTTGGTTTGCTTTGGCACTGGCTTTGAACCATCAAGTTTACTAATCGGATTAATGAGGTCCATCGGGTCAAGCAAATTACCGCAAGCATCACACTGATCACCCCTCGCGCCCTTCGCATGACAAATCGGACACTCCCCTTCAACAAACCTATCACTCAAAAACTTCTTCGCTTTCTCTGAATACAATTGTGTAATTGTTCGCTCAACCAAAAAACCATTCTCGTGGAGCTTTAGGAAAATGTGTTTAGTAATTTCCGCATTCTCTTTTGAGGAACTCCTGCCCATGCAGTCAGCGCTAGCCCCAAACCACTCATAAATTTCTTTGTGAATCTTAAAATATTTATCAACTAATTGGCGAGGAGTTAAACCCTCTTCAATTGCTTTTGCTTCAGCTGTTGTACCATGCTCATCAGTGCCAAGAACAAACAAAACCTCATTCCCTTCTAATCGTTTAAACCTAGCAAACGCATCAGCGCCAAGCACCGAACCAACAAGATTCCCAAGGTGCGGAACATTATTCACGTACGGAAGCGCACTAGTAACAAGAACCCTCTTTTTTGCCATACAGATAAACCCCGACTTGGATAAGAAAGACAAGAGAAAAAGGGTTTAAAAAAGACTTGGGCATCACAAAACCCGCTGGAATTAATAACACCAAAAACAAATAATATTTATGGTAACAATCAGAAAATTCCGTCCAAGTGACGCAAAAGCATGCGCGAGAGTAATAGTTGAGACATTCAGCCAATTTAACAAAAATGAAGGCACAAAAGCCGCAGCACAAAACTATATTGAACAATACTCCCCAAAACTCCCTCAAGAAGTATTACTTGAGAGATTCAGAACAACCCCCATCTTCTTTGTCGCTGTGGAGAACGGAAAAGTAATTGGACTTGCGAGAGGACGACCAAATAAAATTACAAATCTTTTCTTACTTGGAAAACACCACGGCGCAGGAATTGGAAAAAGATTAATGCAAAGGTTTGAGGGCGAGGCAAAAAGACAAAAATCAAAATTCGTGAAAGCCCGCGCCTCACTATACGCCACAACATTCTACCAAGGAATCGGCTTCAAAAGAACCACTGGAAAAAGAAAATTCCACGGACTAACTGTACAGCCGATGAGAAAGAAACTCTGAGTTAAATCAACCAATTAGTTGATTCTTTTTCTACTTCAGCCATATTAATCACCCAAACAGCAATTAGTGCATGGAAGAGCGAATACTTGATTATACTAGCAATAAAGAGATACCAAAAATCGTTTCAGAAATGGCAGACAAGTATTTTTTATTAGTAAAACACGCTTCCAAAACAAAACAACTCTACTTCAAGAAATTCCCAACCGAACCAGAAACAATCATCACAAGTGACCCCTAATGGTGCTAACCGTACTTGAAAACGCATACCTAAAAAAGGCTGAAGAACACCCAAACTACTCCCAATTACACGAGCAAATCCTCCTCCTACTCCTGCACGAAAACAAACACTACACAAAAGAAGAACTCCTCTGCTTTGCAAACTACAATGAGAAAAAACTTGACAAAATAATAAAAGAACTCGAAGCCACAGGGACAATAACCACAAAAGGGTGGCTAGTCAAAACAACAGAAAAGGAAGAGTTGATGGAGAAGATAAGGGTTAAATAATTCAAACGGACAATTCTTTGGAGGACGAAAGATGGACAAAGAAATAATTGATTTGCCAATAAGGCAAGCAGTAGGGGCAATTATCACCTGTAAATCAAAACCGAATGAAATTTGCGTAATTAATAAGGTTTTAACAGAGGATTTGGGCGGGGCGAAACCAGTAAATGAATGGGATATCCCAAAGGGGGGCATAAAAGTAAACGAGACCCCAGTTCAAGCAATATTAAGGGAATTAAGCGAAGAACTTGGCACACAAGAAATTTGCATAAAGACAGAACTCCCAATAAAAATATCATTTGATTTTCCAAAAACAAAGAACAGTAAATATTCTGGGCAAATAACAACACTCTTTTTAGCAGAATACCTTGGAGACCCAACAAAGTTAAAACCAAAAACACAAGAGATATCCAAACTAACCTTCCTACCGCTCAACTCAATTGAAAAAAGATTAACATTCAAAGAAACCAAGAATGCAATAAATAAAGCAAAAAGTTTGGGATACTTGTAGGAAGGTAGAACTAACTGCTTGAATAAATAAAAAAAATATTAAAAATAAAAACTTGCTTAAACCCCAAACAAATTATGCGTGACCGGAAGCCAAAGTCTTTGAAATAAGTTCATTTATATATTTTAATTACATATATTAATTATGAACATTAGGCCTGCTAAAATTAAAGATTTGAATGTATTAACAAACTTATTTCTTGATCTGATAAAAAACGAAAAAAGTATTGCCCCAGCGTTCAAAACCCTTGACAGAGAAAGTATCCCGGGAATTAGAAAATACACAAAAAAGTGCATTAATAGCAAATCTAATAGTTTTCTTTTGCTTGCCGAGATAAATGAAAAAGTCGCTGGATTCATTTACTGCCAAATAAAGAATAGACCGAAGATATATACTGTGAAAAAAATTGGTTATGTGAGTGATTTATTTGTTGTTAAAAAATATAGAAAACGCTCTGTTGGAAAAAGCTTGATGAATGAGGCCATTAAATTATTTAAATCTAAAAAAATAAAACACATTTGCTTAAGCATGTTATCGGGTAATAAAAACGCATTAGCTTTTTATGAAAGCCTTGGATTCAAAGAATTCAAAAAAGAACTTAAGAAAACATTGTGAGTGGTCTTTATAAATTTTAATTGGGTTAGCATAGTATGGAATTTGTCATACTTGGTTCTGGGGGTGCAACAGCAACTCCAAGACCTTATTGTCAGTGCAACGTTTGCAAAAAAGCAAGAAAACTAGGCGAGCCATACAAACGAAATAGCAGCTCTTTATTCATAAAAGACATTAATGGAGTAATTGATTGCGGGGAAGACATTGCTGATTCATTGAATAGAAGAAATATAAAAAAAGTTGAGAACTTATTTATAACTCACTGGCACCCAGATCACACTTTTGGATTAAGACTTGTATTAGAATCATGCTTTGATTTTCGAACGAATAAAGCTGTGCGCAGAATTAACGTTTACCTCTCAAAAAGAGTTTTTAAAGATTTAGAAAATAAAATGAATGTTCTAAATTATTATGCCAATGTGATTAAAGTAGCAAAGATTCATTTTATTGAGCATAATCAAATGGTAAAAATAGGAAAATTAAAGATTATTGCAATAGGTTATACTGGCAAAAACTCGAACACTTTCTCATTCCTTTTCAAAGAAGGGAAAAAGCGAGTTCTCTATGCACCCTGTGATACAATACGCTTCGCTCAAAAGATTCTAAACTTGGATTTGCTAATTAATGAATGCGGCCTATTTTCATACAAAACAGTGAAAAGTGAAATATCTTTTCCCAGCTTAATGAACCGAATAAAAGAGCTAAACCCAAAGAGAACAATTCTCACACACATCGAAGAACTCGAACTCCAGAATTGGGGCATAAACTATTTAAGAAAGATGAAGAATAAATATGCCGACAGTAACTTTGATTTTGCATACGACGGCATGGAAATAAAAGTTTGACCACAAAAGCCATATTTTTTGTTAATAAAAATTATTGCTCCGCCCGCTTTGCGAAACGCGACTAAGAGATTGTCTTTTCTTGTTTTGTATACACCTTTAGCACTACATGAATTTGCGCCTGCGTAGTTACTTGTATTTGTTTATAATTGAATGAATTACTTTTCCATTATCATAAGTAATTTTTGCTGTGAATATTCCTTTTTTGTTTAGCAGTGGCAAAAGCAAATAGTCAGCTTGCCACAGATTCAGCTTTTTTATTTCAGAAGTTTTAACCCACTCTAAATCACCCTCATTGCATTCAATTAGGTTACCCTTAAACTTCTTTGCAATAAAAATGAAAATTATCCACTCTTCATCCGTACTTGTTTCGGGGCAAGTAATTATGCCTTTTAATACAGGCTTCTTTATTGTAAGCCCTGATTCCTCAAAAACTTCTCTTTTTACAGCCTCTTCAGGAGACTCATTATGCTCAATTTTTCCGCCCAAGCCATTCCATTTACCATAATGCCCATTAGTTAAATCGCTTTCTTTCTTCACACGGTGCAACATCAATGTCTTCCCATTTTTAGTTACATAACAAAGAACAGACAATTTCATGACCAAATAACACTACGAAAAATTTATGAACTAATCTCAACAGATAACCTCAAGATAATAATATAACGAGATTAGGCTCAATTAGCTCAAAGCAGGGTCTTGAAATGAATTCAGAAAAAGGGCTTTTGACATACTTAAAAAACAAAGAATATGCAGAAGGAGCTTTTATTTTTGGCTCTTATGCACGCAACCCTGAAGGAAAACACAACGACATAGACGTTTTTGTATTAATTAATGAAAACTGGTGGAAAAGAGAATCAAAAGTTATTAATGGAATAGAACATGAACTATTTTACTTTCCATCAGAATATGCCCTGAACATTCTAAAAACCGAGAAAGATTTCAATATGGCAGGGTGGTTTATGAATACTAAAATAATTCTGGATAAGAATAACTCCTTAAGCGAATTTATTCCAACCGCAAAAGAAATTGTTAATAAAAAGCTTGAAGAATTTGATGCTGAGTGGTGGGCATACAAAATAGGCGACAGGCTGCAAGACATTGAACAGGAAAGAGAAGATGAAACACAAAAACTGTTCTTAATGAACTGTCTACTTAAAGAAATTCTGTTCGTTTTTTTCCTTTCAAAAAAAATCCTGCCAGTTAAAGAGAATTATTTTGTGAAAAAAATAGCTAAATTAGATCCAAAACTTTATTCCTTAATAAATCGGTTTTATGAAAGCAAACAACTTAACGACAAAATGGCAGTCTTAAACAAAATGATTATCCAACTAAACATCGGAAAACCAACAACAAAACTCACAACAATAAAAATTGAGTTAAAAGATTGATTTTGTGAATAATAGATGGAAACACAATCCAGCACATTCATTCCAAAAGAGATTATTTGCCGAACAGGGACTTCGTTTGCTCAAAGAGTTCTTTTGCAACCGCTTCATTGTGCGTTATTAACACTGGAATTCTAGTTTTTTTCTCAAAAACAGTCTTGAAGAACTCCTCAATATTGAGTTTTGAAGGATCATTAGTAGAAGCATATACTTTGTCAATCTCCATTTTTATTTCCGGAGGATAAAACACCTGAACAATTATATCCTTAAAAATTAACATATCAATACCATAAGTCCACTTAACCCCAATCTTCTCATTAACCCCCAGTTTTTTCCAAAAAGCAAGGCACCATCTATCAATAGGTGTGTCTGATGGAGAAACACAATAATAATTTGCCCCAATTATCAAATTCTTCATCTCTTTGTATGTATCCTTAGAGAAAAACAGTGGTATCCACAAATGATGCCAATGTAAAGCAAAATTGTCTGAAGGTCCTGCGTTTAATGATTTACCCAAACCCACCAAAAACTGATCAACTTCATAAACAGAAGAAAAAATCAATTCCTTCGTCAAAGGAAATACTTGCTTTCTAGACAAAAGATTAGTCTTTAGTGATTGAGCAAACCCATAAATATTATCAGCCCAATCAATGTTAATCAAATATTTAGGACCATCTTTGACCAATATTTTATTAGCTTCGAGAGATTTTATGACTTTGTGTATTGCTTGATACGACAATACAACAGTTGAACGCCTTTTTACCCGGTCGAATATCTCTTTGGCACTAAGAGGCCACTCATCAGACAAAACATTTATTACCAAATCCTTTGAGGAAGAATTTGTGTTATTTGGAATAACAAGCCCTAAAACCATGTTAAGATAAGCAGACAAATGGTTAAAAAAACAATTTATTCCTTAAAACAATTTGTGTAAGGAATATTGGTTTTGCCAGTTTTTAAGCTCCTGCGAAAATCGAATTGATTTATAAAGATCAGCTAACCCAGAAGGAATTTTTTTGTATTCTTTGACCGAAACTTTTTCTTCAGACAATAAACGCTCATATTGAGAGTCAGTAAGTTCAGAAAGCAAAAAATGGCGATACAAACTATCTTTTAGCTCATTGCCAAATGATCCTTTCCATAAAGAATCATAACTTTTACCAGTTAGAATTGACTCTGCAGCAAGCAGCCCTGATAAGATAGCATATTTAACACCAAACCCTCTGGCCGCTTCAACAAACCCTGCCGCAGCACCAACAAATAATTTCCCATCAATCTCGGCTGTTTCAGGATAATTACAATAACCATATCCGCTAAAAGTTTCTTTTTTTGAATAGTTAGTTATTAATTCTTGAACAACTTCGTTTTTTTCTAGAAATCGGTCTAACAACATTTTCAATTCAAAAGTAGCATCAAATGATACGGCTGCAATACAAAGCGTATCCTTTCCAAAAGGGGCTACATAAATATAACCATTAGGCGCATATTTATTGTCCATGAAGAGATGAATCTCCTCTGGATTTACATCAACCCCTTCAAAAACATACCCTACCCCAAAAACATTCCTCAAAACTGGTCCCGTGGCAACTATATCCCCAGACAAAACATTAACCGTTTTATTTAACTCAAGATCAAGATTGTTCTTGTTAATTGAATTAAAAATTTGTGAATCTAGCGAAAGCGGTGATTTCCCGCGTTTAATCACAAAGAATAATGGGTTCCCATTTGCAACAACTTCCATTGTTCGTCCAGATGGGGCATATTTAATTATTTTATTTATTGGTTGTTTATGTTTTATATCAATTTTGTAATCTTTTAATGAATCACAGAAGCCTTTATCAGCACCATAATTTCGAATAACCTGAAAATCTTGCCCACGAAAATGACCAATCCCTGAACCTCGTTCAAAAACTTTAACCCTAAACCCATTATTTGAGAGCCAAGATGCTGCAGAAAGACCCGATAAACTCGCACCAACAATCGTAATTTGACCCATCTAAAAACTTTTATACCCTAACAGCTATTTAATCTTAATGCTTTCAGCACTAAAGAAGTATTTTCTACTAATTCGCTTGTACACCGTTATTAACATCATTTTAATATCACTAATCCCAACAATACTTTTCTTAACTGAGTTTGATGTAAATATTCTTCGTGACGTGGCTATTGGAATCCTGTTTTGGACAACAATAATCCTTGGAAAAGAAGTTATGCATTCGAGTACGGATCATCGAGAACACACAAACAAAATAATCCCCATCACACTCGGAATTATACTTGTATTTTGCATTGGACTAATACACACAGAAGCACTAATATTTTTGTTCATTGCATTAATAACTTTTGTATGTTATTCTCTGAAAAACAAGAATTGGCTGCTAGCCCCAATAAGTTTTATCTTTAGGGGCTTCTTAGAAGTATTAATTTTAGTTACTATATTAAGTTTCTATTTACCCATCCTGAAAATTTTTGAAACTTATTGGATAATTTTGCTTTCAATATTCCTTATTACCTGTTCCAGAAATCTTTTGGGGGATTTGAGAGATATAGAAAAAGACAAATACACACTGCCAAAAAGAGTAGGAGTAGATTTTACAAAAATAGTTATTATGTTTTTAGCCATCGCCCCAATACTAATAATTAGATTCGATATTTTAATCCCAATTTTTATAGTTGTTGTGCTATTATTCACCATGAAAAATGATTACCTTTTACATAAAATCTATGTTCAAGCCACTGGATTTTTCGTTTTGAACATTATAAGCGTTTTTTTAATAAATAACACCTTACTCACGAACGCTGGTTTTTTTGTTGTCCTTTTAAATAACACTTATGAATATACCCCACGAGACATAACAGAGAAGAGTAATACTAAATCTGCAATTAAATCCAATAAAATCCACGACATATTAAACCTAATTATTAATCTTGGATTCAACAAAAGATTTCGAATGGATGTAAAAGCATTAACAATTGCAAAAAAAGGATATAATTGGTTTGCCTGGGAAACATTAGATTCCATTGGCGGCAGACCTTATTTAGAAAAAGGTACCGATCTTAATGAGTTGTCCTCAAGATTAAAAATTAAGAATTTGAACCTATTAGAGTATTTATTAGATTTGCTTACTGGGGAGAAAGTATTAGCGCATAGAGAAGAGAAGTATTATTTAATAAAAATACCACACACATTAGCTGAAGCTGAGCTTAATTATATGAAGAAACATTATCCGGCATCACATAAATGGACGTTCTCAATGGTTCCAAAAGCCAAAAATACCCTATTAACCGGGAAAACATCTTTTAATTCGAGTTTTGATGAAGAGCAAAGTGCCATCCTTTGGGATAAGTTAATGTCAGAAGCACCATACTCATTTAGGAAGCTCGCAATTAAATCTTTTACAAAGCTAATAAATAAAAATGATAAAATACTTGATTTAGGTTGTGGGACTGGAACATCCTTGATGAATATTTTAGATGAGATGCCAATTCAAGTTAATTTATCTGGAACTGACCCAAGCTCAAAATCCATTAGGATAGCAAAAGACAAGATAGATATTAGATTACAAAAAGAGGGAAATACATTAAAGCTTGAGAATTTAAAAAGAGCAAAATTATTTACACACAATATATTAGATAAACCACTAAATGAGAAATATAAAATAATCTTTTTATCATTTGTTATTAATCACATACCAGTAAAAAAGAGAACCTTGTTTTATAAAAGGATTTATGCCGCTCTTGAAGATGGTGGCTTTTGTGTTATTTATCAACTGACACACAAGGCAAAACAAGTTCGTACCCCAATGTGGGTTATGCACAATGTCCCATCCCAACAAGAATTTCCATTCCTTGACAAGTATTTAAGTGAATTAGAATCAGTATTTGGGAATGTAAAAACTTCCTTTGATGGATTAATAACAATCTCAAAGAAAGACACTTCATTCAAAAAATGATACTGACAACCCACCACTATTAAAGTTCTTTTTTTTAGAAGAAAAAGATACTGGTCTGTTATCTATTTTTGATAATGCGCCTTGTAAAATTCCTTGGATTATAATAAAATCTGATCTTTCATAAAGCAAAGTCCATGGATAATAATCAATATTTACTAAGTATTTATCCGCCTTTTTTAATATAAAAACATCCCCCCAACCAAAAGCTGTTAATAAGTCTGAAAGTCCTTTAATATTCTTTGCCCCAATAAAGAATAAGTTCTCCCCTTCTTTTACACTGGCATTCAACAAAATTTCTGTGAAGCCTTTAATTCCACTCAATTCATTCTCAATAATGTATGGCCCGCTTGCTTCAAATATAAAATACCTTTTTGAGTCTTTCTCGATTATTCCTTGGCTATAAGAGAAGAACTTTGAATTTAAGAGCTTTTGAAAGCTATCTTGTGAATATTTGGTTGGCTGTGTTTTATTCCAATTTGCATACTCTGCCCCAACTAAAACCTTTTCAAATGGATTCTTTTGAATAAACTTTATGTTCTTCTCGCTGAAATAACTTGGAATTGAATAAACAACTTTGCAAACTGAGCTACCATTACCTTGACAATCAGTTTGAACTCCTTCAATATCATCACGTTCAAGAAGATAACATAAAAGTCCAGCTGCCGCACCAGTTGGAAGAAAATACCCGAGTCCAGATTTATTACAACTAATAAAATTGTCTAAGAAGAAATCCACCTTCGGGATATTCAAATCGGCTTCAAAAGTCATCTTTTTTGCATATGTTCCTTCAATAAAATTGTTTAAGAGCCCAACATACTCAACTAACTTTTTATTATCTTGAAAGTTCTTTGCTGAGAAAAAATTACCCATACTGGCAAACAAGTAACCAAATTTTTTTCCAGCTAAATATAGTGCTTCTCTACCTGAATCACCATATTTCTCAACAAGTTGTGTTTCAAGATCAACCAAAAAACTTTCTGGAAATATAATCTGTCTTGAATAAACCTTTGATTTCCCGCCCATCTTAAATATAATAAAGCCAGGCTGGTCAAGAACTTGCGCCTTTGGAATAATAAAATTTTTTATGAATACAGAAGTTACTGTATCTTTTACTGATGCCATTTAAACCTACTCAATAGAAATTCCAGACTCAATTATATCATAAGATTTCATTCCGGCATCAATCTTTGTGTATCTCATTTTTCTTACAAGAATTGATCTATTCAAAGTATCCCCAACTGGAACCGCATTAAGTAACAGTACCCCGTCCGCAATGAATTCGCTTACTCCGTCTGCGCTTAGGGTTCTTTGGTCTTCGGGTAGTTCGGTTGTGAGGAGTGTGGTTATTCCGGATTTCTTTATTTCTCTAAACAAGCTGTACAAAATATTCTTGGTGATGATTTGTTCTGTTCTTGGTATGGGGTTAACTGTTTCAGCTATTTGAACTAAGGAGAATGCTTTGTCTTCGCCCATGCCTGAAACGATTAATGAATCAGTGAGTGTTGTTAGTGAATCTATTATGAGTCTCTTTGGCTTGAATTCTGTTATTAGCTTGTTTAGCTGGTCAGAGAATCCATCAGGACCAGTAATATCAAAATAAACAACTTTTATTAGTCCTCTTTGCTCAAGGTCAGCTAATTTCCAGTCAAACCCAGCGGCTTGCTTGGCTAATTCTGCCCTATTCTGTTCAGTTGAGACATAGAGTCCTTTTTCCCCAAACAAAGTAGCTCCATTAACTAAGAATTGTAAGCAAAAAGTTGATTTTCCTGTTCCTGCTCCGCCTGAAACAAGAACAATATTTCCTTGCGGAAAACCGCCATTTAGCGCCTTATCCAAACCCTGTATACCCGTCTTTGTTCTTAGAACTTCCTCAATAGCCATGCGAATCTGCAATATAGAACATTTAAGAGGTATATAAATTTGCCTTACGTGAAAAAGTTACTACAAAAGGCGATATTCAGCTTTTGCTTTAAGATATTTCTCAGCAAGCGTGCAGAATTCTTTTAGCGCGCCATCCAAATCATCTTCTTTTAGCATGCTTTCAATATACACAACAGCATTCTTTGTGCTTTCGGTGAACTTGGTTTTGTCCGCTTCTCTCCAGTTCCAGCGCCTGCAAAGAACATCTTTATCATCACGGTAAATTACTTCGCCCCTGTTTGGGTGCTCCTTCATTTTTCCGCCAATCATAAAAAAGTCTTCAGTGCCATCAGCGATGCAAAGCCTTACTTTTCCCTCAACTTTATCCAAATCATCCCCGCCTGCAGGCAAAAGATGTTTGATTGAGATATAATTATACAAATCAACTAGCGCATTAATGTTTGGAAGCGAATTATTATTCAATACTCTTCGAACGAGTGCATCCACAGAGGGCTTGTTCTTCGCAGGGTCGCCGTTGAACAATGCATAAGCATCCCTCCATGCTTTTAGTTGAGGAATTGTAATTGGCTCTACTCCCGCAAATCTTGCGCGTAAATCATTTTCTGCAGAGCGGAGGAGTGCAGTGATTTCCTTATTCTCTTTTACGTTATTCACTCCATTAAGAACAACTATTCCTGAGCGAAACTGAGGATACTTTGAAGTTATTTCACTATTTATCTCAAAGTTTAATCCATTCAAGTCAAGTTCTTTTGAATTTGACACAGCTTTCTTTGAAACTGGTTTCTCAACCGAATCAAGTATCTTTTTCACTTTTGGCAAACCAATTACTAGCATGAAGTGAGTAAGTTTTGGTCCAAAGTCTTTGTTGATAAGCGCCCTGTAAAACGCGGTAAAGAAAGTTTTTTGGTCAAGAGAGGTTTCTTTCGTAACTTTACCAAACAATTCAATTAGTTCATCCTCTTTCTTTCCAACAAGCTGGGAAGAAACAAGTTTTATCGCTTTTTTCTGATTCTCAGAGAGCAAAGTTTTTGCTTCATCGCTGGCTTCTTCATTAACAGAGAACTTGAAACTCTCTTCCGCATAATCAGTTATCCACGCCTTTGCTCTATCAACCATCAAGTCGCAGTACTTCTTGTCTTTTGAGTTAAAGAATTCCGCGATTTTCTTCTTATCAAATTGGTATGTTTGCGCAACTGTCACCATGTGCCTAAAATCAATTTGCTCGGGCATTTGTTTTGGAATATTAACACAGCTAAGTTCGTAAACTCTATTGTTTAGCTCAACATCTTCTTTGTCAATTGGTTCTTTTCCAAAGTACATTCGCTCAACTTTTTGGAATTCTGAATATGCTCTAATCACATCCATCCCTTCAAAGCTAATTTCAAAGGATTTTGATGGTTTCTTTGAGGCAAAAGTGTATCTCAATAGTTCTGGAGAATATACTTCAAGCATTTCATTTAAATCAACTGTATTTCCTTTTGAGGAGGACATTTTTCCGCCCTGCCCCTTAATCGCAATGAATTCATACATCAAGTGAATCGGCGCCTCTCTTCCCCAAAGTTCTTTTACTATTAGTGCCGCTGTTGTATTGCTTCCGCCTTCGCTTGAATGGTCTTTTCCACTCGGCTCAAAATCAACTTTCTCAAAATTCCACCTCATCGGCCAATCAACGCGCCAAACGAGTTTAATTATTCCTTTTTTTCTAATATCAAAAGTATCTGTATGCCCGCAAACGCATTTATATGAAACCAAATATTTCTCATCATAACCAGTAATTTCTGTTTCATCTGAGCGGCACTTCTCGCAAAAGATTGAGGAAGGATACCAATTCTCTTCAAGAGGCTCTTCTCTATACAAATCAAGTATTTTTGCGATTCGTTTTCTATTAATCATCGCGAACTTTATTTCTTCAGCGTAAAAAGATTTTTTGTATCTGTCAGCCTGGTAAATGAACTCAACATTAATTCCAACATCCGGGAGGCGCCTCTCAACTTCTACTTCAAAGTGCCGAGCATAACTCTTTTCTTTTCCAAACGGGTCAGGCACATCAACTATTGGATAGCGCAAGTGCTTTGTGAGCATTTCCTGCTTTGGCATATTCACTGGAACTTTTCTAAAAACATCATAATCATCCCAGGAGTAAATGAACCTAACTTTTTTCCCGAGTTTTCGTAATGCCTTAGCAACTAAATCAACAGTAATTATTTCCCTAAAATTCCCGATATGCACAACCCCTGAAGGAGTAATTCCTGAGGCAACAGTAAAAGAATCCTGATTTGGTTTTGCCTTAACCACTTGCATTGCAATCTCATCAGCCCAGTGAACCTTATCCTTTGGTTCTTTCTCAGCAACAGGTTTTGCCTCAATTTTTGCGCTTTTCTCTTTGGCTTGCTTCATAAAACAATTCAGCTTGCGGATAGTTAAAAAAGCTTGGTTTTTAGGGAGAGGAAATTATTTAAACAGTTGAAACAACGAATTGTTTATTGGAAATGATGCTTATGCAAAAGAAACCGGATTTTAAACAACTTGTTAAGGGCAGAGCAAAGCGAGACCCCGGCTCAAAAACTGTTTTGTATGGAAAAAATTCCGTTACTCCAGAGCTAATGCGGAGAATAACAAACAGACTTTTGCAAAACAAGCCTGTGGTCGCTGATGAGGTCTGGCAAAAGAGAGCAATGAGCCAGATTGGACAATTAAAGGAAATTACTTCAAAAATGACTACTGCTAGTCGAAAAGAACTTGAGGAGTCAATAACCAGTTCAGCACAGAGAGAGGCTTCAAATCAAATCCTTAACTCGATTGACGTTGGAATACTGAGAAAGAATTCAAAAACTCAAGCGGTCGAAATAGCAAAACGCGCCGCAACGAGAGGAATCTTAAAAGAGATTAGAAAAAAGAATCTTCCGCCAAAAGCAATGAGCGCGCTAACAAGCATACTTAATTCAACCAACATGAAGATTCCAAGAACAAATATTACGATTTATCCTCCAAGAGAAATACTTTTTATTAAACTTGTAAATGCGCTGGGGGAAAATGGCGAGAAAAAAGCGCTTGCACTGCTAAAAGAGGTACATGACGCTGGAATGCACATAAACAAAATGGCCAACAAAGCAAACGAGAAACAGAAGGTTGGGGACGCATTCATAAATGCAGGAATTGCAATTACGGCAACATATTTCTGGCTTGAGGCACAGCTTATGAATCCTGCCTCGCTTGCAAAAAGCGCATGGAATGAATTACTTGAGAGAAACAAAGCGATTTTTGATTCAAAAGAAGTTCTTGGAAGGGAATTTTATAATAAGCTTGACAAAGAAAGAGACGAATTATTCCTTGAAATAAATACTTTTGCCGGAAGACACGGGCTAAACCCACTTGATTTCTACTCAAACTAATAGAACCCGCCTGTTGATTAGCCACAACATGTACAAATTGTCACACCTAAACCCAAAAAGCCTTTATAAAGGACGCAAGCCGCTTATGTGTTATGGAAAGGATTGTCTGGAGTCGATGAATATACTGATTGTAGGCTCACCTCATTTAACTTCCGGACAATCCTTGCTCACCAATTAATTCTTTTCTTAAGTTACTTCTCAAATTCTAATTCAGAAAACAACTTCTTTGTCTGGTGGCGCTACTAACTAACTCCAAAATTAACGGGGGTATAGTATAGTGGTAATACAAAAGGCTCCAGACCTTTAAATCAGGGTTCGATTCCCTGTACCCCCATGATTAGCACATAACTTGTGCAATGGAGTTGATGAAATGAAAGAAGAAAAAGGAAAGGATTACGGGAAAGATGTGATAATGCTATCGAAGAGCGAAATACCAACGCACTTCTATAACGTGCTCGCGGACCTTCCATTCCAACTAGAAGCGCCGCAGGAGAACTTGGAAGTCTTGCCGCAAATATTCCCAAAAGCAATATTGGGACAGGAAATGAGCACGGAAAAATATATTCCAATACCTGAAGAGGTAAGAGAACTTTATGCACTAAACGGAAGACCCACTCCGCTTCAGCGCGCAAGAAAACTAGAGAAAGCAATCGGAACCTCGTGCAAAATTTATTTTAAGCGCGAGGATACAAACACCGTTGGAAGCCACAAACAAAACACCGCTTTTGCCCAAGCATATTACATTGCAAAAGAGGGATACAAAAATGTTGTAACCGAAACGGGCGCGGGGCAGTGGGGGAGCGCTCTCGCACTCGCATGCAATCACTTTGGATTAAACCTCAAAGTATACATGGTGAAGTGTTCGTACGAGCAAAAACCTTTGCGAAAAGTGGTTATGAAAATGTACGGAGCAAAAATCTCTCCAAGTCCGAGCAATGAAACAAAAATCGGGAGAGAAATGCAAAAGAAATTTCCAAATACAAGCGGGAGTCTTGGAATGGCGATAGCCGAAGCAATTGAGGTTGCAAAAGAACGCGAGGACACCGTGTATAGTCTTGGAAGCGTACTAAACCATGTGCTGTTGCACCAAACCGTAATCGGGCAGGAAGTGAAAAAACAGCTTGAGAAAGCCGGAGAGAGTGCAGATGTAATAATCGGGTGCGTTGGAGGAGGAAGCAACTTCGGAGGAATCGCGCTTCCATTTGTTGCTGACAAACTCGCTGGAAAAGAAATTGAGTTAATTGGAGTAGAGCCAAAAGAAGTGCCAAGCATAACAAAAGGAGAATATAGGCACGACTATGGCGACACAGGAAAACAAACACCAAAACTCAAGATGCATACCTTGGGGGCGGATTTTGTTCCAGAACCAATATATGCGGGGGGTTTGAGATACCACGGAATGGCACCAATAATATCACTACTCGCTAATCATGGGCTAGTGAAAGCGGAATCATACTCGCAGGCGGAGTGCTTCGAAGCGGCGCAATTATTCGCAAAAACAGAATCAATAATACCCGCGCCCGAATCAAGCCACGCGATAAAATCCGCAATTGAGGCGGCAAAGAGATACAAAAACAAAACAATAGTCTTCAATCTCTCAGGACACGGATTGCTTGACTTAAGTTCATACGAAAAGGGGCTGGGGCTTGTATAAGCCACCCCTTCCAAGAACAATTAAAAAGAGAAAAGGAGTTGGTTTATGTGAAAGAGAAAGAACTGCAAATGAGTGAGAACATGACTGAAGAACAAAAAGTGATTATTGACCCTTGGGGAAATGCGCTTGTGCATGACTATGCTAGGCTCATAAAAGAATTTGGGATGCAGAGCTTTGACAACAATATCTTTCCTGAACCAAACCTCCAAATGAGAAGAGGAGTGAATTTTGGAATGCAGGACGGGGAACAAATCGCTAACGCGATAAAAAGCAAAAAACCCTTTTACTGCCTCACAGGAATCATGCCGTCAAGCGAAAAGATACACCTAGGAACGGAAACGGTAATACAAAACGTGAGGTATTTCCAGGAGCACGGCGCAAAAACCTACGTTCTGATTGCGGATGTAGAATCACAGGCAACACGCGGAGTGTCACTTGAGGAAGGAAAGAAAAGAGCGCTTGAGTTCCACATACCCGCATACATTGCGCTTGGACTTGATATTAACAAAACAAATTTTTATCTGCAAAGCGAGAACAAGAAAGTCTCAAACCTCGCGGCAATATGCTCACAGAAGATTACTGAAAATGAATTCCGTGCAATTTATGGCTCAGTGCACCCGGCAAAAGTAATGGCGGCGTTCACGCAAATGGGGGACATATTATTCCCGCAGCTTTCTGAACGAATGCCTGGAGTAATACCGGTTGGAATTGACCAGGCGCCGCATATTAGAATGGTGAGGGATGTTTCACGCAGATTAAAGACTGAGTACGGATTCTTTTTGCCTTCAGCGGTTTATAACAAATACACTCCCGCCCTAAATGGTTCATTTAAAATGAGCAAAAGCGATTCAGAACTCATAAAACTTGAGATACCTGAGAAGGATTTGAAAATTGTTGAGAAAAAAATAAACAAAGCGCTCACAGGCGGAAGAGCAACAAGAGAAGAACAGCACGCAAAAGGCGGAGAAATTGAAAAATGCATGGTTTATGAGTACTGCAAAGACCACTTCATAAAAGATGACAAGGTGCTCGCAAAAATGTATGAGGAATGCGTAACCGGCAAAAACTTGTGCGGAGAATGCAAAGCAAAATACGCTTTTACCTACGCAAAGCAGTTCTACGAGGAATTTAATAAAAACTTTGAGAAAGCGAAAAAGAATATCGGGAAAATAAAGTTCGTGGAGTGAACAGCATGCCTGCAAAAAAGAAAAATGCTCCTCCCCTTCCAAGCTTCATGAGACAACTCCCTTCTGGCGCGGTAACAAATATGCTTGTGCGTTCTGGAATAAAACACGGCGGAAACGGAACAAATAATCCCCCTGCAAATAAGCTTCATTTGCATTTGCCACAATACATGCTCAGTGAAATTAGTGCGCGCAGAATAGCAAGAGACAAAAGAACTGAAGAGGCTCTTCGGCGAAGGAAAACAATATAAATAAGTAAGGACAATAATAGGGCAATGTTCGAAGCAACAAGAAATGCCTTTTTGCCTGAACTCTTACTTGATATTTCCCGCGCAAAAAAATGCCGAAAAGCTTCTTTTAGAAAAAAATTCCAGCGCATTGAACCGGCGTGCGCGGAGCAGAATGTTATACGAGCGATGCTTACAAGGATGCGCCCAAAAGAAATGAAACCAATTGAGGATCCCCACTTTGGAGTGGATTATTTATATAACGGCACAACAATTGACCAAAAATTTTCTTTTGGGGCATTAGGGGAAAATACAATTAAAGTGCGAATACAAAACAGAGAATTAATGAATAATTCCGAGTGGACAATGATAATTAATTCAAAGTGGGAAACGGAAGTTTTTGAAACAGCAAAACTTGCGCAATTTGTGAAGAAGAACTGGTGCCTTGTACAAAGAAGGTTACTTGAGAAGAGGCACACTTATTCAGCATACGCTGTAAGGCTTGAGGAATTCTATTCTATTGAAGAAGTTCAGCCGATAAGAACCCCTCTCACACAAGACGGACTATATTCCGCGCTTGAGAAAATCACCTTAACTTGCGCAGGAGTTGCGGTTCCAATTCCAAGCTCAAGAGAAAAGCCCCTCAGGCCGCCAGCTCCAATAAACCCACCGCATATTGAAGAAAATGAAGTAATTGTGCTGAAATGAGTCGATTTTTCTGACTGCTTGGAAATAAAAAACCATTTTAACACTAATTCTAATATGGCTGAGAAGAAACTTTCCCTTCAAACTGCTGCTGAAGAGGATGCAGAATTCATTTGCAAAATGATGCTGAATAAGGAATATCAAAAGCACTACCTTGAGAGATTACTGCACAAAAGCGTTGAGGAAGCAAAAATAAAAATAAGGGAATCCGAACGCGATGCAAAAAAAGGAAAAGGATTTTTCTTTATTGTTTTACTTGGAAAGAAAAAAATCGGTGTGCTTGATATTTACAAAATAAATTCAAAGGACAAAAGGGCTTCTATAGGATATGGAATTATGAATGAAGAATGGGGAAAGGGACTAGGAACAAAAATCTGCGCTCTCGGAGTGAAGTATGCGAAGAATAATTTGAAACTGCACACTCTTGAGGCAACCGCGGACCCAAACAATGAAGCGAGCAGAAAGGTTCTTGAGAAAAACGGATTTGTTCTTTTGGGAACTGTGAAGGACTACTACTTTGACAGGGGAAAATACACAGATAGGGATTTATACTGGAAAGTTTTAGAGTAAACTAGCGCATGTGATTAAAATGACTGAGAAGAAATTGAAAATAAAAATAAGAAAAGCAAAACTCTCAGACGTTAATGCGGTTTACAAAATAGGAGTAGAAATGAAAGAACTTGGTTTCTCTGGAAAATACAAATTCCACCAAAAAGCGGAGCTAAAGGAATTTGCCGCGCCAAAAAAAGACAATGTTTTCTTTGTTGCTGAGGCAAACGGGCGCATTGTCGGGTTTGTTTACGCGAAAATAATTGACTGGAGCAGACCAGGGTGGGCGATGCTTGATAATTTAGCGGTAAAAGAGGAATATAGAAAGCACGGAATAGGAACGCACTTAACTTGCGCACTCTATAAGGAACTAAAAAAGAGAAAAGTACATTACGTGCAAATACTTGAAGAAATCCACCACAAAAGCACACGCAAATTCTGGAAAGAGAAGGGATTTAAGGAAACAAAAGTATTCGTTTGGGCGGAAAGGAACATTTAATTGTCCATAATCTTAATCTTACCCAACTGATAGGTGTTTCTAAATACAACTAACTCTGGCAAGCCAGAACAATTTATTTTAAATACTCTAAATCACACACTAATGGCATGAAAAAGGCTTCAAAACCTGCATTGCCAGAATTACTTCATTTGGGAGAGATTGAGAAGAAGATTTACCTCTTCGTGCTTGATACTTGGCCAAGCACGCCCCTTGAGATAGCAGAGCAATTTAATGAAGATGTATCTGATAGAGAAAAAAAGAAACGCGCAAGCACAAAATACTCATACTATGTAAGAAAACTTGTTGAAAAGAAGCTCCTTGTATCAAAAAAAGCAGGAAATGGGACAATTGTCTGGCCACTAATGGTTGAAAAATACCGAACCATACACGCAATACTAAAACACCACGAGCCCGAGCACTTAACCGCAATAAATGACCACTATGAAAGAGAAAAAGCGCAGGAAAAAGAAAACGGGGCATTGGGACGCGAAGAAACTGCAACAATAAAAGGGGTGAGCTAAGTGCTGAACAACTTTTATGATAAGTTCATTTTCACCGGAACACTAAAATTTACTCACAGTAATTTTTACCTCACAAATATCCCATTCCTCATTTCCCCAATTGAAACCCTGACAGGAATCTCATCAGTACAGGATGCTGAGTTTCAAAAAAAACTTTATTTGGCAGTGAAAAAAAGCACCATGCAGGGACTGCTTCCGCAGTTCAACATCAACCTTGGAATGGAAAAGGAAAAAGAGACAAAACTAATAGAAGAATTCTTTGCTTTCTCCGGGTGGGGAGCAATACAGGTAATTGATATGCAAACAGAAGCAAAAAGAGCAATAATTGTCATTGATAATTCGCCTTTCGCGCAGGCATTAAAAGGAAAAACCACACTTCCCGCAGACACAATAATGCGCGGAACACTCGCCGGTCTATTTTCCGCAATATTTAAGGAAGAAATTGACTGCGTTGAAGTTGAGTGCGGAGCATTGAGCAATGAGAGATGCAAATTCATCATCAAACCAAAAATAGAGTTTGACTTTACTAATGCGAGCGTGCAGCAGCAATTAAGCCACGAATAAATTGAACCGCGGAGAAATAAAAATTAGAAAAATAAAAAAGATTAAAGCAAATTATGCTTTAATCTCTGTTTTACCATTCATATAAGGCACAAGCGCCTTTGGAATCTTTATTGTGCCCTGTTTGGTCTGGTGATTCTCAATAATTGCGCGCAGCATTCTTGGAATCGCAACCTCAGTAGCGTTAAGGGTATGAACAAATTCCTTCTCGCTGCCTTTTCTATATTTAATATTCAAGCGGGAAGCCTGATAGGATGTGCAATTACTCAAAGAGTGAGTTTCAAAATAACTCTGCTCTCTTGGAGACCAGCACTCAATATCATACTTCTTTGCGGCAACTGTCCCTATGTCCCCAGTGCAAATCTTAATTACCCTGTATGGTAATTCCATTGCTTTAACAAATTCCTCTGCGTTCTTTACGAGCTCCTCGTGCCACTTAGAGCTGTCCTCAGTTTTACAGAAAACAATCTGCTCCACTTTATCAAACTGATGAAGTCTAAAAAGCCCTCTCTCTTCAAGCCCATGCCTTCCGGATTCCTTTCTAAAATTAGTTGAATAGCCGACATAAAGCAGCGGAAGATCTTTTTCTTCAAAAGTCTCGTCCATGTGCATTGCGGTAAGCGGATGCTCTGCAGTAGCAATCATGTAGTGATCCTCACCCTCGATTTTGTACATTACGCTTTCAAAATCACTAAGGTCAGTAACCCCTTCATATGCTTTTTTGGTCATCATTGCCGGAGGAATTACAAGCCTAAATCCTTTTTTTCCCAGCAAATCAACCGCGAAATTCACAAGCGCCAAATTTAGAAGCGCAAGATCCCCTTTTAGAGAGTAAAATCCTTCTCCGGAAATCTTTACCGCGCGCTCAAAGTCAGCAACCCCAAGCTTTGATGCAACTTGGCCATGATGCACAACTTCAAAATCTTTCTTCGAAATTTCTCCGCCCTTTCTTACAACCACATTCTCTGTTCCATCCTTTCCATAAGGAACATCATCAAGAAGCATATTTGGAATGCTCATCAAAAGAGGTCTGTTCTCAAGCTCAAGTTCCTTTAATCGCACTTCCTTCTTTTTTATTTCATTAGGAAGAGATTTTGCTTTCTCAAGCAGAGGCTTCATGTCTTTGCCCTTGGCTTTTGCAACCTTAATCTCTTCAGTAATAGTATTTCTTTTAGCGCGCAAATCATCCACTTCCTGCTTTAAGATGCGCCACTCCTTGTCCTGACTGACCCAGTTATCAAGTTTCTTAATAATTGACGAGTCCCTGCGCATCTCCAAATTCTTCTTTACTAGCGCATAGTTCTCTCGAATAACCTTTGGGTCTATCAAACAAATCACCTAAGTAAAACACCCTGCAAAAAATTAATAAAACGGCTTATTGGACTAAAACTAACGCAATCTGAAAAGGGTTTTAAAGTAGTTAAGCCCCAAGTTACACATGGGCAAAAAGAACATACTTGCTGATTTGCATACGCACTTAAATGAGAAGAAAATTGAGCCAAGGGATTGGTGGGAGGGGGCAAGAAAAAGAAAACTCCGCGTTGTGGCAATCACCGAACACCCCCAGTATGACCCGCTTGATGCATATTTACGATTAAAAGCAGCAAAGCCCAAAGGAATTCTTCTCATACCCGGAATTGAGGTACGCACAAGCGCAGGGGATTTGCTTGTTTATGGAGAAAATGAAAGCATTTATGATGTTGAAGAGTTCTTGAAGAAAGATATTCCTGTAGAGAAGGCACTCAAAAAAGTTAAGGAACTAAAACTCACCGCGAGCTTTGCCCACCCATACGGATACAAGCACGATTCGGTGTGCGAAGTAATTGGGGAGAAGAAAGCAAAAGCGCTGATAAAAAGATACAAGCTGGGAACTGAGTATTATAATGGAATGCTTGGAAGCGCAAGCTACCTAGTTTTCGGCGGAAAAGCGCTGAAAAGAGCATACTCCATAATGTCATTCTTTGAGAAAAATAAGTTAAGCAAAGCACTGCATATCGACAGGGGAGGGGTAAAAGCAAAAACAAAAATGGATAAAATCGCAAAGAACGCGGTCGGAAGAATTCAGAAGCCAATAATTTTCTCAAAAAACGCCTCATTCATTACCGCAGGAAGCGACGCGCACTACCCAAAAGCAATTGGGAGCGGAGTGATTGAATTTAAACAAATGCCAAAGAATGAAAAAGAATTTATTTCAATGCTGAAGAATAAAGAAACTCTCTGGGCAGGACCAAACATTTACTCTAAAAACCCGGTAGATATAATTGGGAGAAAAGAAATACTCGGAGGAATTGGTTATTTGACCAAAAAAAGCATCGCGAGGGGAAGCAAAAAGGGACTTAAGACCAAAATCGGACGGAAAATCAGCTTAGGCAAAAGAATAAAAACAATAAAAAGAATAACTAAGAGGGTAAAACTGCGAAAAATTAGGACAAAATTTCCAAAGATAAGAAAAAAATTGTTTAGAAAGAAGTAATGCAGTAAAATGGGGATTTGGTAGAATGAAATATTCAATAACTGAAGACACTAACGTTGAAAGCATACCAAAGGACACTGCTGAAATACACCTTGTAAGACCCATTAAGCGGGATAAATTACTTGCGCTAATCGCAAGATGCCCAATTAAGACAATCACGCTTTCTTCTTCGTGTTTTAAACGGCTTCCTGGGAAAACTCAGAAAAAGTTAAAGGAAAAAGGAATCTCGCTCTCGCTTGAGAAAAGAAGAGGAAGAGCAATTGATATCCCGATGGACAAAATGCTCCAGATAATTGAACTAAGAAAGGATTTCCAAACTGTGCGCGAAATTGAGAGAATTACTAATATCCCGAAATCCACCGTACACTACCTGATAAAATACGCGGACAGGGGAAAAATAAAGAAAGGGAATAATGTTGTTTATTTGAAGTAAAAATCAAGCAAACTAATTCTTATGGAATCAGAAAGTGTTAGGCATTCAATCCAAAACGCAAAGCTAATTGAAGCAAAATACAAAGTCCCAGTTTCAGTTATCGCAGAAATACCTTCCTGCCCAATGCCTTGGGTGACTAGCCCCTCAGGAAATACTATTTATATTATTGCACCAAAAGACGAAGAGAATAAATTACTTTTAAAAGTAAGGGAAGACTTCAGACTTAGAATGGATCCAGAAGTTATTCACCAAATGTACCCAGTAAATGAACTAGTTGAAATGACAAAACAAGATAACACAATGCTAAGACGAGGATTAAGCGCAGTAGGTTTCATGGTGCCATTCTTATTTCACAGAGAAGTATATGGAGGGTATGCAAAAACCTTCAAGGAAGAATTTAGGAGAAATTTTGGTCCGCAATTAAAAACAGAGATAAAGGAGAGATTTGCTAGACTAGGCATGAAAACAGAAAAAGCGATTCTGCAAAAGTCAAGCGAGCTAAAAGCAACCCTCGAATCAAAAAAGAGGGTTTTTGGGAAATTTGAGCAAAGGGAATTCTCAAAGGCGCTTAGGACAATGGCTGAGAAAGCGCACGCTGAAGGGATTGAAGTAATTATTGTTTTGGATAGGGCAGCGAGATATATCGGCACGCCAATAAAACGTGTTATGCGCGACGTATATGGAAAATCAATTCCTGTTTTCTTTGTGGATCCAACCGCAGCGATTCCTGAAAGGTCAACGGAGCAAATTGATCTTAAAGAAATTCAGCGGCAATTATCTTCTGACCACAAAAGGCTTACACAAATGCTTCCAGGAAGTAAAGTAATGGTTATTGATGACAAAGTATACGCTGGAAGAACTCAAAAAGCGGTTATTGCCCTATTAAAAACATTCAAACCTGCAAAGATAGATTTTGTGGTTGAGTCGGCGTATCGCGGAAAGGATTTCAGCTGGAGGCAGCAACGCATTTATGATATTGAAACAGCGCAAAAGAGATTAGTTACTTACAGGGCAAAAGTATCCCCTGAAACCGCAAGAAAAGTTAGAAACATGCGAAAAGGAATTAGTATTGTAACTAACAAAGTTATTGAAAGAATGAAAAAAAGAGTAAGACGCTAATTAAATCTTCTCTTCAAAATCTCAATCGCAACTCGTTTCACTTCGCCAACACCCGCTTTTCCTTTCCACTGCGCAGCCCCCGAGTGACCGCCGACAGCGCCGCCGAGCTTTTCTTGAAGCGGAACGAATAAGTGCTTCATTAAATTGAATTTGTTATTCTCTTTGAACTCTGAATCTGCTCTTGCCGAAAGAATGGTTAACTCATTCTTTTCCTGCCCCGCGACAACTGCAATATGCGCGCCAAAATCAAGGAGCTTTGAGGCGGCGGGACCCTGGTAAAAGGATAACTCGCTTACTGCGACAATCGCACTGCCAAGTTTTAGTATTTGGGCGCGCTGAGCGGCTTTAAGAAAAGCAATTCTTTCATCTTCTTTCAAATTGTGTTTTGTGAAAGCAAGCACTTCGGCAAAAGAGCGGCCTGAATTTTTTAATGAACTTGAGAAGGACTCAAAACTCTCTGAATTACCCACAAGAAAATGCCCCGTGTCTTCCATAATACCAAGGCAATTCAAAAAATCTATCTCGCTATCTTCAAATATGTCCAGGAAATTGCGAACGAGTTGAGTGGTTGAAACGCATTTGTCACTTATTATTGCATTCTTTTCATGGACAATACTTCCTTTCTCAGGAACATGGTGATCAAAAGCCATTACCTCAAAGCAATTACACTTCATTAACGCTTCAAATGACTTCCCAAGTCTCCCCATCTGCTCCAAATGATTAAAATCAAACAAAATCACAACATTAAACACAGGAAGATTTGGGTTAATGTAAAACGAAATCTTTTCACGAAGAGCCAGACTTTGGGCGTGCTCATTAATATGCGAAGGAATTCCGATGAAAGCATTAATCATTTTCTTTTTCAAAAATCTCTGCATCATCGCGGCAGAGCAAAAAGAATCAAGGTCAGCATTCTCATGACAAAGCAAAAGCACACTCTTCCTCTTTAGCTTCTTAACTAACTGCGCTGCTGTGAGAGACATGCAGTAGATTAGAAGTTAAGTTGTTATTATAGTTTTAGTTTTTGGATTAAGGAAGTAAGTCTTGGCGCTTGGCTGGCGATTTACTATAAAAAAAGAATTTAGAAAAAGAAGCTATTCACTTCTTTTTCTTTTCAGACTTCTCAGATTTCTCTTGCTCTTCTTCCTTCTGAGTGCCCTCAATTTTCGCTCTTATTGAATTAAGTTTCTTTATCAAAGTTTCTTCCTGCTTATCAATAGTTTTTGCTCGAAGCTCGGAGCTCTCTTTCTTTTCTTTAAGCTCTTTCTCCATTTCTTTAGCGTCCTTTGGGAACAAAACATTTCCAACAACTTTGTAAACCATTTTCTCTTTTGATTTCCCCATCTCTTCAAGCGAGGAATTAATCATTTCCAGCTGGTACGCGATTTGCTGTTTCTGCGCAGAAACATTCATTAATAGCTGCCTGTTTCTCTCAAAATCCAGCACTAATACTCTCTGTTCTTCCTGATCCATCACAATTCCTCCAACTCATTAAATAAAACCAACGGCTTTAATAGAGCATTAAGCGAAGCCCTTAAAGCTGTTTTGTCTGAAGCGCTGACACGAACTTTCAGCTCATTGTCTTTTTGGGCAATAGTTGTCCTGCTCCGCGAGAACTCCTCGGTTAATTCAGGCTTAATTGAACCAAAAAATCTCTTTGCTAAGTCCTTTGAATCAAAGCAAAGCCAAACTTCAAGCAAAAACATAAAAAAAATAGTTATTCTGCCTTAATTGTTTTTGAGATAGGTTCTCTTGTCTTGTATAATATTCTATGACCGCATGAAGGGCATCTAACTAATCCTTCAGAAACATTAGTAACTTCAGTACCGCACTTTGCGCATTTATATGCCATTCATACCACCCTTAATTTGCCTCAGCAGAATCATCTTCAGCAGCTTCAGCTTCTACAACATCAGTTTTTTCAGCGGCTTTCTTTGCTTTCTTTCCTTTTTTCTTAGGAGCTTCATCAGCAGGAACAGCTTCTGTTCCGGTAGTCAAAGCTTTTTCAACTTCTCTTTCAATGTCAGAGAAAGTGCTTTCCTTTGCCTTAGCCAATACTTCAGCCCCGGCAAGGAACTGCTTCTGTGAAACCATTTTGTTAATAGTTTTACCAATAAGTGTTTGTGACTCATATGCTCCGCCAGTAAACTTAGCATCGCATTTTCTGCAATTAAATAATCCAGCAGCTTCTCTCTTAGTTCTTGAGAACCCGCAAAAAGGACAAGCAACAGGAACTTTAGCCCTATTCTCAACAGCGAGTACTCTCTTCTTTACTCCAACACCGTATCTTGCGCTGTACCTGCCAGTGCTTCCAACCTTAACCGTATTTCCCATTAATGCTCACCGAATACAAGATAACCCTAAAGAAAGGTTTTTAAATGTTCAAAAGGCAAAACAAAAAAATGCCCTAAATACGCTTCTATTTTATAATAAACCAGGCATTATTGCACTTATGGAAGAAATGGTTGATGAGGTAAATTTGGAAGGAAAAATCATCGCGACCCACCCAAAAAGCCGGCTAAAGAGCAAAATGTTTTTACATAATGCGTCCCTTGTGATTCCAATTGCACAAGGCAACAAAATAGTGCTCAGCCTGCGGGCAAAGGACAAGGAACCCTACCCTGGAACCTGGTGCTGTGCTGTCGGCGGAAAAGCAATTTCCGGCGAAACCCCGCTTGAAGCCGCGATGAGAGAGATGAATGAAGAAATTGGAAGGACTTATGAGCTAAAAGAAGTCGCTTCATTCGCCTATGATTCACCTGAATACAAATCCCTCTTCACAATATTCACTACAAAAAAACCAATTTCACTTAAAGAATTTATTTTTGATACAAAAGAGATTCAGTACTCAAAAGAATTCACAATTGAAGAAGTAATGAGAATGATTGCAAAAACTCCCGAGAGATTTGCGCCCACTTTTATTGCGGCGATAAAGGAATTTGAGAAGCACTTTGAAGAATAAATTTATTAATTCCGAAGTCACAATTTAATTATGAAGAATAAACTATTTGGAAAAAGATCTTTTCCAGGAAAATATGCAGGTTTAAATGAGGAGCTTAGGCAACTTCATCACAGACAGTCGATGGCTCAACAACCAACCGCGAAAGCGTCTTTAAGATTAAAAGAAAATCACACACTTGTCCCAACGCAACATGAAGGCAAAACTGTTTATGTCCAAGTACCCACTGAATTGTTTAGGAATGTTGCCCATCCTTCTTTGCCATTAATGGCAAGCGAAACAGGACGACACATGCAACAAGATGCAAAAACAAGGCTAAGAGCGTTTATTGAACAACAATTAAAAGAAGGGAATTTTAGTAGAGACTAAATGAATTTAATAAGCGCTGCAAGAATAGAAATTAACTTTATTTTAGTCCAATCCACTTTTCATACTCTTTGTGATTCCCGACAAAAAGCAGTATTCTTTTGCTTTCTTCCTCAATGAAACACACCCTATACTGCCCAACCTCAAGAACAAAATATGGTGAACCGAGCTTTAAATGCCTAAAACTCTTTTTTTCTTTTAACTCAAGAAGTTTCTTTGAGATTCTTTCCCTTTCCTCTCTAGGAATATTATCCCAAAACTTAAACCACTTAGAAGAATATTCAATCAAATACATTGTATCACGAAAGCTTTTTGAGCTCCGGATACATTTTAGCGGCTTTTTTTGCGGAAACTACTTTGTGCTTGCCTGATTTTATTTGGGCGTGAATTTTGGCCATTTTTTTTGCAGCCAACTCATTTTCTTCGAGCTTATTTTGGCCAAACCAAAAAACGGCTAAACGAATCGCTTCCGATTGGGTGGCGGCAAAGCCCTTCTCAATCATAATATCAAGCACTTGTTTAGTCGCACCGCGCAAATTAACATTCATCACAACACCACTATAACAGGTATTAAGCGAATGCTTTAAAAATGATTCATTTTGAATCAATTGCAATTCGGCGCTTTTTTGCAAACCTTTCGCAAAATGCATGGAACTCAAATGAATGCCCGCGCTTTTTGATTAAAACTCTTTTGGAGGCGGCGCGCCGGTGAAAATGATCCCCCAATTAGCAAAAGCTTAACTATTCCCTCTGAAGTATATTTTTATGTCAAAGAAAAAAAAGCGCCTCATACACCATAAAACAACTAAATTTGGCGAAGAGGTGCCCCCGCTTGGCACAATCAATATCCGCATAACTTCTCGCTGTAATTTTGCCTGCGACTTCTGCTTTGCGCGGGATGAAATGCGCGGACCCGACATGACTTTTGAAGAATTTAAACGAGTGATTAATCAAATTGATGAAGCATCAAAAAACCTCGGGCAAAAACCCAAAATTTGTGTTGGGGGCGGCGAACCATTTCTAAACAAAGAAACTGAACGCATGATGAGTTATGCTGTTGGACTTCTCGGGCGAGACAGGGTGGAAATAACGACTAATCTCTCAACCTTTCCAACAAACTCGGTTGCGGCAGAGCGAATGCTTGCGCGAATGGGTTTTCCAAAAATAAATATGTCAATTGACAGAGAACACTTAAGATTTGGAAAACAAGTCAAAGAGAAAATATTGGCATTATCAGAAGCCGCGCGCAGAACAAAAACCACTCTTACAATAATTGCTGTAACAAAGAGCCCTTATGAAAGAACACATATGTGGCCAAAGAGTATCAAACGAGCCATTCCAGGAAAATTAAAACTACAAGTAAAAGATGATAACTCAGGGTATGCAAATCGTTTAGAGCAATACCACGCCCAAAACTTTGAACCGCAAATGACAGAATTTATTAATTCTTTAATGCAAGGAAAAGGAACCCTGGAATCATCAAGAAGAATAAGATTTTCTGCAAACTTAATGCCGCACGGATGGACTTTGCCGCAAAGATTAACCATTGCAAATGATGGAAAAGTCTATATCTATACGGGGGTTAGGGCGCTTCACTCCCCGCTATTATCCATTGGAAGCTGGAGAAGGGAAGCTTTGACAGACATGGTAAATCACGCCCTACCATACAAGCGGGAAATGATAAAGAATTGGATTGGCGCACAGAGTTTTGACGGCAAAGAAATATTAGGCAAAGGATTCCTTAAAACCACCAAACCAAATTCTCCAAAGAAACAAAGATTGTTTGGAAGCTACATACAGAGAAGATTCAACGCACAAAAACCGCACAGATAAAATTAAGTTTTGAGATAAAAATATAAAAAAAACAGAAAAATGAAGAGGCCTTTTAGCCCCTTCATTTCTAAAACTTTTACTGCTTCATTTGCTTAACAAGTTTCTTTCTTGTTTCTGCACCTATTGTGAATGCCTTGTCTATCATGTAGTTTATCTCTTCTACATTGAATGACCCGCCCATTCCTTTCTGCATTGCGGCCATGTAGCCGTCTTCAGTAGTTGATACTGAGAATCTTGCTTCTGCAGCCTTTTCTTCAACATACGTTGGGTCAACCATTATTTTTCCGCCGACTTTTACGAATGTTGTTAGTAGAGGCATTCTCTTCATCTCAAGCTTTCCGCTGTATTCGTGCTTAATGATTTTATTCTTGTCATTAAGTTTAGGAACTTTTGCGCTCAAGAAAGATGCAAGTCCTGCGATTGAGCCAGCGTCAAACAAATTGCCGTCAGCGTTTATCGCATAGAAATCCATGAAAGCAACCCAAACCGCTTCACCCTCTTTAATGCAGAGCGATGCGAAATCAATTGCCTTGCTTTCCCTAATTCCTCTATCTACTACTCTTGCTACCTCTATTTCATCAAATGATGGAGGTCCTGCTTCGTACTCTGAATGAGCCAGTGGAATTAATTCCGCGCCCACGGAGATTGCGCCCTCGTCAGGTGAATCAGGATATGGTTTATCCACACCCATTTTTATTCCTGCTAAGACTTCAGTCTGCCCGAGTCTAATTCTTGCCGAACCTTCAGCGTTCTCGCATAATCCAAGTTCAAGAGTGAAATCACGCATTTCATCAAGCGCTCTTCCATCAAGTCTTTTTCCCTGCTTAGCGAGTTCAGTTATTTTTGACACGTCGTTTTCAAGAACAGTCTGTCTCATTTTCTCACCTTCTTTGCTTTAACTTCTTTCTTTTCTGTTTTGGTTTCTTTTTGTTGTGAAACAGATTGTTTCACGACACCCTCAAAGCCTGGCTTTGAGTGGTCCTGCTTTGGCTTAGCTTCCACAACAGCTTCAACATTTTTTTCTGAAACCTCTGATAGTGAGAACTTTTCCTGCAAAGCTTTCTTCTGAACCGCATACACATCAGCGCATGCTTTCATCCCCAAGGGGACGAGTTTAGCCCACTCTTCTTTTGTGAGTAGTCCGTCCATCTGCAGAAGAACTATTTCTCCTGAGTTAGGCATTATTCCAAACGGAATATCAACTGCGTCAGGCGCGTCTTCCTCGTCCTTATTCAAATCAACGATTAGTTCGCCAAATGCTTTTCCTATTCCAGTAGCCGCAACTAAATCCTTCATTGGGATTCCAGCGTTAGCAAGAGCGCATGAAGCTGCTGTCAAGCAAGCAACTCTTGAGCCTGCATTTGAGTCAATTACTTCAACATACACACCTATTTCAGTGTTAGGAAATTGTTCAGTGAAAATCACTTTTGTAAGCGCTTCTCCGAGAACTTTTGATATTTCCATATCTCTTCTGTTTGGTCTTGGCTGTTTTCTTTCTGGAACGGAGAAAGTCGCCATTCTGTAAGTCACTTTCACAACAGCCTTGTAAGGATTTTGTGTGTGCTTAGGCAGCGCCTCTCTTGGTCCGTAAACAGCGGCATAAACTTTGTTCTGCCCCCACTCTAAATAAGCAGAGCCGTCAGCGTTAGGCAATACCCCAACTTTGATGCTGATTGGTCTTAGCTCATCCATTTTTCTTCCGTCTACTCTTTTCTTGTCTTTTTTGTAATCCGGTATTTTTTCTTCAGTCATTTCATTCACCTTCAATTAGTTTAATTCTTCTGACTCGGCTCCCCCGAGTACTTCGCTTTCTTCTGCATTTGCGTCAAGCACTTCGCTCTCTTCAGCTGCATTATTTGTTTTCTCCCCTTTTGGAGCAATATTGATTTGGATTCCTTCCGCTTTGAAGAAAGCCTCTACTGAGTTCGTCAAATTGCTTTTGTATGAATTGTCATTTATGAACATGACAACTTTTCTTAGCAAGTCAAGATTTCCGTTTCTCGCCCAAACTCTTCCATTCTTTCCTACCACTATATCGCATCCAGTGCCCTGCTTTAATAGCTCAAGCATTGAGCCGTTCTTTCCTATGAGCCTTGGTGTTCTAACAGGAGTAACTTCTATTACGTCTCCCCCGAACATTCTTCTTGGAAAACCAAGTTCAGCTTCTCTTAACTCGTTCACATACGATATTTTTGATGAAACGAGGTCACCAACTCTTAGGTCTTCTCTCATTGCTGAGCGCGGAATAAAAGACTCAGTGAAAGAATTAATGTTTATGCCGTAACCGGCGAACACTACCCTTGACACTACTCCTATTACCACATCTTCCGCCTGCGGGAAATACTTTCCCTCAAGAGGAATTACCGATGCTTTCTCATCGGACTCATCGCTTATTCCAAGTACTTTGGAATATATTTTTCCGTCAGAGACAAATACATTGCCCCCTAGTCTTTTTCTCTGGTCAGATACCATCTCACCAGGTATTACAATTCTCTTCATTTATTCACCTTCATTAAAATTAATTGTTTTATGCTGTTCTGAGTACCACGCCGGAGCGCATGCCGAAACAATCGTTAATTTCCCGTCCCAATAATATTTTTTCTTCGGCAGAAGTAATACAACATCTCCCGCTTTGAGTTTGTGCTCCTGCCCCTCAATAACAACTCTTCCAGAACCTTTCTCAACATAAACAATCTCTTTTACTTTTTCATTCATAACCTGTCCAATCTCAGGATAACGCCCAGATATTTTCACTATTGCAATATTCACATCAGCATCATGCGTAGGATATTCATAAGCTACACACTTAGTGCTATTTTGAAATTTCACTGTCTCTTCCTTCCTCACAATCAAAAAATCACCATATTCTAACTTCATTGCGCTGTCCCAATTATCTTAACAATTATTTCCCCGTGTGTTACCGCGTTTAATTCATTCATCAAATCCTGCTTTGAGCCTGCTGGAAGCAAGAACTCTGCCGCAAGCGAACCGTCATTAAGCCACTCTTCTTTTTTCATTTCATATTTGTGTATGATGCTTGAGCATCTCCCCGCGTACTGCGCAGGAACCTTAATAGCAAAATCAATTTTTTCCATTGACATTGGAACAATTCTTCGCATTACTTTCACAATATCAGGTATTTGCTCTTCAGCGCTTTTGAATGGATCAACATGAATTTTTTCCTGCTCCATAATATTCTCAATTCTCTGAGGAGGATGAGGAGTCTTTGTCTGCGGATTAATCGCGTTACGTGAAATAAATTGAATTATTTCAAGGCGCTTCTTTTCTGTCATCGCTCTTCTCTGGTCAGTAGTTAATTGCACTTCCCCGTCTCTAATAATTTTATTAACAATTTCTTTGAGGTCAGTGGTTTGAAAACTTTTCTTTAATGTCTCAGGGCTCTGCTCGTCCCCGATTTTTGGGTCTTTGAAAACCCGTTCAATTGCCATTAAGTTCTCAAGCGGAACATCCTTTCCGTGCTTTACTTCCATTGCAAGGATTGGGTCAACCAGTATCTCAAATTTGTGACCAAATTTCTCAAGACGAGCAACAACAGCATCCTCTACTCTAACCATATTATTTCCTTCTTTATCCTTTCTAACTGTAAACTAAATGCCCCGGTTTTTTCTTTTGACCTTCCCAGGACTGTGAGTTGATTAATGTAATATTTATCATTACTTGAATGCTGCCTTAAATTCTCTGTCGCTTAAGTGCCTAAATCCTTCTTTATCAATAACCACAAACTCTACTCTTGAGGCGCTGATTTTTTCTTTCTCAGGCATGCTCTTCTCAATTGACTTGTATGCCATTACAACTGCGTCGCTAAGCGAAATACCTTCCTTGAATTCTTTTTCGAATACTTCCATCGCTTTGTCTTTATTTCTTCCGACAGCAACGGCCTTGTATTCAGCAAGCGCTCCACTTGGCTCAGTCTCAAATAGTTTTGGACCCTTCTCGTCAAATCCGCCGATAATAAATGCAACACCAAATGGTCTTAGTCCGCCGTATTGAGTAAATGCCTGCTTTGTTTCAGCGATTTCCTTCGCCATAGTTTCTACCTGAATATTTTCAGAGAAAACCATTTTATTGTCCTGCGCCTGTCTTCGTGCGATGCCAACTAAGCGTCTTGCATCTCCAACGAGACCAGCAGAAACAACACCGATATTATTGTCAATCTTAAATATTTTCTCAATTGATTCAGGGATAATCATTTTGCTTGAAATACTTTTATCAGCTGCCAAGACGATTCCGTCAGCATAAACTACTCCAACACCAGTACTTCCCTGCTCCACTATTTTTGAAGCATACTCTACCTGGTAGAGTCTCCCATCAGGAGAAAACATTGTAGCCGCCTTATCATACGCGGGAACCTTTGATTGCTGAACAGGATACATAAAATCACCAATACCTTTTAACTCTAAAACTCTAAATCAGCGCCACCTGCGCCAAAAACTATTATCTTCCTTAACTTAAACCTTAAAAAGAAATCGCTAAAAAACGCCCCAATTTTGGCGCTGCTTTCTTCTTCCAATACAACATAATACCCAATAAAAATGTTTAAAAAGGTTTTTTGAACGAGCAAAATAGCTCAAATGAACCCGCCTTAAACTTATTATATAACGCTGCCTTACTTATTTTATGGCAAAACGAAAAAACCCTCTCCTTCTGCACAATGCAGAGGTGAAAATAGACACTAAACTTGGAGAAGGAAGATTCTATGAGGCTCATAAAGCCCAAGTCAGAGAGAAAACTGGGCGCAGAAGGCTGCTTGCCGTAAAATTCACCAGAAGGGACACACATTATATTCTCCCAGAACTGAGCATCATACGCCAACAAAAAACGTGGGCTGATTTGAGAAAAAATGGTCTGCCAGTAGTTGAATTCTCCAAAGTGGATTTAAGAAAATCAAGTAAGACGCGGCTGCATGTTTTTGTTCCAAACCTTGAGCGAAGATACGGAAAACTTATACCAACACACGACTCAGCCTGGATGTATGAAGGAGGACTCCCAAAACCCACTTTCCTTAAACAATTAAAACTTTCAACCGACAAAAAACTTATTGATGAACTCTCAAGCGACCTCGCAAAAATTCACAAGCTCCACTATGCGGCATGGGTCGTTGATTTTTGGCATTTTTATAAAAAAGGAGATACATACGAGAGAATAATTCTTGACGTGGGAGAACTCTCAAAAAGAAAAGCAAAAGACACAACGCTTGGAGGCCTCAACATACAAAACACTTTTGTTGACATTTACCACTGCATGGGGAGAGAAGAATTCCAATTCTTTATAAAACAATATATGAAACACACCCCAAGCAGACCACTAGCGGAGTGGCTCTATAATAGTTTTGCTGAAAAACCGCGCGGATATTATGCGGAGAATGCACCAAGAAGACGGGAGCGATGGAGAGAAGCAGCATTAAAAGAAGCTGGAAAATAAAACTATCCAGCGCTTACTCAATCTTCGCGTATTCCTTGAGCGTTTTAACCGTTCCGGAAGTTAGAACAGGAACGAGAATGATTTTCTTATTTCTAATCTTCTCAATGAACGCTGTTCCCGCGATTAATTCGTTTTCTTTTCCTCTCGCGCATTTCACTATCGCTTTATTTCCCTTGAAGAGAACAACTTTTGGATTAATTTCCGCTAGCCCTTTAGAGCCAAAGAAAGAAAGGAGATCAATCCAGAAGCCAAAGTAAAAATCTTTCTCAGTTACCTCAGCATTAAGCACTTCAAATAAAATGTAGCGCTTACGCTCGCGCTTTGAGAGAGGAGTGATTGTTTTCTTTTGTTTAGCAATTTTCATGGTGCTCATTTGCTTTTCACTTCCTCTTCAATGTATGCTCTCGCAATTTCCTGCGGGAGTCCTAAGAGCACTGCAAGCGCTTCTCTAGTTTTTCTTGGGCGAAGAAGCAGCGGGTCCTTTGTTCCGCTCGCAACAATAAATTTTGTTTTCTTTAACTTGCAGTATCTTACAACCTCAATATAATTTTTCCAGTACTGGTGCCTCTCAAAGGAATTCGCTTTCAAAAGTTCTTCAAACATTAATACAACGGTTGTTCCGTTATCAGAAAGCTTCTTCGCTAAGCCCAAATCAAAGAATTGTTTTGTGTTGCTTGGCTGGAGTAAATAATCCGCCTTGATTTTCACAGCGAACTCATTAGCCAAAATGCTTCCGCCGACAACCGCTCTTTTCTTTCCAGAGAGTTTTTGCAAATCAGATTGAGAAGTATTCTCCGTAACCAAGTAGCACGGAATTAAATCATTAGTTTTTGCGACTTTCTCGTCTTTTTCACTTGCAACGAGTACAATTAGAGTTTCTTTAAAGTAAGTACTTACCTGCAACAGCTCTTTGAGCGGTTGTGTATACACAACATCCATAATATAACCTTTATAATTTTGGATAACTTAACTGCCTGCTTTGCACTTGCATGTTAGCCAAATCTAAATTTAATTATGCGTATACTTATGGTCAAGAGCTATTTTTGCTCTGTGCTTTCGCATGTTCTTCTTGTTGTTTTCCTTATTTACTCTTCCAATGAAAGTCTTTCCTCTCTCCGCTCTTCCTTTGTGGAACTGGAGCCACTTGAGGTTCTTATCATTAACAATAGTTGAGGCAGTTCTATCAGCCAACACTACTTCAAAATAATGCCACTTACCGTCTTCAGCAATCTTATATGACCCGAGTGCTTCAGCGTTCTCAAATTTCTTAGAAGCTTTCTGCTCAGCCATAGCTTGAGTGCTGATTTTTCTTGAGAGTTTTGCCTGTCCCTGTCTCTTTGGTCTTCTCTTGTTCTTTGGTCTGTGATGAGTTCCGGTTCCTTTTCTTACCCTAACTCTCGCAACAAAAATACCCTGCTTAGCCTTATATCCAACGCTTCTCGCTGAAGGCAAATTAGTCGGGTGCTCAATCTTAACAACAGCATCCCCAGAATTTCTGTACTCAAGCCCGCGCTGTCGCATTATCGACGCATAATCGTAATTACTGTCAGCAGTTCCTTTCCATTCTTTTTGAAAAGCTGCTCTAATGTACTTATTTGCTCCCATCTATAACTCACCAGTATGACAAAATTACTCAAAAAAAGCATTTATAAAGCTACTGACGAAGCGGGAAAAAATATGTTATTTATCTTTAGAATGCGGAGTCCACTTCGGCAAACCCTGCGCATGAACCATTTTTCCAGGTTTAATTCTTCCCTGAGCGCTATGCTGGGAATTTGGCGCTTTGCGTTGCGAAGTAGCAAATCGGTGGTTCTTTCCAGCTGCTTCCCTTTCTAAAAGTGCACGAGCGGCAGGTCCTCTAAACACCCCTGATGCCGCCTGAGTAAACAAACTAGCACCCCATGAGGGCTTTTTTCTTAAAACCGGTTTTACAACAACTCTTGGCATCAAATCACTAAGTAAATTTAAGCTTTGCCTTATATAAACGTTTTTATGAAGGCAAAAAAAATAACTACGAAGGATGAAACCGCCCAAAGAAAGTGCGATAAGTGCCCGCAAAAATCGGTGATTACTTTAGCTTACGGACCGCACTACTTCTGCGAAAAACATTTTGTGCAGTTCTTTGAGAATCGATTCAAAAAAACAATTCGCAAATATAATTTATTTAGGGCAAAAGAAAAAATACTTGTGGCGCTGAGCGGAGGAAAGGATTCCACTGTTCTCCTTTATTTGCTTTGCAAATTCTATTCACGCCTGAACAAAATTGAAGCACTCATAATTGATGAAGGAGTAAAGGGCTACCGCGAGAAGGCAATTAAGTGTGCGGTTGAGAATTGCAAAAAACTCGGAGTTAATTACAAAATAATTCAATTCAAAAAAGAGTTTGGAATAACAAATGACAAATTAATGCCCTTGATTTTGAATAATCCAAAGCTCGGAGGAACCTGCGCGTTCTGCGGAACCCTGCGAAGAAATATTATGAACAAATACGCGAAAACCCTCGGAGCAAATAAACTCGCAACCGGACACAACATGGATGATGAGGTGCAGAGCTTTGTGATGAATGTATTCAATAATGATTTTGAGAGAATGAAAAGAATGAGCGCGAGCGCAGGAGTAATTGAGCACTCGGGATTTGTTAAAAGAATAAAACCATTATACGAAACCCCTGAAAAAGAAATTATTGCATATTGCGCCTTTCGCGAAATAAAACATTATTCCGAGGAGTGCTGCCCCTACTCCTGGACCGCGAAAAGAAACGAGTACCGAGAAATGCTTAATCACTTTGAAAACAGATTTCCCGGAACGGAATTCTCCATCCTTCGCTTTTACGAAAACATTAAGCCGCTAATTCGCCCGCATGAAAAAGAAAAACCGCTCCTCGCCCAAAAACTTGTCGAGTGCAGACAATGCGGCGAGCCAACAGAAAAAGGATTCTGCAAGGCGTGCGAAATGATTGAGAAAATTAAGGAAGAGGCGAAGAAGCAGAAAGGAAAAGGCAAAAGCGCGATAGTAAGCAGTAAATATAACAAAAAACTTACTTGTGCGACTACAAAAGGCGAACATATATGAGCAATCTTGAGAGAATCTTTGAAGCGGCTGGAAAATTAAAAAAAACAAAACGCACAGGCTGGACATATATAAAAATAAAAAACCCGGAGAGCGTTGCTGACCACTCTTACCGAACTTCATTAATGGCTTTTCTTCTTGCGAAAAAATTAGGGCTTGATGAGAACAAAATGATAAAACTCGCCCTGCTCCACGACCTTGTAGAAGCAGAAACTGGTGATTTGGTTGTTGAGGGCAAGGGACCATTATTCAACACAACAAAGGAAGAAAAGCAGAAATTGGAGAAAAAGGCTGCCCAAAAAATATTCAAAAACTCAGAATATTTAGAACTCTGGGAAGAATATGAGGACAAAAAATCCGAAGAAGCAAGAGCTGTCTGGGAGATAGATAAACTTGAAGTGGTTGTTCAGGCGCTTGAGTATGAAAAAGAAGGTTATCCAAATACAGACTTTGAAGACTTCTGGGCGACTGCCAGAAGCCAAATTAAGAATAGTGAGCTAAGAAAGATATTTTTGAAGCTTGAGGAAGAACGCTTAAAATAATCATTTCTTCTTCTCAACCGACTTGCTTAACCTGTCAGTTAATTTCTTCTCGAACTTTGTGAGCTCCTCAAGTTTTGCGTCAATTGCGAGTGTTTTCTCCTCAAGCGTTCTCTCCGCGAGCGTGTTTTTCTTGTTGAGTTCATCAATGGCAGAATTGATTTGCGCAAGGCTGGCCTGCATGCTTGAGAGGAACTGTGATTTAAACTCATCAAGCGTTCTAATCTTCTGCTCAAGCATTTCTGGAGAAATGTTGCTCGTTTCGGTTTTGAGTTTGTTTAGCTCAAGCTGGAGGCTTGAAATAAGTTCATCAGCCCTCTGAATTGTAAGAGTTTCAATTTTTTGCTCCGCCTGCGCAAGCATTCCGTCAGCAATATTTTTCTCAAGTTCAAGTGTTTTGTTTATTCTTTCATCCATCTGATTCAAATGAGTGCTCGCTGAATCAATGAACGCCTGCGCCTGTGATTTTGTCTTAATCATTTCCGAATTCATCTCCACAATCATCTGTGTCTTTGTGCGTTTCGCATCCTCAAGCGCTGAATTTATCTGCGAGAGCGCGAGCTGTTGCTGTTGTTTTGCAGTGTCAATTGTCGCAAGATTATCGGAGATTTGCTTATTGTACTGCTTCAATTCCGCAATTTTTGAATCAATAATAAAAACAATTTCTTTCTGCTTCTCCTCAAGCGCCTGCTTATTGCTTGAAATCATCAAATCCTTCTGTGAATCCATCAAAGTTTTGAATTGGTATAGCTCTTTTCGGATTGATTCATCAACTTTCTGCGCAAGTTCATTATCAATATCATCTTTTAATTTTTTCATATCAGATAGTTTCGCATTAACCGCAACAACGATGCCTTTTTTCCACAAATCATCAACCATCATCTCGTTCTCAACATTCCCCAAATCAACTTTTGGTACTCCCGCGAATGGTTTTATTTTCTGAGAAGCAAATGATTTTGTTTTTGTCGCCTCGCTCCTTGGGAAAGGACTTGAAAAACTCTTGTCGGGAATATTAATAGTTGCAGGCTCTGATTCTGTTCTGGACAAAGGATTTTGTTTTTGCGCTTGCTTTGGCTGAGCGGACGCCTGCCCTAAAGAAGCACCCCTCATATTTTCATCAATCTTTTCCTCAAGCTCTTCCGCATTCTCCTCCTCGCCTTCAGCCGAGACATCCTCAGCCATGCTCTCCTCAAGCTCATCAAGCGCTTTTTGAGGCGAGCTTCTTGATTCGTCGGGGCTTTTCTTTGGCAGAGGTATTTGATTTGCTATTTCCTCATCCATTGGAAGTTCCTGCGCGGCAACAACTTTTTGCGGCCCTTCTGGTTTTTGTAAAAAAGAACTATTTTGGGGTGCAACTTGCGAGGACTCCTGTTTTGGTTTATCCCTCAAATCCTTCGCCTGCCGGATTAGCGCAAAAGCGTCCGGCTTCTCTATGCCGACATCAAATAAATTCTCGGCGATTTCGCTGTCCGAAACTCCAAGCGCGAGAAGCTTTTGAATAGAGTCAATAACCGTTTCCTTATTATCCATTAAACCACAAGCTAAGCGAGAATAAAAAGGGTTTTCCTAAATAAAAAGGTTGCTGTGATAGAACACCTTTTTTAGGGCAAATTAAGCATAACTGCAGAATAAAGCTAAGCGGGGCAGATTAAAGACAATTAAAAAAAAAGAAAAAGGACTTCAAATTGAAGTCCGTGATTTGTTAAATAAAATTAGATTTACGGAGAAATCATTACTACGCTGTCACCGCGAACCATTACTTTTCCGTACTTTGTTTTCATTTCGCCGTCAACGAGCTGCGAAGCGTTTTCAAGGTGCAAATTCATGTGCACATCAAATGCCTTTAATGTTCCCCTAACTTGGTTGTTGCCTTTTAGCACAACTAATACTTCTTTGTCTATTGCATCATTCAATAGGTCGAATGGTCTATTATTCATAAAAACACCTCATTTTTTCTTTTTGAATAAAGAAAGTAATTGCTCAAAAAAACCCGACTTCTTTGCCTTAACTGGCTCGGACTTTAATCCAGTAATTCTTGATGCAATACGTGTAATTTCTTCGGAGGCGGGACAGTCCGGCTTTCGAACTATAACAGGAGCAACTTTTTCCTGCATAAAACTTTTTCTAACCTCAGGGTCATACGGAACATTCCCATAAACCGGAAGCTCAAGCATATTAGCAATATCATTTTTACTTATCTCTCCCTTCTCGCTCATAACAAAATTAATTACTACCCCAATAACCTTTGAGCCAAGCCTCTGCGCAACAATTTTTGTTTTTAGTGCATCAGCAATCGCTGGAGAAGTCGGCATTGTAACCATTAATGTTTCCTGCGAAGCGCTAAGAGCGCTTAGAACATTTTTTTCAATTCCTGCGGCAACATCAAGCAAAATAAAATCATACTCGTCATTTAACTGCGACACAACTCCCGCAAGTCTTTCGCTGTCAACGCGCTTATAATTATCAAGACTAAGTCCTGACGGAATAAATCTTACCCCTTCAGGTCCGTCATAAATCGCATCATGAACCTGCGCTTCCCCAAGGAGCACATCGTGAAGAGTAATTGGAGAGGACTGCATCCCAAGTATTAGCGAAAGATTCGCCATCGCAACATCCGCGTCAATTAAGAGAACTTTTTGCTTTAATCTTGCAAGCGCGATTCCTAAGTTAGCCGTAATAGTTGTTTTTCCCGTTCCGCCTTTTCCGGAAGCCACTGCAATAACCCTAGCCATCATTTCACGCCCATTTACCTTAACTAATTCTATGCCACCTGATTAACTCTTTTTTTTTCTGACTGTTTATTTACCTGCATTAACCCGTCAAGCTCAAATGCAAGCGCTTTAAGTTCAATATTTGATAATTCGCTGCCGGCTTTCACTATGAAAACCTTTTTGTTTAATGGGAAAAGCATGAACCAGTGACCCTGCCTCTTAATTAAAACTGATTCCGAGTCAGGCATCTCGCTTTTAATATACGAGAGCATCGCGGTGCCCATTATTCCTTCAGTGTGCCCGTCTCCCTCTGTTGAAACAACAATACTCCCGTCAAGATTTGTAACCAAAAAAGAATCAACTAAATGCTTTCTCTTTAGCACCATTAAATTTTCCTCAAAGTCGGTAGTGAACACATATTTGTGCCTTGAAAGAAAATCCCTTAAGAAATCTATCTGCGAAAGCGGCTGAGAAGTATCATCAGCAAGTACTTTACCTGCAAAGCTGCGCAACATTCTCTTAAACATAGAAAAAACCTTTTTGAACTAATATCAAAAGACATTTGATGTCTTTTGATAGCTATCAAAGGACAAAAATTCCTTTTCCTTGTCCTTTGATATAAAAAAACAAACCCTAAACGTTCCACCTAAACTAATTCTTACTTTATTTCTCAATTACTCCTAAAATCTCACCCTATTTTAGGTCACCGAGGCCATACACTTCCAGCGCACTTTTTTGCGCACTAGTCCTCTCGAACTTAGGCGTAAAGGCACTCGGAATAAGCTTTGCAAGCTCTTTTAAATTTATTTTATCCCCTAAAATCTTTTCGTCAAACGCCATTACGAGGTCTACTTGGCTCCTTGTTAGCTCAATACAGTGGTAAAAACCCATTCCTTTAACCTCATTAAAGAAATATTCCCTGGCTTCGTTGCCCTTAAGGGTCTTGTCAGCAGCAAGGCACTCAACAACACACCCAATCATTTCGCCTTCCCGAAAGAAAATAACTCCTTCCTCCACTAAATGCCCGCAAACGGCCTGAACAATATACCCATTAAAGGACTTCTCGGCAAGCTCCTGCGCTTTTGAGACAAAATCATACGGGGTTTCGCCCTTAGAAACAACCGTGCCCACTGGGAAATTCAAATAACCACCAAAACCAAAACTACTTGAGATAATAAGCAAATAAGTGAATAAAATACTTTTGCAACCCCCATAAATGCGCATGAGCACGCTTACAAAAATCCAAAACGAACTCAAACTCCTCGCTGACCCAAAACAGGCACAAAACCTTCAGCGCTTTTTTAAAACAGGAAAAGGGGAGTACGCGGAGGGAGATATTTTTTACGGGATAAAAGTCCCGGTTACCCGAGGAATTGCGAAGAAATTTGGAAGAGAGGTTACACTTAAAGAAGCAGAGGAACTATTGCACTCAAAAATACATGAAGAAAGATTATGCGCGTTACTTATTTTAATTCAAAAATTTGAATCCAAGGAAATTACGCCAGAAGAACAAAAAGAAATATTTGATTTCTATTTGGCGAATACAAAATACATTAACAATTGGGATTTGGTTGACCTATCCTCCCACGAAATTGCCGGAGCATATTTATTTTCCCACCCAAAGGAAAGAAAATTACTCAAAAAACTTGCAACTTCAGAACTTCTTTGGGACAAGCGAATCGCAATGGTTTCGTGTTATCATTTCATTTACAGAAAAGAATTCTCTGAACCGCTTATGGTCGCGGAGCTGCTGCAAAAAGACGGACACGATTTAATGCACAAAGCGGTCGGGTGGATGCTGCGCGAAATAGGGAAGCGGGACCTAGGCGTGCTTGAAGATTTCCTAAAAAAACATTACAAACAAATGCCGCGCACGATGCTGAGATATGCCATCGAGAAATTTCCCGAGGCTAAAAGAAAAAAATACCTCAAAGGGTTGGTTTAAATTTTGATTGAAAATTATTTTTCTAAGTGAATTTTATGGCAGAAGAAAAGAAACGCGTTGGAGTGGGATTTGGAATAATGGTTGTCCGCGGGGGAAAGGTGCTCCTTGGGAAACGAAATGAGGACGCGAAAAAAGCTGATTCTGAACTTCACGGAGAAGGGACCTGGACAATGCCCGGCGGAAAACTTGAATATGGGGAAAGCTTTGAGGAAGGGGCCGCGCGAGAACTTGAGGAAGAAACTGGACTAATATTAAAAAAAATGCGCGTACTATGCGTGCAAAACGATATGAACGAATTCGCGCACTTTGTGACAATTGGATTCTTGGCGAAGGAGTACAAAGGAGAAGTGCACATAATGGAGCCTGATGAAATAACCGAATGGATGTGGTTCCCGCTTAACGCAATCCCGCAAAATATCTTCCCTCCAAGCGCAAAAGTACTTGAAGCATACAAAAGACAGGCGTTTTATATTGAGCCCTAAATATTGTGGAAAAGATTAAATAATTTTTGCAACTGATGAGCATGGATAACAAATTAATTCTCACAGCAGAGAAAATGCTTTTTAGCGAACTTGGAATAAGAAAAACCTCAAAAGTTCTCCTGATTAATGATTACGAGCCGAATCCTGTTTACTTGGCGATTAAGGAAACTCTTGCAAAAAGAGGAGTTGTTTTCAAAGAGGTAATGGTTAATGAAGAAAGAAGCAACAGCGCGCCAATCCCTGAAGCGTTTGAGGAAATGATGAAAGCAAAAATCATTATCGCTCCAACAAAAAAAAGTATTACATGGGCGCCTGAGACTAAACGAGCTGTGGAGAAGGGAGCGAGAGTAATAAGCCTCCCCGCAATAACTGAAGAGATATTTTTGAAAATTAATGAGGCAAACTCAAAAGAGATTGAAAAGATTGGACGAAAAATTATTTCCCAGCTGAAAGGAAAAAGCAAAGTGGAAATTACCACCCCGCACGGAACAAATATTTCTTTTTCAATAAAGAAAAGACCGCTCATTGGACTTGCACCTAAAACAAAAGGGTATGTAAGAAATTATCCCTACGGCGAAATCTTCTGCGCCCCAATTGAGGAAACCGCGGAAGGAGAAATCTTCATTGACTATTTTAAGGATTTAATTAAACCAAGCGACAAAGCGTGGATAAAAATTGAGAACGGAAAAATCTCGGAATGGAATGAAGCCGCAAAACCATATGTTTCGCTCCAATCAGTTGAAAACGGATTTGTGATTGCTGAATTTGGGATAGGAACGAACAAGGCACACAAAAGCCCGATTGGAAATATACTCCACGATGAGAAAATTTACGGAACAATTCACATCGCATTTGGAAACAACACCGGATTTGGCGGACAAAACAAAAGCCCAGTGCACAACGACCTAATCCTAATGAAACCAACAGTGCTAATTGACGGGAAAAAGCTGGAATGGTAGAAAAATTTGGTGTTTAATAATAAAAAAACCCCCAGAATACGTGCCAAAAACAACAACCATCCGCGCAGACCAAGCAGAATACATCGAACAAACCACACTCAGCCTATCCAAGTTTGTACAAAAAAAAATAGACGAACAAATAAAAAAATAAAACGAAAGGTATTTTTGTCTTTTATTCTAACAATAGTTTTATATTCTTTAAGTCACTAATAGTAACTATAAGTTACTATTGGTAACCGTGGTTAAATGGCTGAGACAGTAAAAATCAATGAAGAATTGTTAACAAGAGTTAGGAGTGTCATTAAGAAAGAGAAAATAAGATACCGAAGCGCTCGACAATTTGTTGATATTGCAGTTCTTGACCTTCTTGAAAAAGAAGAAAATCAGGTAAAGAAAATAAAAAGTGTATTGTAAAAAGTTTTATTAATAATGGTGAATAAAATGCAAAATAGAGAACTTACGGCAATAGATTTATTTTCTGGAATGGGGGGTCTGACTTTTGGATTAAAAAAAGCAGGATTTAAGGTTTTAGCTGCAGTTGAAGTTGATAATCCTTCTGCAGAAACATATCGCGCTAATAATTCTGAAGTTGAACTTTTTGTCGAGGACATCAGAAAATTAACAGCCGAAAAGATTTTTGAAAAGATAGGTATACAAAAGATTGATTTAATTGCAGGGTGCCCCCCGTGTCAGGGTTTTTGCAAGTTGACTGAAAAATATAAAAAAGAAGATCCTCGAAATACATTGGCGTTGGAGATGATACGCCTCATAGAGGAGATTGATCCAACAATGGTAATGCTTGAAAATGTTCCTGGGCTTGCAGCAAAAGGACACATCATTTTTGATGAATTTACTTTGCGTTTAGAAAAAATGGGGTATGTAATAAACAAAGCTGTTTTGCAGCTTGCTGATTATGGGATTCCACAGTCACGAAAGCGTTTAGTGCTCCTTGCAGGAAAGGGGTTTAAAGTAGAATTGCCTAAACAAACACATTCAAGAAAGGGCAATTCAAAACTTAAATTAAAAAAGTGGGCAACACTTAAAGATGCTTTAAAGAATTGCAATTCGAAAAAAGTTGTGACTCTCTCCGAAGCAGTTAAAAATGGGGGGGCAAAAAAACTTAAATGGAATGTAGTGCGTGACATGAGTCCCGCAAACATAAAAAGACTCAAAGCATTAAGCGAAGGAGCGAATAGAACTGCGATACCAACCAAACTTCGTCCAGTTTGTCATATGAAAGGAAACAAAGGATTTCAAAATGTTTATGGACGGCTTGCTTGGGATGAAACCCCCCCCACTATGACTGGAGGATGTACAACACTTTCAAAGGGGCGATTTGGGCACCCTGAAGAGTTACGAACTATTTCTGTAAGAGAAGCAGCTTTGATTCAAACCTTTCCTAAATCGTACAAAATCAATACTGAATTCATGGAACCTGCTTGCACCATGGTTGGAAATGCATTGCCCCCCAAATTTGCAAAACTTGTTGCAAAAGCTTGCATTCAAGCATATTCGTCAGTATTTTAAGCTTTTTATTTAAGTATCCTTCTATGACAGAAGCTAATAAAAAAATTCCAATAAGCGACGAATATACTATGCACATCGAGCGAAAAATAGTAGATAAACTGGGTTTAAAGCTTTATGATAAAATATCGGCTGTTGTTGCTGAATTAATATCTAATTCTTATGATGCTGATGCAGAGCACATTATTGTAAAGGTTCCATTTGGAAAAGCGCTTGCAACAAAAAAAAGAAATGGGCAAGTTGAACAAAGAGGGTTTGACATAGAGGTTATTGATGATGGGCATGGAATGACACCTGAGGAGGCAAATGAATTTTATTTAAGAGTTGGGCTTGACAGAAGAGAAATAAAGAATTTGGGTGAAAAGTCAAGAACTAAAAAAAGACTTGTCACAGGAAGAAAAGGGATAGGAAAACTTGCGCCATTTGGAGTTTGTAAAACTATTGAAGTACGCTCTGCTGGTGGAAACAAAAAGTCAAAAGGTTATGAAGTGTGTCACTTTGAACTTGACTACGATTCAATCGTTGGAAAAACATCTGAGCGAAATGATGAATACCATCCAAATCCATTAAGTGACAATAAAAAATGGGATTCTCTGCCTGGAACAATAATTAGGCTTAGGAATTTCTTGCCGAAGATTGTGCCCGATAGAGAAACATTTGCGCGTCAATTAAGCTCGCGATTTGGGCTGTGCGCCAAAGATTTTGAAATAAAAGTTGAGGACACAAAAGAAGAACCAGAAGATTCTTTTGTAGTTTCTTGTCAAGACATACCCGTTATGGCAGGGACAAAAATAGTTGTTAATGAAAGACCTGTTATTGTTGAATTTGATTCAATGGAAGATCACAAAGAGGGCGAAATTAAAGATCGTTTGCCAGTTACTGGGTGGGTAGGTCTTGCAAAAGAAAAATATAACAATCCTGAATTTGCAGGCATAAGAATTTATGCGCGTGGTAAACTTGCGGCTATTACTCGAGACTTTGGACTGCCAGCAGGATTTACTGGAGAATTTGTAGCACGTTCATATTTAGTTGGTGAATTATATGCAGATTGGCTGGATGATAAAGAAGATTTAATACAAACTGATCGGCAAGACATACTTTGGAGTTCTGAGTTAGGACGTGCATTTACTACTTGGGGTCAAAATATAATAAAAGAAGTTGCAAAAAAGGGGAGAATGCCACGAAGGTTAAAAGTAAAAGAGGAATTCCTGAAAGCATCAGATTTAGTGGCTGAATCAAAAAAAAGATATGCTGATCCAGAGCTTCAAGATGCAGTTAAAGAACTTGGAGAAAAAATAGGGAGTTTTGCATCTGAAGACGACTTGGCTGATGAAGAATATGTTAAGGATCTTTCTGAAATAATTATGTCAGTTGCACCCCATAAACTTCTGGTTGATACCTTTAAAAAAATCGAAGAATTAGCTAAAAATGGAAAAATTGATGCCGCAGAATTGTTTAATGTATTTAGAACAGCACATATAGCTGAACTTGCATCATATGGGCAGGTTGTCGAAGAAAAGTTGCGTGTATTAGATACTTTTGAAGGTGCAATAAACTCAGATGACACAGATGAACCATTCTTGCAAAAGATATTGGAACGGGCTCCATGGATTATAGATGCAAGTTGGGAAGTATTAACTGCAAATCAACAGTTAGAAACATTCCGCGAGGCGTTTGAGGGTTGGTACAAAAAAGAGAAGAAAATGGAAATATCAACCAGCACCATTGGAGAATATGCAAATAGACGACCCGACTTTGTTTTAATTAATGCTGACAGTTCAATAAAAATAGTGGAAATAAAACCGCCACGCCATACCTTCGCGGATGAAGATTGGGATCGCCTAAACGCGTATGATGATGTTTTTTCTGAATTCTTCGAAAAACACAAAACATTTTTGAGAGACTTTCCTGAGGAATATCAAATAATTCTTGTTGCTGATGATTTGAAACTCTCATCTTCAAACTCAAAAGCATTCAAAAAACTCCAAGCAGATGGACGACTGGACAAGCAAAGCTGGCATGACTTAATGCGTAAAACTAAGTCAAAATTCGCAGATTTCCTTGGGGTAAGAAGGACATTAAAAAAGACTCCTTTGTTTGAAGCTAAACTTGGGACTCCTGAAGTTCTGCCTAAAAAGGGAGAAAAATGATATTAGGGAAAATATGGTTATGACTGATTTTATTAAATTAGTTAAGGGCATAATTGTAGCATTAATTGATTCAGTTATTGGTGCGGCAATAGTAACTGGTTCAAACCTTAATTTGACAACTAAGATAATTCTCTCATTAGTTGATATTGTAGCCTTTGTTGGCATAATATTTAAACTACTTAGAAGCTAAGATTAAACATAGAAATTAATAGTATATTAATCTACAGACCCAACGCCAAAAGCATTAATCTACAAAGCCACCCCCACCCCATGATTTTTAAACCCAACTTTGCTAACTTGTTTAACAGTTATACTTGAAGGGTGAACAAAATGGTTGACGAAAAGAAGTTTGAGCAGGCAGGATCGCTAAAACCAGGGCACTTAGTACTCATTGACGGGGAAGTATGCCAGGTAAAATCAGTTGAAAAATCAAAGCCGGGAAAACACGGAGCGGCAAAAGTAAGAGTAACCGCATTTAATATTTTCACAGGACAAAAGAGAGGATTACTGAAGGGAACAGACGGGGAAGTAGAAATCCCAATCGTTCCAAAAGCCGACGCGACAGTTGTTGCTATAGTTGGAGAAGTAATCCAGATAATGGATGTTAATTCCTACGAAACATTTGACGCGCCAAAGCCTGACGCTGAAAGCGGAATACCTGCATTAAAGAGCGGGGACGCGATTGAGTACCAGAAATACGGCAACGCAGTTAAAATTGTAAGAAAAAGGTAAGCAAAGTTGCTTATCCTTTTCTGATTCTTTTTCTAGTTTTTTTAATCCCCCAAACCAACCAATAAATACTTCCTAAAACAATAATATTTGATGCCGCGAGGAATGCTAACTAATAAGGTAGTTGCACACATAAGAGGCCAGTTTGGAGCGATGGGTAAACCTGAGGCACAAAAAGCAATTGAAAGACTCCCAAGACTAATCCGCCGCAAAGGAGACTTGGCGAAAGGGACTGCGGTTGAAGAAGGGAGAGGAATAAGAAAACTCAGTGTTCAGCACATTAACCCGCACAGGAGACAAGTGGCGATAAAACTCGCAAGAAATGAAAGCGCCGCGGAAGTAATATCCCAAGTAAAACAGGCAGTCGCAGAATATAATGCGGCTAGCAAGGAAGCAAAATACACTTTTCAGGCACCAATGCTTTATGCGGCAGGAGAACATGTGCTATTCATGCAGGTAAGTAAATTCCCAACACTGGCGGAGGTACTAGCAAGCAAAAGCAGTGCAAAAGTAAACAGCGTAATTAATCTCGCCGCAAAGAGGTTAGGCAAAACCCCCGAAGGTACGCATGAAATAATAACAATTTACAGCAGCCAAATCCTGCAGTTGACAAACCGAAGAGCTGAGAAACTAATATTTGCGGGAGTGAAAGAAGGAAAACTCCTATTCATACCCCTTGTATAAACTCAAGAGCCCGCAATAAAGAAGCACATTCAAAGGAATACTCTCAACCCATAATTAATTAACTTTTCCAAGTAATACTTAATTATGAAAACCCCTGCGCAAACCCAAAATCCGAAAGCATTGCTTCTAATCTCAGGCGGAATTGATTCGCCTGTATCCGGAAAGCTTGCGCTTGAAAAAGGCTACGAACTTACTGCAGTTCATTTCTCGCAGGAACCCTTCACTGATGACTCCGCGGAACTAAAATCGCTCTTACTTTGCAAAATGCTCGGGCTTCGCGAGATGATTGTGGTTGAGGCGGGAGAAATGCTTAATGAAATCGCGAAGAACTCATACCGCGAATATTATTTTGTTTTAATGAAGCGCTTTATGATGCGCACCGCAGAGAAAATTGCCCAGCAGCGCGGGGCAAAATTTTTAATTACAGGGGAGAGCTTGGGGCAAGTGAGCTCGCAAACACTAAGCAACTTAAATAATATTAATCAGGCAACAAAAATTGAAATCCTGCGGCCTGTTTTATTCATGAACAAGCAGGAAATCATTAACAAGAGCCGAGAGTACGGCTACTTTGAGGCATCAAAGGGACCAGAGATGTGCGACGCGCTCGCGAGCGGAAACGCAAAAACAAAAAGCACTCTTGCGGATGTTGAGAAACAGGAAGCGCACTGCAATATGAGCGGGCTTGTTGAGAAAGCTGCGGGAAAACTGCGGATTGAGAGCACTGATAAAGAAATTGAAATGCCAAAGCAAATAATTGGGGCGTGCAAGTAAAGAATTAACTGGTGAGAGATGTGGAATTAAGCGATTATACAGGAAAACCCTGCCGAAACAAAATGGCATACGAGTTTTTACCAAAAAAAGAACTCCACGTGGAGTTAGGTACTGCTGAAAGAGAAATTTCAACGGTTGCAACAATTGAAATGAGCTCAAAAGTACTCCTAATGGCGCGCATGAATAATGTTACAATTTCCCTCTTCCCTTCGGGAAAACTACTTGTGCGCGGAGAGCGGGAAGAAGAAAAAGCAAAGAAAGCGGCTGAAAAGCTCGTTAAAGCGCTAAAAGAAAGCATTAAATAATGGTTTTTTTTTAGTATAACAGCATCATGCCAAAATTTGGCAAGGGAGATGATATCATGGCAATGCAATCAATAGTAGCAGTTGACTATATGTCAGCTTTGAAAGTTGGGGCAGTATCCGGACTAATATACGGAATAATCGTAGGTCTAATGATACTTGTTGCCGGCGGAATAGCATCTGCAATTCCAGGCGTAGCAATGGCAGGCGGCGCACTAGGAGTAGTAGGATTAATCGCAGCAATAATTGCTGGAGTAATCGGCGGAGCAATAAGCGGAATAATCGCAGCAGTAATCTATAACATAATCATAGCAAAACTAACCGGCGGACTTCGAAT
>CABMEU010000015.1 GCA_902385225.1 uncultured archaeon | reverse complement strand
CTTGCACCGAAGGTGCGGGGGTATTAGTTGATTAAGTAAAGCAAGTATTGGTCGCTTAGCTCAGCCTGGTTAGAGCATTAGTCTTATACACTAGGGGTCAGCGGTTCGAATCCGCTAGCGACCACTCTGCCTTTTCTTTACGTTGTGAATCAAATTCACAACGCCCGCAAAAGCCAGTGGCTTTTGCTTGGTGGAGAAAGAAAATGTAAGTTGCCAAAAGAAAAGAACAAGATTTGTTACGAAGAACTTTGGAATGCCCAGAAAGAGAATAAGCAATATCAAAAAGTTTGTGATTTTGTATGTCAAGGTTTGAAGTTGAAGAAAAGATTTCCGAGTTCTGGGAAAAAAATAAACTCTTTGAGAAATCCGTAAATGAGCGCCCGCTTGACAAGCAGTACGTTTTCTATGATGGTCCTCCTTTCGCAACGGGACTACCGCATTATGGTCACATTTTGGGGCTTACAAGCAAGGATGTTTTTCCAAGGTATTGGACAATGAAGGGGAAAAGGGTTGAGAGGAGATGGGGCTGGGATTGTCACGGACTTCCAGTTGAGAATATTGCGGAAAAAGAGCTTGGCATTAAAGACAAGAAAGAAATTGAGGTAATGGGGGTGGCAAAGTTCAATGAGTTTTGCCGTTCAAAGGTTTTATTTTTTGCGGGAGAATGGAAAAAAACCGTTAGAAAGATGGGGAAGTGGATTGAGTTTGATGATTCCTACAAAACAATGGATAACACTTACATGGAAAGTGTTTGGAGTATTTTCAAAACGCTTTATGATAAAGGGTATATTTACGAGGGAAAAAAGATTTTGCTTTACTGCCCAAGGTGCCAAACCCCGCTCGCAAATTCAGAAATCGCGATGGATAACAGCTACAAAAGTGTTACAGAGAAAACCGCCACAGTTGCTTTTAAAATAAAAGGAAAAACCGATGAGTATTTCCTCGCATGGACCACTACTCCTTGGACGCTGATTGGAAATGTCGCGCTTGCGATTAATCCAGAGCTTGATTATGCAAAAATTGATGTGTTCGGGAAGAAATTCATTTTAGCAAAGTCACTCGTGGAAAAGTTTTTCGCCCACTATGAACTTCTTGAGGAATTCAAAGGGAAAAAAATTCTTGGGATAGAGTATGAGCCGCTTTATGAAGTTCCAACTGGGGGAAGAAAAGGATTTTATGTAATTGACGGGGGAAAAGAGGTTACAAGCGAAGAGGGAACAGGAATTGTGCACATGGCGATTTACGGTGAATTTGATTATGCGATGATAAAAAAATTAAATCTTCCGGTTGTTCAGCATGTGGGTAATGACGGAAAATTAATTCTTGGTCCAGAGGTTTGGAGAGGAAAATGGTTTAAGAAAATTGATTCAGAAGTAATTGGGGATTTGCAGGATAGGGGGCAGTTAATTGAGGCAAAGGATTACACTCACTCCTATCCGTTTTGCTACAGATGTGAAACTCCGTTAATTTACAATGCAGTTGATTCTTGGTTTGTTGATATACAAAAAGCAAAGCCAAGATTAATTGAGCGCGCAAAAGAAATTAATTGGTATCCTGAAAATATTAAGGAAGGGAGATTCAAAAATATTCTTGACACCGCCCCTGATTGGAGTATTTCAAGAAACAGATTCTGGGCAACCGCAATCCCGGTTTGGAGATGCAATAAATGCAAAAAAATTAAGGTTGTTGGTAGCGTTGCGGAACTTCGCAAGCTCGCAATTGAAAAACTTCCGAGCGAAGTTGATTTGCATAAACATGTTGTTGATGAGGTTCACTTAAGGTGCGATTGCAAAGAGAAAATGAATAGAATTCCTGAAGTGCTTGACTGCTGGTTTGAGAGCGGAAGCGTGCCGTACGCCGCAAAGCACTATCCTTTTGAGAATGAGGAATGGTTTAAGGAAAACTTCCCATGCGATTTTGTTTCAGAATATATTGCGCAGGTAAGGGCGTGGTTCTATTATATGCATGTCCTCTCGGTTTTGCTTTTTGACAAAGCTCCTTTCAAAAATGTTGTTGTGAGCGGAACTGTTCTTGCCTCTGACGGGACAAAAATGTCAAAATCAAAGGGAAATTTCCCTGACCCGAATGATATTTTCAAAACTTATGGTGCGGATTCCCTGCGCTTATATTTAATGTCTTCAGCCCTAATGCGCGCGGAGGATTTGAATTTCATTGAGGATAATGTAAAGGAGATGCACCGAAAAGTTGTTTTGATTCTTTCAAACGTAAAAAACTTTTATGATTTATTTTCCGCTCAAGGAATTAATGCGGGCAACGTTTCCTCAAAAAATATTCTTGATAAGTGGATGATTAGCCGAACTAATTCGCTTGTGAAAAATGCCACTGAATATATGGATGATTATAATACAATTACTTTGTGCGCCGAGATAGTTGATTTTGCTGATGACTTATCAACTTGGTTTGTTAGAAGAAGCAGGGATAGATTCAAGAGCGATAATTCCGCGGAGAAGAAAGAAGCGATTAATACGCTTTCATTTGTACTTGATAATTTGTCAAAAGTAATGGCTCCAATCGCGCCATTTATTTCAGAAGAAATTTATCAGTCCCTGCGCAAATCCTGCGTTGAAATGAAAGAATCTGTGCACTTGGAATCATGGCCAAAGTATGATGCAAAACTTATTAGCGAGGAAATTAATTCAAACATGAAACTTGTTCGCGGAATTGTTTCAAAAGCGCTTGATGAGAGAAAGAAAGCGAACATTCCTGTTCGCCAGGCATTGAGCAAATTATCAATTCCGCAATTTAAGGGCGTGAAACTTACTGCGGATTATTTGGATTTAATTAAGGATGAATTGAATGTAAAGGAAGTTGTTGTGGGTAAAGAGGTTGCCGAGATTACTTCAACAGAGTATGCTGTTGTTCTTGACACAAAATTAACTCCTGATTTGCTCCGCGAGGGAATCTCAAGGGAATTTATTAGAAAAGTAAATGATGCGAGAAAAGAAATGAAACTTACAATTAAGGATAAGATTTCAGTCTCTGTTGAGGTTGAGGATAAGAATGTGAAAGATAGTTTAACACAATTCGCTTCTGAAATAAAACAAAGCGTTCAGGCTGTTGAGCTCAAGGTTGGAAAAGTTTCTGCTTCAAAGCCAATTGAGTTTGAGATACAAAAAGCGAAAGTTAAGCTAGGGATTAGCGTATTGTAAAAGTGTGTTATAAAGCTTTAAGCTTTTTTTTATAGCTGCTTCTAAAAATTAGTTGCTCTAAACCCTAATCATCAGTTTTATCGCAACAATTATTACAACGAATATCGCTGTTGCAACTACAACAAAGTACGGGCTTAGTTTTGGGCTCTTTGAGTCAGCGTCAAAGAATTGCATTATTCCGATTGCGGAGGTTGGTCCGCCTGTTTCATTCTTGCTTTTCGTGAATTTAACCATTATTCCACCTTTATCTCTTCCAAACCATCATCATTATATATTTCTAAATGATTATTTTATTAGTTAATTGAGGCATGGAATGTTTATAAAAGTAGTTGCGGGCCTTTTCCCGCAGAGCGAGATTTGTTGTTTTGAGTGATAAAAATGGGTTTAATGGATCAGGGGCAGTTTGATTTGGCGTTCAAAGCCGTGGGGATAGTTGTTCTCATTGGGGTAGTACTTTTCTTGATTACTTGGTCGGGGATTGTTCAGTGTAAACAAGTTTCCCCGTATTGGTGCCAGGGATATGATATGATAATGGGCGGACCAAGAGTGCTAATTGTTTATGGTGAAACGGGTTTAGGCGACCCTCAGCAATTAAGACTTTACTTGCAGGATTCAAGATATGTTGCGGCAGGCGCGGTTGATATGCTCGCTATTGAGAGAGTTTCGCTGGGAAATTTGAAGAAATATGATTTGGTTATTGTTGAGCACGCAAAGAAACTTTCCGCGGATCACTTGCAGATGTTTGAGGATTACGTAGTAAAGAACGGCGGGAGGCTTGTTTGGGTTGCTGATGCGGGGACGGAGCGTTACCCTGATGAACTTGAAGGGCTAACCGACCAGAACACGGGCAAAGTTGTTTACAATAATGTTTGGGCAAGAGTAAAAGATGACCCTGACAATCCGGCGAATTATATTGTAGTGAGTTTTGATGAGTTCCTTGGAGTAAGATATATTGATAATTACTGCAACCAAAAAGAGTGTGCGGATGGAAACTTTTTAGTGGGCTCAATTGAATCAGAACCTACTGGAGAGAACCCTTTGATTTTTGGAACCTCCCCAATATTGAATTTTAGAATAAACAAGGACAGGGGATTCTCTGTTGTTAAGCAAATTGCAAACTCTCCGAACAGCAATATAGTGCTTACTCTGAATTTCGGCGGGAACATTAAAGGAAAAACGCAGGATTTAGGGAGAATAATTCCAATTATCACAACCTCAAGCATTGGCGCTCCCGGGGCTGACAGAGTCGCATACTATGCCTACCCTCCTGAATGGTTCTACGCGGATAATGGGTACTTTACTTACGTGAAGAATTTGTATTATGGGATGCTTGGGAGATAATTTTATGTCTGCCAAAAGGGAACGCCTTTTTCTGGGTCCAAATATAATAAGAAGATTAAAAAGTGAGGAAAGAGCAGCCCGGAGAATGAGGAGTGTGCTGTCAAAGAAGTTGACTCTGCGGCAGAAAAGAAAGGTGTCGGTGGTTGTTGAATCTCATTTGCTGGCCGGCGCTTTGGATAATTTAGTTGCCAAAATAGAATTAATGGAGGCGGGAGGCAGACCGCCATCAAAACAAATTTACTCCCGCCTTAAGCTGGATTTGGAGGGCATGTCAGCAAGGGTTAGTGAATTTTATTTATTGTATATGGAGAATGAGAAGTTGTTTTCATCCCGCCAGGCGGAGTGGTTGAGGCACAACCCAAAAGAACAAATATTGATTTTATCTACCAAATTAAAGCATTTACAGGAAAATGGTATTTTGAAAGATGACTCTTTGATCAGAGTTGTGAAGGGTTTTAAGGAAATAAAAAAGTCCGCTGTCCCAAAATCCAAAAGTTAAGTTTATTAAGGGCGGAATCGTTTATTTTTTGTGCTTGTGGTGGATTTGCTGGAATTTGGCGAAACCATTAAAAACACGAAAGACATTGATTATATTAACCAATTAATTGGTTAAAGTTAAAGGAGAGGGTGTTGGAATGTATGATGAAGGCGCAGGAGGAGCAGGTGCTGGTTCAGGAATCGGCGGTGCTGCGAAGCGATTTAATCTAGAAGGGCTAATTCCATTGATACTATTAGTAATCATTGGGGTAGCATCATTAAACTATTTTGGAATAATAGATGTTCCTTATCTTCCAAAAGGAACAGCTCGTGTACAGGTATTATTTATCGGCGAGCCAAGCTTGGGAGAAAAAGTAGTACTTGATAACTTGTCATACTTTGTAACATACAGGACAAGGGACGCAAGCACGTTCGGTAATGCTTCTTCTGAAGAGCTAAGCCAGTTTGATATGGTTATGCTTGATCAGAGTAACTCGGCAAATAAGAGCCTAACAGTTGCTCTTGGAGATGCAATACAGAAGTACGTTCAGAAGGGCGGAAAATTAATAATTGTATTAAACTCAGGAATATACCAGAGCGTTGGATTCGGGGGCTACACGGCTAGCGATGTTGTTAACTGGAAAGCCAACCTTGGGAATATAGTTCCGGCTCAGTGCCTAGCGGGATTCGATGGTGTTCCTACTTGCGCTGAAGGAAAAGAAGTTAATGTAGTGGGAAGAATATGGTCACTTGACTATGATCACCCAATAATGCGCGGAATAGAAATTGCTCCGCCAATGGGAGACGCACCAAAAGCATTTAGAACTTTGGATGTTACTCCTGATGAGGGCGCAAGAACTATAGCGTACTTGCAGGGTGAAGGAATACCTAAAACGTATTCAGCAATCCTAGAAAAGAAAGCATTCCCGGGGGGAACAGTTGTTTACTTCAACTATGATCCAGGAATGACACCAGGAATAATGACCAACACAATCAACTACCTTAAGTAGTTGTGAAAAGTGAAGGCGGGGATTTCCCTGCCTCCCTCTCTTTTTTTATTTTTTTTATCTTTTTCTTTTTCCATTCGGGCACAGTGCTTTTTTTATACTCAAAAGTCGTTACTTTGTAATGAGAAATGCTTCGTTGTTTGCTTCCCGCGCTCAGGGTACTATTGAGTATTTAGTTATTCTTGCAGTAGTGATTGTAATTTCCCTTGTTGTTGTTGGGATTGTCGGCTCAAACGCCAACACTCAAAGTATTGCCTCAACCAGCGGGAAAATTGGAAATATGACCCAGGGGAGTATTAGTATTGCTGATGCGCTTGTTGCGACAGACGGGAATGGGTTAATTAGTTTGCAGAATAATTCCGGGGAAATGCTTACCATTACTGGGATTTCTGTGGATGGGAAAGATAATAATTATGATACACAACTTGCTTTTGGCTCAAAAATTCTTTTCTCATTACATGATTTAGAGAATGCATGCTCATGCAGCGGAAACGAGGGCGCAACAAAAACATGCAATGCAATAATTTATTATGCTACTTTGGATGGACTGCAAAAAAGCGTTAATTACTCTGTGACTGTGGATTGTGTGCAAAGTATAAATGCTCTCACTAATCCAGTTCAGCCGATATTTGTCTGCGATAATCGAACCGCCGGAGGGTATTTTTACATTGGAACAGGGACGCTTGTAAATCCCTACGGAATATGCGATTGTAATATGCTGCAGGATATGAATCATTTCCTTGATGCGAATTATATTCTGCTTCAGGATATTGATTGCACAGACACAATAAATTGGAATTCTGGCACGGGGTTTAAGCCGATTGGAAATCCAATGGCTAATTTGGGTGATTTGCCTGTGCCCTTCACTGGAAAACTTGATGGCAACGGGAGAATAATCTCTAATCTATTTATCCGCCCTCCGACCGTTGCGTACCTTGGGCTTGTTGGGTGGAACTCTGGAACAATTACTAATGTGGGGCTTGCGGATGTTAATATTAAAACCGAGTATGGTATTGCGGGGGGTATTGCGGGAAGAAATGTCGGCACAATCTCAAACTCTTATGTTACCGGTGTTATCTCGGGTGCCACTGGGTGGGATGGGGGTATTGCGGGGATAAGCCCTGGGGTAATAAGGAATACTTATTCATCAGTTTCAATTTCAGCATTGGAATACATTGGGGGAATATCTGGTTCTCAAGGGACAGTAATTAATTCTTTTTCAACAGGGCAGACTATTGCGGGCAATATTGGGGTGGCAGGATTAATTGGAATACTTGGTACCGCAACAAATTCTTTTGCTGCTGGCAGCGTGAGCGGCAATTCTTCAGTTGGGGGGGTTGTCGGGTCAGGCAGCGCGGTTAATTCTTATTGGGATATTACTCGAACCGGGCAGGCTTCCGGCGGGAATTGTTCGGCACCTGATTGTATTGGAGTAAATTCCGGGAATAGTAATTCCGCTTGGGCTTATTATGATACTAATCAGCCGATGAGCTCTTGGGGCACTTGGACAAATATTTCAGGAAACAAATACTCAACTACAGACGGCAACTGGAGCATATGCAGAGGGGCAGGATACCCATGGCTCACATGGGAAAATAGAAGCTGTTAATTAATTTTTTTTCAAAAGGGACATAAACCGAATCCTCCCGATTCCTTTTTAAATTATTTTTCTTCCAAATAGCTCAAGACTTGAAGTCACTTGTTCAAGGAGCATATTTTGGAGGAATTACTATGGCTGAAAGGAAGACAAGAGAAACAAAGACTAAAGAAACACAAGAGCTTGAGGAAAATGATATTGTTGAGGCTGCTGAGCGCACGCAGGCTAGTGGAAATTTTATTTATATTGGAAAAAAAGGTGCGATGGCTTACGTGCTTGCTGTTGTTACGCAGTTTGGCATGGGCGCAAAGGAAGTAATAATCAAAGCAAGAGGAAAATCAATTTCCCGCGCTGTTGATGTTGCCGAGATTGTTCGTAACCGCGACAACACAATGAAACTCGCCGGAATTGGAATCGCAACAGAAGAGGTTGTGACACAGGATGGGAGACCGCTAAAAGTTTCTTCAATAGAAATTACGCTGAAAAAATAAATTCTTTTTTTAGAATGGGGTAAAACGCCCCATTCGAATATTTTTTTTATTAAAATTCGTGTCCTTCTTGAAGCATTACTTGGATTACTCTCTTTTTATCTTCGGCTGTTGCTGTGTTGCCATCTAGGCGGTCCAAGAGCCGTTTCAATTCTGTTCTTAACTCTTCACCTAATGTATATCCTCTCATTGTTCTAAACGTATGTAATTCATTTGCAAGTTCGCTCATTGGAATTCTTTTGCTTATTTGTTCAGCCCTTGATTCTCCAAGTGCGACCACGTTGTTTCGGTAAATTTTTCCTCTTGGCTGAGTATCAGTTCTTGGGAGGTTAAGATTAGCTTTATGTTTGCCCATTTCCTGTCGTGCATCTTCTCTTGCCAATTTTATTGCGCGTAATCTTACTGCTCTTTTTTGGGCTGGTGTGCCTCTTACAAAATTTCTTCCGCTTTTTGTTTTTCCTGTTGCAAGCCCTAGTTGTGCTCTTGCGATATCTATGAAAGATGCTCCGTTTCTTGGTCTAACTGCAGTGTATCCTTTTGTTCGCGCCATTTTTATCACCCAAAGTCAATTTCTTCTAGGACAATTTACTCTTCCTTCAAATTTAAACCTTCGCAACTATGCGAAGTGAATTGAAGTAAGTTAAAGAAGTGTTTTTGGGGTGCGGGCGGGGGATAGAATTTCGAACCAGCAACCTTTATTTACAAGTACTCCCTAACCATTGCAGTGTATTGCCAAAGTGAGCAAGTATAGGGTGGTTTGGATTTGTTTTCCAAACCAATTGGATAGTTTCCTTTTCTAAGTGATAGATTTAAATATATCATGAGCGTATCATGATACGACATGACTAATCATGATTCTTCAATCGATGCTCAACGACTGCTGAATGACCTTAACGCGGTTAAGCGTATTTCTCCGGAATTTAGCGACATGAGCGTTGATATACAAGAAATTATGAAAGAGTCAAGTAATCCAGCCTTTTTGGCGGCCTTGCTATACAAGCTCACAAAAGAGCGAGAAGAAACAAACAAAATACTGGCAAGGTTAGATCAGAAATTCGCCAAAATACAGGAACTATTGCTTAGTAACTCCTCAACTCCCAACAAAAAAGAGGAAATACTGTCAGAACCAGACCAGCACATCATGCAATTAATTGATGAAGCTGGAATGGTTTCAGCAACCGACATACAGCTAAGACTTGCCTATAAGAAATCGAACGCTGCGAGCCAGCGCTTGAACAAATTAGTGCGAGAAGGTCACCTAAAAAGCGTGAGGTCAGGAAAAAAAGTATTATTCATGCGCCCAACCCCAACCCCAAGCATGGTAAAAACCGATTCTCCTGCTTCACCTTAAAGGGTGGCCTCCTCCTTTGCCAGAGCCCTTTTTTCCTGCGGAAAAAAGCGCTCGCGGAAAATCCTCACAATACGTCCCACCTGCGGCGGGACTATCGGGCTACCTATTTCTAAATGGGGGTTCGCTAACGCTCACACTGTCCCGCGAGTGTCAAGGTGGAATGGTTGAGATTTAAAATTGAAGTCTTTAGATGAGATTTAAGTTCTTATAATTAAACAAGGATTTAGATTATTGGCGCGGTTTTGTGCGTCGAATTTTCATTTTAACTCTTTTTGCTTTTGGCGGCAATGGCAATCCAGCATTAATCATACTCCTTTTTTTCGCCTCTTCCAAAATTTTAGCCTGGACGTGGGGTGGAAATCGGCTGATATCCATTCGGATTGGTATTTTTCTACGTGTCAAAATCCTGACCGCATCAAGCAAGTTAATAACTGACATGTGCATAGGTTGGGATTTTGAAAGCTCCTTGTCAGCAGCAAGCCTTGGAAGTCTTCTCCTTTCCATATCAACCATTCTGAGCAAATCTTCAGTTGTCCATTCGGCAAATGGCGGGTCACTTGGTTTTTTAGGCATAATAATAATTCTATTTCCCCGCTTTTATATTTATGGTTAATTCATAATAAAGCCGCAAAGGAGTTTTGTTCGTCGAATTAATATACTAGTTTTTCCAAATAAGTTCATGAAGAAGATTTTTTTATTAGCGCTGGCGTTATTTGTGCTCCTCCCATTCTCGCTTGCGGTAACATGCAGCGATGCTGGGGTAACTTCTTTTGTAAAGAACGCGACCCTGACAGGAACAAATCTCTCTTTGGATCTTAATATTTCCTACAAATCAAATATCTCGGTTTATGATGTGAATATTGTTTCTCCGGATTCAAGAGTAGTGGCGGCTGATTCTTTCACACCGCAGTCTTTAACAGGCGCCCCAAAAACAGTGCTAATAAACAGGCCGAGTATTTCATTGAGCAAAACGGGTGCGTACACTTATCGTTTATTGTATTACATAAACGGGACTTCTCCAGTTGTTTATTGTGTTTCATCAGGCTCTTTTACAGTGCTTCCCGCGAAGAGTACATCAACAGTTCCTGATACAAGTATTTTTGCGATTCTTGCGGCGCTTGCGTGTGTTGTCGCACTAATTTCTTTCCGCAAAAAATAACTGTTTAGCCGACAATTAATTTTGGATTAGTTTAAATATATATCAAGTGTTTATTTGTAATGCAAAAACTAAAATGTTTTTTATTTTTCCTGGGTTTTATTTTACTTTTCTGCACAATGGTGCTTGCCGCTGGCGGAGCGACTTGCGGCTCTGCTACGGGGAAGACTTATCCCGAATCCGTTGTTAGATATTATCCTGATACGCAGTGCACAAACGGAACTCCGACAAATACGGCATTTCCTGCACCGGGACAGACAGTCATGTGGAATTGTGATGGGATTAACGGTGGAAATGATGCGTATAATTGCTATGCGAGCCGGACACTAAACGGGGCGTGCGGCACTGCCGGCGGAAAGCAGTATCCATTCTCTGCTACTTCCTTTGGCTCGGATACTTTTTGCAGTAAATCCACTAATACTCCGATTGTAAGTTTTCCTGCTGCGGGCTCCTCTGTTTATTGGACTTGCCAGGGCAGTTCTTCTGGGTCAAATGCTAGTTGCACCGCAATGCATAAGCTTGATGGCTACTGCGGTAACGCCGCAAGAAATTATTCTCCAGCCGAAACCGGGTGGGGTGCGACAAATACTTTTTGTAATTCTGGAACATATACTGCGCCCGCATTTCCTGACATTGGAAAGTCTGCGTTGTGGGAATGCAAGGGAGGCATGGGGGGCATTACTCAAGAGTGCGCTGCTTTTCGCACAAATGACGGTGTTTGCGGTGATGCGAGCAGAGTATATCATAGTTCAATTGACTCTAATTTTGGTTTATTTTTTTACAACACTAACCAATCCACATTAGACGCTCCTTTTCCAAAAGAGAATGTGACTTGCGCTTCAATTAACGATGTAACCGACCCTTTTTCAATTAGAATTATGAATAATCCTTTCAACAGAATGTGTTATCCTTCTGTTGCAGAAAAACTTTTTTGTTCAGTTGGAACAATGGTGCCTTCTACTATCCCAACTTTTCACACAATGTATAATGGGTCATTTCTTGCATCCATGCTTGGTCCAGAATTATATTGGGAGTGTGATGGATATAACGGCGGGAGTAATACTCAATGCGAGGCTCATTTTGTTCTTGATGCCTCATGCAATAACTGGAATTTGGCTTATGATGTAACCAGCTATCCATCAAATGTTTTTTGTAAAAATGGTAATCCTTCTCCTGCGTCGCCCGTGTTTCCTGCGATGGGCGAAACAGTTTACTGGGCTTGCGGCGGATTGCCTTATACTTTTAAGGGCGCCTCGTTTTATGGATTCACTGCCCCCGACACTTGCTACGCAAAAAGAAGTTATCCTCCAAATGGGGTTTGCGGGACTGCGAACGGAAAGATTTATTCAGAAAGCATAACTGGGTTTGGTTCTGATACGCTTTGCGCCGCGGGTCAATCATCCGGAGCAATATTTCCCGCGGTAGGCAGTACTTCAGCATGGACTTGCGCAGGAACATCAACTACCGCGACTTGCAGTGCTTCGCACGCAAAAGACGGGGTGTGCGGTTCCTCTGCAAAAATATATCCTGAATCCGATACAAACTGGGGAAGCGTAATCCAATTTTGTTTGAATAATCCTCAGCCGTCAGTAATCTTCCCGCTTAAAGGCGAGAGTGTATCTTGGTCTTGCCCGTCCTCAACCGGAGGAGCCGCTGCGGATTGTAATGCTGCACACTCAGGTTATGGTGTTTGCGGTCCGGCAAGCAAAGATTATTTTTTAACCGTGACAAGTTTTGGGACAATAACTAGTACAACATTCTGTCTTTTGGGAGACATTAGCCCCGCTCAGGAACCGCTCTTTCCGGATGAGTGGAGTAGTGTGGATTGGAATTGTATTGGGGCTTACGGGGGAATCACTGCCGCCTGCAAAGCAAACAGGGGCTGTTTTTGTCCTGTCGGGTATAAATGCGATTTGGGTCCTCCGGCGTCCTGCGTGCTTGACATAAATGTATGCACAGGAGTAGTTCCTGTTGGGAGCGGGGTAATCATGGGCAGCAGTACTCATCCTAATTATGGCTATTCTGGAGACACTTCATGGACATATGTGACATCTCCTCCAAGTAACTGCCAGTGGGCATGCGCAAATGGATACACTAAGTCGGGGGATACTTGTGTGAGTACAGCAATATCCATCACTAAATTTAGCGGGACCTTTGACGGAAATACTGTCCTGAATTTTAGCCAAACTTGTTCAGGAGCAACAATCGGAAAAATAGATTTGAGTTATTACAAAAACAATCAATTCATTAAAACAATTCCAGGCGTCCCTTGCGGGGTGGATATGCAAAGTATTTCAGACACAATAAACACTATATCGGGCGGAGAAATAATTGTTGCGGACCTCACAATCCCCCAGCCGTGCGATAGATGCACTTCAAAAATATTTTTATCAATTGTTAATTCTGCTTCCTCAGGAGTATCGGTTCCTGATAATGGGATATTAGCGGTTGCTGCGGTTTTGGCGTTTGTTTCACTAATTGTTGCTAAAAAGAGAGCGAGAAAAGTCTGAATTCCATAACTATGAAATTTCAATTAGTAATCATTAAATACTTGTAAAGGGTTAGTGTTTTCATGCAGGAAGATTTTACATCAGAGCCGGTTGTTCTTGGAAGAGATATTGGCGACCTTGAGAAATATGGTTCGCAAGGGACGGCTTACTTTGGAAAAGTTGTGATGTCCGCAGGAGAAAAGCCCGTCTTAGGAAGAAAAGTTCTTGTTGATATCTCAAAACCCCATCTTATATTAATTTGCGGAAAGAGGGGCGGGGGAAAATCCTATTCGCTTGCTGTTCTCATGGAAGAGATGGCTAGGCTTGACCCAATGATAAAAAATCGTGTTGCCGCCGTGACAATTGATACTGTTGGAATATTCTGGGGATTAAAACTGCCCGCTGGTCAGGCTGACCTCGCGGAACTTGGCGCATGGGATTTGAAGGCGGAGAAAACTGAGGTAAAAGTTTTGGTTCCTCAGGCGCAGCTTGCGTTTTATAAAGAAAAGGGCTTGCCGATTGACGGGGCATTTACACTAAAGTGCTCAGAGCTTGAAGAGAGCGAGTGGATGGCGCTCTTTAAATTAACTTGGCGCGACCCTGAAGGAGTTCTTCTCTCAAGGGCGGTTCAGAAAGTGCGCGAAAGAATTGGAACATATTATGGAATTGATGATGTAATCACCGCGGTAAAAACTGATAATGAATCTGACCCCACCTCAAGACAGGCGCTCTCAAGCAGACTTACAATGGTGAAATCGTGGGGACTAATTGAGAAAGAGGGAACAAAGATTTCTGAGCTTGCGACTCCTGGGATGATTACTGTTATTGATGTTTCTTCTTACCGCCAAACTCTTGGTGCTGAAGGGGTAAAGGATGTTGTTGTTGCGCTTATTGGAAAGAAATTATTTGAGCAGAGAATGCTTTATAGAAAGGAAGAGGAAATTAAATTAATAAAAGAGAATAAGCGTTCAAGCAAAATGCCGCTTGTTTGGATGATGATTGATGAGGCGCACATGTTCATGCCAAAGGATGAGTCAAATATCGCGCTTCCAATTTTACTTGAGTGGGTTCGTGTTGGAAGACAGCCGGGACTCGGATTAATTCTTGCGACACAGCGCCCTGAAAAACTTCACCCTGACACAATTTCCCAGTGTGATATTTTTATTTCACACAGAATGACATCGCAGCCTGATATTGCTGCGGTTGCGGCGCTAAGACCCAGCTACATGCACTCCGACCTTGATAAATTATATTCAGAAATGCCACGCCAGAAAGGTTATGCTCTTGTAATTGATGATAATACTGAGAAAATTTGGATGATTAAGACGCGCCCAAGATTCTCCTGGGACTCAAGCGTAACCGCAAGCGCGTTTTTGGTTTAATTTGTTGTTTCTAATTTGAAGAAGCAGATTTTAGAAAAATAAAAAAAGAATTGCCTTGGAGTGGCTAGGCAATTCGAGCTAATAAACAGTTGGTTTTGCGATTCTCGCCATCGTTCTGATGTTTGAGTTCTCCGCTTCCACCATTATTTCTCTAGCGTTCTTTAAAACAATTTTCACTCTATCGGTTTCGAACACTAAGTCGTGGAACATTTTCTTTGAGAGGAGCGCGACAAGGAATTCGCTGAATCTTTCTTTTTCAACGATTACCCCGCTGTTGCTTCTCATTAGTTTGTGTTCTACTGCGAGCGGTCCCAAATCAATTAGTCCGATGAATTCCGGTTTTACCGCCACGTGTGACGCGTCAAGCGCCTCAACTGATTTTTCAAGGAAAGAAAGTGTTGCTTGTGTATCCTCAAAAGAAAAAGTTTTTTTGGTTCTAATTGATTCAATGAAATCAATTATTCCTTCTTTCTCAATGCTCTGCTTTGCCATTGTTTGTCTTAGTTCCTCAAAATCAAGTTCAACACTTGAGAATAAGTCAAGTATTTCCTTGCCCTTGAGCTCTTCAACTAGCTGGCTTTTTGTAGCAGGATTAGCGATGCTCCTGCTCTTTAGTATGCTCATCTCTTGTAGCACGCGCTCAAATCCCTCATTGGCTTTTTTCGCACGTGTTAAATCCTCTCTTACCTTAAGTAAGTCCCCTTGTAATTTGGCTAGAGTCATTTCCAACCACCCCGTTTAATTAACGCTTAACAAATATTTAATGCTATCCTGATGAGATTAAACAGCTCTTTTTTGGCTTTAAGCAACTTTTATAAAGTATCTACGCACTAGTTAATTTATTGACTGCCAAGAGCAAAGCTTTTAGGTTGCATTAATTGCACGGGTTAGGGAGTGGTCAAACCTAGCAGGCTTAGGACCTGCCCGCTTAGTGCGTTCGACGGTTCGAGTCCGTCCCCGTGCACTTCTGAGCCTTTTCTTTTCCAAAAGAACCTGGCAAAAGCGATACTTTTGCAAGGCGTCGTGAAGCTACTGCTTCACAACGAAGGCTGAGTGCATCCAAAAGAAAAGGTGCGCCAATGGCGCGTGCACTTTGCGTCTTCTTTCTCTCATTTTCCTTTCCAGTGAACAACTTTATCCTCTATTTTTGCCAGAATCAGATTTAGGGCGTATCCTATTCCACCGGTTAATAGAATTATTCCAAACATTCCCTTTACATTGTAAATGTACTGAAAATCAATTATTCTTCTGCCCAAGCCAGCGTAGGTTCCGATGAACATTTCAGTAACAATTATTATTACAAGCGCAAGAGAGATTGAGGTTCTGATTCCGATAAATGTTTGAGGCAAGGATTCCCAGAATACAATGCTCTTGAAGATTTGCAGTTTCTTCGCCCCCATTAACTTCGCTGCGATTATTCTTGAGGGTTTTGTGTTCATTACTCCATGCGCGGTGTTAAATATTATTACAAGCGCAGCACCAAATGCTGCAACAGCAATTTTTGAGGAATCATCTATTCCAAACACTAGCAAGAAGAGCGGGAAGATTGCGGTCGCGGGCAGCGAGCGGAAGAAATCAATTATGAATTCAACGCTCTCGTAGATTTTTGTTGATGCCCCGAGTAATATTCCAAGCGGAATTCCAGCAATAAGCGCGATTCCAAATGCAAGTCCCAGTCTTACCATGGTTGCGTAAATATCTGCGTTTAATGTTCCTGTCCAGAGCATTTGAGCCAAATCAATTAGTACTTCAATTGGTCCGGGGAGAAAGAATGCGTCAAGCACGTGTACAGTTGCAACAACCCACCAAACTGCGAAGAGCAATATTATTCCAATTAAAAAGTTCTTTTTCATTGCATCGCCCCTCTTTGGAATGCCTCAAGCACTTTCTTTTTCGTTGCGGCGAACTTCTGCGAATTAAGAAATTCAGTTCCTCTTGGATAAGGCGCCTCATTCTCAATAATTTCAACCACTCGTGTTGGTTTATTTGATAATACAATTATTTTATTCGCAATATGCACCGCTTCCTCAATATCATGCGTGATTGCGAGTATTGTCGGCTTGTATTTTGAGTGGTATTTTTGCAATTGATTTCTAAGTAGCAAATTATTTCCATAATCAAGTGCGGAGAAGGGCTCATCAATGAACAATATTTCGGGTTCGGTGATTAACGCGCGCATGAATGCGAGGATTTGCTGCTGTCCCCCGCTTAATTCGTAAGGGTAAAGCCCGAGGTTTGCCTTAAATGAGAAAATTCTCTCCATTTCAACTATTTTTCTGCGGACTTCCTCTTCCTCGGTCTTGCCTAAGCGGAGCGGGAAAGCAATATTCTCATAATTATTTCTCCAAGGGAGGAGTGATTCGCGGTAATTTTGAAAAATATAACTAAATTTATTTGGATTAAAATCAGCAATCTCAACTTTGCCTTTTGTTTTCTCCGCAATCCCGGAAAGAATATTCAAAAGAGTTGATTTTCCGCTTCCATTTGGTCCAAAGATTGCGACAATATCTCCCTTCTCAGCTTCAAAAGAAATATTTGAAATGACTTCGTTTTCATCAAAGGACTTTGCGAGCCCTTTGACAACAATTTCTTTTCCCGAAGTCATTTTCAAACACCATTTAATTTTTTTATTCCGCTAGTTTGCATTATTAGTGCAGTAGAGGAACGCGTTTGCATCAATTCTTCCGTCAACTACATTATACTCCTCGAACAAGTCGTAGAATTTCTGAAGCGCCTCAATATCTTTTGCGTTAATTTGTTCGCATATTTTGAATGCGCTCATTGGAACTTTTCCAATTAGGTCGTCAGTAAGTGCGGTGTAGTTCTTCAGATACTTTTCTGACTCAACCGGATTTTGTTTTATTTCTTTTGTTGCTCTCTTTACAACTTCAATGAATTTCTTCACAATTTCTGGGTGCGTTTTTGCAAACTCCAGATTAATAATTCCAGCTCCCGGATAAAACGGATCTGAAATTGTTTCTTCCATTGGTCCATCAAGTAATATTTTGCCTGCTTTCTTCTCTTTTGCTATTGTTGCTGTTGGTTCAAGAGCTAACAGAGCATCTATTTGTTTTGTGGCAAGCGCCTGCACTTGAAGCCCTGTTGCAAGTTCTACTAAGTACACGTCCTTATCGGCTTCAAGTCCGTTTTTTGCAAGCATATCTCTTGCGATTGTTCTCCACTGGATTGAGCCGCCAAGTAGTCCTAGTTTTTTTCCTTTGAGTTCCTTAATTGAATTTATGTTGCTGTCAATTGGTATTAGGAGTACTTCGTTAGGGACTTCTGCAGTTCCGCCTGAAAGTGCATACAATTTTATTTTTCCAGGATTTTTATAATTCGCCACTGCTGAGATTCCAGCAGCTCCGCTTGGAGTAGTTAAATCTAGTTTCCCCTGCATTACTGCATCAACTAATTGGCTTGGGGAGTCAAACTTTGTTAGTTCAACACTTAGTCCCGCTTCGCTAAAATATCCTTTTTCTATTGCTAAATATATTGGGAGTCCCTGTATTACAGGAAGATTTCCTAGTTTTATTGTCTCGCTTTTTGCGCTTTGCGTGAATAGTCCTGTCGGGCTCATAGTTGAAGTTATTACTATTGCAATAATTGCAATCACTGCTATTGCCGCGAGGACTATTAGTCCATTTTTCATTTTCAAATTCATTTTCCTCACCCCGGTCATTAACTGGTTAACCGTAAGAAATCTGCTGTGCCGCGCCCTATTATGAGTTATTGTCCCCCGTGGGGGTCGTAAAGAGAAGGTTTTTATTTGTGCGGGGACATATTCTTTGTATGGAGCTTGAGTCACTAAAGGAAATTGGATTAACAGACGGCGAAGTAAAGGTGTACCTTGCCCTGCTTAGGCTTGGGGCGACAAAAACAGGAAAACTCTCCATATCTGCAGGTGTTTCCTCTTCAAAAGTATACAAAATTCTTTCGCGCCTTGAGAAGAAGGGTCTTGCAACTCACTCAATCAAAGAAGGCGCGGCATTTTATCGCGCACTTGAGCCAAAGAGACTACTGGATTATATTGATGAGGAGAAAGAGAAGCTTGAGAGCAAAAAAATCGCGGTTGAGAAGATTCTTCCGTCGCTTGAGAATCAAATGCGCTCAGTAATCGGGCCGCAGGCAACTGTTTATACTGGATTTAAGGCTGTGTCAAATTTCTTTAGAAATATTCTTGATGAATTAAAGAAGGGCGATGTGTATTATGTTCTTGGGGCGAGGTATGTTAAAGAGCTTCCTGAGCAGATGAGATTCTTTTATAAATATCACCAGCTTCGCGCGCAAAAAGGAATTAAGGTAATGATGCTTGCAAATAATGAAATAAGGGAAACAATTGTTCCAACAACAAAGAATGT
>CABMEU010000014.1 GCA_902385225.1 uncultured archaeon | reverse complement strand
TCCACAATTGATAAGGTTGAGGACAAATACTTAATTGAAATAATGAAAGCGATAAAGAAACTCGCTCCCGCGGTAATCAAAGTTGCTGATGCGGAAGGACTAAATATTATTCAAAATAATGGAAAAGCCGCGGGACAAGCCGAACCGCATGTGCACTTTCACTTAATCCCAAGAAAACACGGGGACGGAATATGGTTTGAAACCAATAGAAGAAAGCCAAAGCCAATGGAAATGCTTGAAACGGCGAAGGCGATAAATGCAGAGCTGTGATTAAAAATACTCGGCGTGTAAAAAGAATTATTAAGAAAGACACAGTATATTCTTTTATGAAAGGAACAATAAATATTCGCGGAGACCATGCAGTAGCCCGCACATTGAGCCCAAAAGCGAGAAAGGCCCTGCTTCCTAAAATGCGCGGACCCGTTGTAGAACGACGCACACGCAAAAATATATATAATCCAGTTTATAGCCAAGCCATGACACTAGGCTGGCTTCTTTTCCCAAGAACTTTTCCAAAACAACTTGCTTCTGCAAGAAAAACCCCTTCAATAACTTACTCAAGGCAGGTAAATCTTAACAAACGCAGCCAGAATACTATTGAGGAATTTTATAATAGACGCAGGATTGATAGTGAAACCACACACAGTAAAAGAGCAATGAATATTATTGATAAAACTCGAGATAAATTATTCAGAATGGGAATAGTTGTTAATAACCACCACGCTAATTGTGGTCTGCGCGGAAAAACAACAGTATTCTTTGAAATTGATTATATTTACTACCCTACACTAAAGGAGTATATTGACGCACTCCCAAAAAAAACACCCTCACAGGCTCTAAAAAAGAAACAAGCAAGTGCGCTTATAGCATCAATCGGAAGGTTCAGAAATGAGCATGAATGTACTTACTGCCATGCTGGCAGCCCCTAAACTTAATGAGCCAAAATAGCAAAGTTTGCTTTCCAAACTCCGAAGGTATTAATCCAAGTTGGGTGTAAGATAGTAAGAAGAAAAATTTTCTCCAAAAAAACTTTTGGCGAATACCCAACACTTTTTCTTTTTATTTGCATGACAGAAGAGTCACCGGCACGGAGCTTAAAGAAGCCTTTTAACGCCAGAAAATAAGAAATTGTTGGGGATAGCATGGAACTAAATCTAGAAGAAATCGAGAAGCAGGAAGGCTCGCCTTTTGTTGAGCGGTTTGAGGAATTCTTTAACACAGAACAGAAGAAGTACATTGAGAGAATAATTGAATCTTACCCTGATGAGAGAAGTGTTATAGTCGATTTCAAAATCCTTGAAAAGTTTGACCCAATTCTGGCTGATGAGCTCTTAGATAATCCCGACCCTGTAATGGAAGCCGCGCACACCGCGATTCAAAATATTCACATCCCGACTCTCACTACCGAGGTATTTAGGCCGCACGTGAGATTCTCTAATCTCCCAAAAGACAGGGAAATTAGCATTAGGAATATTGGGGCGAAGCACTTAAACAAAATGATTTGCGTTGAAGGGCTGATGAGACAAATCACAGGGGTATTGCCTAAACTAAAACTCGCCACTTGGAAGTGCAAGAGATGCGGAAACGTTTACAAAATCCCGCAGGAAAAGCAGAAAGTCACCCAGCCCGGAATATGCGAATGCCACTCAAGAGACTTTGACCTTGTGGAAGAAAAATCCACTTTTGAGGATTACCAGAAAATTGAGATACAGGAGCCGCTTGAGAAATTAAAGGGAAACGAGCAGGCAGAATATATCAGAGTATTCGTCGGCGATGATTTAGTAAACAAAGTGAGCGCGGGAGATAAAACAAAATTTGTGGGAATATTAAGATTACTCCCTCCTGAAAAGGATAAGAAAAATGTTTACGGAAAATATATTGACTGCGTTTATCTTGAAGAGACAGCAAAAGAATTCCTTGATGTGGATGTTACAAAAGAAGAGGAAGCCCAAATCAGAAAACTCTCGACAGATCCGCAAATATACGAGATGCTCGCACAATCAATTGCGCCCGCAATTTACGGGCATGATGTTGTAAAAGAAAGCATTGCGCTCCAGCTCTTTGGAGGAGTGACAAAACACCTGCCAAATAACCAAAAAATTAGGGGAAACGCCCACATTTTATTAATCGGGGACCCTGGGTGCGGTAAATCACAATTACTGCAGGCAACAAACAACATCGCCCCAAAATCAATTTACATTTCGGGAAAAACAACTAGCGGAGTTGGATTAACTGCTTCAGCTGTTAAAGATGAATTCGGTGAAGGCGGCTGGACACTCAAAGCGGGAGCGCTTGTACTTGCGTCCGGCGGAGTATGCATGGCGGATGAACTTGATAAAATGGACCCTGAGGATAGAAGCGCTCTGCACGAAGCAATGGAACAGGGAATGATATCAGTTGCAAAAGCGGGAATTGTTACAAGATTCAAAGCGGACACTTCGCTGCTCGCCGCCGCAAACCCGAAGTTCTCACGATTTGATAAATTCACCCCGTTTTTTGAGCAAATTGATTTGCCTTCCTCGCTAATCTCAAGATTTGATTTATTTTTCATGATAAGAGATGTGCTTGATAAAACACAGGACCAGAAAATATCCGAACACATACTCAAAACCCACCAGAGCGGGGAAAAATTAATGCAGAGCCAGCAAAAAGGAACCGCGCTCAATAAAGAAGAGAGAGAAGAAATTGACAAGCGAACAAAACCAGTAATCATGGATGAATTATTTAGAAAATATGTTTCATTCGCAAGACAAAAATGCTTCCCGGTTCTAAGCGAGGAATCACTAAACACGATATCTGATTTTTATGTTGGATTAAGGGACCAGGGAAGAAGCCAAGGAACTTACACAGCAACAGCAAGACAACTTGAAGGACTAGTAAGACTTGCGGAAGCAAGCGCGCGAGTACGATTAAGCGATATTGTTGAGATTGAGGATGCGAACAGAGCAATAAGACTTGTAAAGAAATCCTTAGAGGAAACGGTTGTTGACCCAGACACAGGAAGAATTGACATTGATATTGTAACAAGCGGAATAACACAGGCAAAACAAAACGCGATAACCACAGTTCTTAGAATTGTTAAAGATGAGATGGCGACAGGGATTGATATGGTCCCAATAGAGCAAGTAGTCGCAAAAGGAATAGAGAAAGGGCTTGATGAAAACAAAATCAACGCCGCACTTGAAGAACTTGAGAAGAAAGGCGAAATCTACAGACCAAAACACCACTTCGTGAAACCAACTAAGAAAGAAAGGGGTTCGTGAAGGCACAGCAGAAACTTGAACTGAATAGGGAAGACTTAAAACAACTAAACCCCTATTAATTGTAATGGCTCAAAAGAAAAAACGCAGGTCCAAAAAAGCGAGGACTGCAAACATATCCGCTTCAACAAAAGCTGACTGGCTGAACCCGCGCGTGTTCATCCTCCTCGCAGTAATTTTTGTTCTGGTTCAAACTCTCGGGCTCTTCGTTGCGCAGCAATTGTTTCTGCAGGGACAGCAGCAGACCTTCTTCAGCTCCGATATGAATGACCTCGCAAACGCGGCATACTTATTCGGTTACATACTTGTAATGACAATAATACTCCTCGTTCTCCTCCGCATGAGAAAAACAC
>CABMEU010000013.1 GCA_902385225.1 uncultured archaeon | reverse complement strand
TGATTAGTTATGTTCGCCGCAGTCCCCGTTACTCCGCTTACTTCCTTTTTGGCGTCAAGACAAACTTTCAAATCATTTCCTTCGCAGCTCGCGATTAAATTCACAATATCATATCCAAACGCCGCGACAAAGTTCGGTTCCTTATTGTATCTTGCCCGGTAATTTTGCTTGAATTCTTCGCTGTTTCCCGCTGCAGAGAAGGCAAATTGGTTTGTGTAAAAAGTAATATTTGGCGCCTTTGCCTGTGTCTCAGGATCTGACTGCACATTTGACACTTCTATGATTGGAATATTCATATCCAGCTCCGCGAACTTTTTTAATAGAGCAAGGGATTCGCTTGGAGGAGTTGGAATAAACAATAATGCGTCTGGTGATGCTGTTTGCGCTTTTGATAATATTGTTGAGAAATCCGTTTCATTAGGCGCATAAAATTCATTGAACACAATTTCTTTTCCATCCCGCGCCGCGAGTTCCTTTATTTTCTCGTCAACTGACTGCGCATACTCATCTTTTCTGTAAATTACAGCAAGTTTCTTCGCGTTTTTTAGCGGAGAAATTGGATTCTCAAATGAGGGAAGCGCGAAATGATTCGCGTCAGTGTAATATCTGTAAGCATATTCATTTGTAATATTATTCGCCGCGCTCTGGGTAATTATCATTACTTTTTTGTCATCCCTCGCAAGCGACGCAAGGGGAACGCTTACAATACTTAGCGCGGAGACATAAACATCAACGCCCGAAACTTTTAGTTTTTGATAAGCGCTTATCCCGTCCGCGGCGGTTCCTTTGCTGTCCTCATAAACCACGCTAATGTTTGGGTGATTCTCAAGCGCAAGCTCCATTCCGTTCTTCACACTCTCGCCCCAAATTGAGGAGGGTCCGCTCAGCGCAAGAATCGCGCCGACTTTTGTTGTTTGGTTCTGCATCACTGGCAAAGTTCCAAAATAATATACTCCAACAAAAAGTGTAATTACTACCGCAAAAATGAGAACTAAAATTAGTATTTTATTCTTCATCAAACACCATCACAATTAATATTGCTGCGAAGAAATATAAATCCCCCCAGACTCCCACAGTCAGCGCTGTTCCGACATTTAATCAAAAAACACATCCCGCTCAACTGTTTTATCAACTGTGCCAAGAAAATATGCGATTTTAAATCTTAATTTATTTCCCCAGTACACATTCTCAATATTACATGGGCCTAATTTAGAAATTGTTTTAAGTGTAAATGTTTTGGGCACACGTGCAACAATGTTATTTGTGACATATTTCTTAGTCAGATTATAAAGTTTTTTTAAGTTTGGCTGTGTCTTATCTAATTCCAAAACATGCTTTGTTTTATCAGAATCTTGATTACTCCAATCAGGATCCAGTACAGCAACTTCAGCTTTGATTGATTTTAGCAATTTAACACTTAAAACGTCCCCTAAAATGAATTCAGTTTTGTCCGAGACCCCATACAACACAGCATTTTTCTTTGCAGCAAATATATTCTCTTGATTAATATCAACACCAGTTACTTTTTTCATTTGCTTCGCTAATTGAATAGTAGTCACACCCACTCCACTGCATAGCTCAACGGCTGTATTGAATTTGGATAAATTCTTTGCAAGATGCTGTGCCACTTCTTCAGGGCAGCTCATATACTGCGCATCCGAACTCGCAAATATGTTTTTTGAAAATTTCTGTTTCATTCAATCACTCTGCAAAAGTCCAGCTTTTCCTTGTTTATACCAGTACCAATTTTCTTTGCTGTTGTTTCCTTTTTTGTATCGTTCATATGTTGCTGCAATGACATGCATTGCATGCACAAGTTTAACATAAACTGGCAGCACTTCAAGTTCTTTCTTTGTTAATGGAACTAATTTTTGATACTCTCTAACAGCTATACCCAAATTTCTTTCTGTGTTTTTTTTACTCTTTGGCTCAAAAAACGGATTACACGCCATCACCGCAAGTTCATTTATTCGAGGGTAATTATTTGCAACCGCAAAATCAATAATCCACAACCTGCCTTTTTTGTCTTTCATTATATTAGTGCTAATTATGTCTGCGTGTACAAAACAATGCGGAAGCTCGTTTATTTTCATCTCTTTAAATTCTTTCACAAGAGGGCGTATAAGAGATAAATCTTCTTTAGAAAGAAATTTTTGTGTTTTCTTAAACTCCTTCAAGAAATGAACAATCGCAAAATGATCATACACAAACAATGTATTTACTTTCATTGAGTTTACTCTTGCCGCTTGCTGCGCAAGAAATCTGATTTCATTTAAACTAAGTTTAGAATTCAGTTCATACAAAGTTTTACCATCAACAAACTCCATCACAACAAGCCGCAGTTTTTTCCCGTTAACTTTTATAAAATTCAAGTACCCTTGTTTAGATTTGAAAAGCCTTGGAGTATGCACCCCTTTGGCAAGAGCTTCTTCAATCATACCGGCATATCTCTTACAATCAGCAAGCTTTCTAAAATCAGAAAAAACTTTAACAAAAAATATCCCTTTAGTTGTTTTAATAGAAAAGTTAAAGTCCTCATACCCCATTACCACAAGTTTGTTTGAAAGAAATTTACCCAAATCAAATTCTTTACAAACAGCAAGAGAAATATCTTTCAAATCCCCTTTGAAACCAATCCTTTTCTTAAACAAATCTTGCTTATTCAATCAATCCGCCCCGAACAATTAAGCAATTATTGTATTAAAAGAATAAGTATCTTTATGTTGAGTTGACCCTAATGGAATCCCCACTCCCGGAATGCGGTCTTTGGGGTTGTTAATTTGCAGTTCGTGACTTGTATCCCGACTTACCTTTTCTTCCAGTTAACCAACTCCTTTTATTGAATATCTCTTTTTTGTATTTAACAAAAACTAACCAAAAATATAAATCCGCTAATACTACCAAAGGGAATACAAACAAGAAATAATTACTAAGAACTACACCAAATATATCGGGATAAAGTTGAGCAACATTTAATTGTGTTATACTTTGAACAATAATAGTCAAGAAAACTGTGGCCATAATAAAGTCAAAAAGAAGAATCTTAACCCGATTTATCACTTTTGTGGGATCTGGGAGTTGAAAAAAAATAAGGTCTGACTTTGATTTATCAATATGTAATTTTTTTAAGAATGAGAGATTATAAGTAAATGTCAAAATTCTATAAAATAAAAACAACACTGCCCCAATTGTTATTGCAATAAAATGTATTCCAATTGAGCCTGTGCTTGTTACATTAAGGTATTGAAGTGACAAAGCAATTCCTGCCCAAAGAATTTCCGGGTAGATTGCATAAGATAAAAGGATAAAAACGATATAGATAATAAAATATATTTTTTTTGATTTTATTTTGACCTTTTCTGGGAAGGACATTGTTAGCGATATTGTGATTAACCCAAGCGTAAATAATGCGACAAGTACTTGCGCTAAGGAATACAATAATGTATTTTGTGGTGAGGTCGGGTCCTTTATAGCAATTACAAAAATGGTTGGGATTGAGAGAAGTATTGCGAGCCACAATATGTTTAGAGAAACTCTTAAAGCGCGCCCAATTTTGCTCATTCAAATCACAAATTATTTTAATAAATTCAATATCGTTGCAATCAATGTTATTATTACATTACCCCTGAAAGACATGATTACAAACATTATCAAGCAACCGAGAAGGGGAAAAAATTGCTTAACAAATTGCCCGCTAAGCCCACAAATTAACTTGGACCAAACTCAACTTCCACCTCGCCATTAGCGTCACATATTACAGAATATAAAACGTTCAAATCTTTTCCATAAATCAAACGATTAACGTCAGGTTGATTAATAAAAGTATAACCAAACACTCTATTCAAGTCAAGTTTTGCCTTACAACTTTTTCTAGTAATAAACTCAAGCACGGGTTTTTGTTTTTCCCAAACGTGTTGATAAAAGATTTCGTCATTTATCTTTACACTTGATGTTATCATAACTTGATTCATTAAGTCTATTGACTCATTAAATGCGTTGATATTTTCCTCTAAAGCCAAAAGTGAAGTTAATAGGTTTTCATCAGTTATTCTTGCCGGCACGATGTAACTTTCAAATTCATTCGGAAATTTATTTTGAGGCCTATGTTCTAATGAAGCATATGCTACATGGTTTGTCAAATAATTTGCCCCTTGCAAAAGAACTACATCTAATTTTAGGTTTAGGCTTTTTACTAGCGCTTCAGTCTGATTTTTATCAATCTCTAATGCATTCCTTATTGAAAAATTTGTATCTTCCGCAGCTGTTTTAGTTACATCCAAAGCGTGATTGGTTACAGTTAGTGTGTTTGCTGCGTAGATTAAAGCAATCATTGTTAGAACAAACATGCTCAAACTAATTGCAATATTTAATGATTCAGACACCTTGTTTGTATAATTAATAGAAATACTCCACATAAGCGAAAGCAGAAATGCTTCCAAAAGAACAACGCTCACAATTTGTAATACTATGCCTTGAATTTTGTAATCTGTAGGCAAAGAGCTCGCTAAAAAAATAACAAAAATGATTAGGAGAATGCAGGAAATACCACAAACTATCTTAATTGCCCCACGGAATCTTTCTGAGACAAGAAGTTCTGTTTGCAAAGGTCTCTGCGTTGGCATTAATTTTGATGGACATTCATGGTTGTTTTTGTAAGGTTGGCCATCTTTCTTTAGACGAACTACTTGACCACACAAAGGACACTTACCATTAGGCATTTGAAATTTTGGTAACAATCAAAATAAAAGGCTCATCTAAATGAAACTTTAAACAATATTGAATCCAAATCCCTTCCACTCAAGTGAACGTATCTTGCAACCATATCACTCGAGCTTTGAAAAAAAAGTAAATCCCCCCTCCCAGAATTGCACCGGGGATATCTCGGTAACAGTCTCGTTTTTTCACAAGTCTGTGATTAAAGAATTGTCAAAAGTTTTCTTTCTTTTGGCAACTTACATTTTCTTTCTTTTTCTAAAAGAAAGAAAAGGCAGGTCTACAGCCGAGCGTTCTAGCTACTAAACTAAGGGGGGATAGGGAGTTTGCTTTGCAAGCTTTATCCTTAGAGAAGTATTGTTTAGGGCGTTTTTTAAAGCTTGGTGGTTAGCGTTTTCGCTTGTGTTTTTTTGCATGCTTCGCGGCTTTTTTGGCTTTTGTGTGGTGCGCTATGCGGTGTATTTTCTTCGCTTTGTGCGTTTCTCTTTTTTGAACGAGTTTGAATATTACCGCCGGCCAGAATACCGTGATAAAGAGTCCTGCAATAAAGAAGATTACTGCGCTTTCTATTCCAATGAATTTTTCTCCGAACATATAGAGCACGCCTAGTATTATTGTCCCAATGAATAAAGCAGCTATTGATTGTTTTGTTGTTTTTGCCGGAACTAAATCAATTCCGCTGTGTTTGTATATAATATATCCCGCGAAGTATCCAAAGAGCGCGTATGCGGGGGGATAATAATTTTGTATGAATAAGTAAAACAGCACCGCGATTACAAAGAATCCAACTACTAAGAATTCATCCTGTATTTTTGAGAGGTGGAAGTGTATTTTGTTTAATTTTGCTTCGGCTTTGTAAACTACCCATCCGATAAATAATCCAAGTACAATTCCCGCGATTACATCAGTAACATAATGCGCACCCAAATATAATCTTGACACTGCAACAAATATCACTGCGACAACTAATAGTGTTTCAAGTATTCTTGAGAGTTTCTTCTTCAGCCATCCAAATGCGGCAAAAGATGTTATGAGTGTTGCGTGGGCTGAAGGATAGGAATAGCTAGTTTCAGGGTCCATTACAATAATTCCTTCCGGTCTGGGTCTTGCAATAAATATTTTGAGCGCGCCGGCTATTGCCCCTGCAAAAAGAATTATTGTCATTATTACAAAGCTTTTTCGCTCATACCCGAGCCAAAAGAGCCATGCCGCGATAATCATCCATATGGCGGGGTGGCCGAGGTAAGTGATTGCTTTGAAGAATAAGTCAAGTGATGGAGTGGAGAAGGATTGAATGAATTGATTAACAACTATTTCTCCAAGTACCAATCAATCACCATTTTTTTTATTCTTTTGCGTCCTTTGGAACTTTTTTCTTCAGTCTCCCCATCCCGGGAATCTCTATCTGTGAATAATCAATTAATAGTCCGCATGCTTTGAGAACTTTTCTTGAAGCGTATGCTCTGCAAAAATCCGCTACTTCTTTTTGCTGATTCTTCTGTAGCTGGGGCACCTGTGAGATTTCATTTATTACTTTTGAGATTGACCTTGAATTAATCTCTTCAAGCGCTTTAACCGCGTCCCCTTTCATTAATCCGAGCTGTGTGATTGCTAAATCAAGTTTATCAAGAGCAACTTTTTTTCGGAGATTCTCCTCTACCTTTCTATCAACGCTTGTTGTAAGGCTTGCCAAAAATTCCGCAACAGTAAGAGGGTCCGTCTTCTCAGTAATTGTCTGTTTCTTTATTGCCTTCCAGTCGCTATAATTCGCGATTAATTGTATGCTTCCTTCCATAGTTCCACCTTTTAGTACTACAATTGGAATGCTTTTATTTATAAGGATTACTTTGGAAAAAATTTTGACTACGTGGTGGCATGAATAAGAGAGAACTGCTTGCGGATTTTGCGCACAAAAAATACGGTTTTTTTGAGGATGCTTCGGTTCAAGTATGCGAGTGGAATAAAAAATCTCTTCGCGGGCAGGGTAACTGCTATAAGCAGGATTTTTACGGGGCGGATACTATTTCCTGCCACCAAATCGCGCCAACAACTTTTTGGTGCAATAATTCGTGCGTGTTCTGCTGGAGACCAAAGGAGTACATGAAGGGGACTCCAAAGAAGACCGCCGACCCAAAGAAAATGATTGAGGCGCTTATTGAGGAAAGAAGAAATTTAATTTCTGGTTTTGGCGGGCATGATAAGGTTAGCAAGGAAACTTACTCGCGCGCAAGAGAATCTCGGCACTGGGCGATTTCACTTAGCGGAGAACCGACTTTGTACAAAAAACTTCCGGAATTAATTTCGCTTTTGAAAAAACGCAAGGGAACCGAAACGGTTTTCCTTGTTTCAAACGGACAGAACCCAAAGATGCTGCAAAAACTTTGGAGTGAAAGCAAAAAAGCTAAGAGCGAGAATGAAAACTCTCTCCCAACTCAATTATATATTTCAATGGTCGCTCCTGAAGAAAAACTTTGGAAAGGGATTACACTTAACCGCGAGAAAGGTGGATGGAAGAAATACTTGCGCTCTCTCGCGCTCCTAAAACTCTTGCCCTGCCGGACAGTTATTCGCCTCACGGTTATTAAGGGAATGAATGATTCTAAAGAAACTCAAGAAAAGTTCGCGGAGCTCCTTGAAGCCGTGCAAACGGATTTCATTGAAGTGAAGTCCTATATGTGGCTGGGTCTCTCGCGCAAGAGATTGACCGCGGAAAACAATCCGAGCCACGAATACACAAAAGACTTCGCGCTCTCGCTTCTCAAAAGAATGCCTTCTTATAAATTTGAGTCGGAGAAAGCGAATTCACGAATTGCTCTGCTCAAAAATAAGGGCTCAAAGTACAAAACGAAGATAATTGAAAGAAATTAATGAATACATTCTCTTTCCTGCCTCCAAGAAAGAATTATTAATCTCAAAGCCGCGATTGTTTAATGCCACAAACCAACGGACATTATACAGGACCTATTTTGTATATTGTTCACGCACCAGTATCGCACAATGTCCGAATGCAATATATGTCAAGAGAACTGTCTGATGTAAAACTTGTTGAAGCAAACGAGAAAAAGATAATTTCTGCACTTAAGCAGGCAGTGGCAAAAAGAATTCCTGTTTTTTATGAAGATACTGCAAAAAAAGTCAGGGAGACAACTAAATCCCTTAGTGTGCTGCCGAGAATAATTCAATTTGAATCTGAATCTATAAATACCCCTTCAAAGCTTGCCGCACTTGCAAAGCAGGAATGTATTGTCCCAACAAGAGTGATTGGATTTGGGTGTATGAGGGATTTTTGTGTAATAGACAGTATGCAAATGGTAAGTTTAGCATTTCCAAAAGCGGAAACCATTATGCTTGAGGGCGCCTCAACAATATACCGCCAAAAGAATCTTGTGGAAAGAGGGCTTCTCCGCACCAGATTGAAATCGCTTGGAATCAAGCGTGCCAAAAAACTTTCTTTTAAACATTTAATATAATTTCCTCAATTTTAAACCCAAAAATCCCCATTCCGAGCAGGTTTTTATACCTCTAAACCCTTACTTTTCAAGTTTCTTTGCGTGAATTAAATGGCTAAAAAGAAGAATCCTGAGGATGAGAGCGAGTACTTTCCGGGCGAGGGTTCAGAAGATTATACTGAGGAGAAAAAGGTTCCAAAGTACAAAGAAGAGAAGGATGAAACGGGCAAACCTCTGCCAATTAGGACAATTATTTCCGTGTGCGCTATTATATTAGTAATAATAATAGTGCTCGCCCTTGTGTTTAATCTGTTAGGGCAACAAAATAATTCTTTGCTTTATGGTCCTGATGGGCAGCCACTTAAAGGAAACGTGAAGGTTTCTCTTGACGGGAGGCTTATTTCCGATACTAATTCTGACGGCAAAAAACTTCAGCTTGCGGGAAACCCTAATGATAAAATCTCAGGGACAATTGGAACAAAGTTAAAAATTAAACCGGGCAGTAAAACAACTCTTTCAATTAAGCGCGGAGCAGGACTCACTATTCTTCGCTCCGGAACTGATTACTTTGTTGATGAGAACGGAAATATTCATTTCTATATTGACCCAAGCGAGGATTTGAATATTGACGCATATTATGACCCCGAAACCGGAACTTATATTATTGACTCAAATACTTCATACGATTTGGAATTTGAATTTGTAATTGAGGACCCGAACACCGGGGAAATTACCACGATTGATTTGGAAGCTGAATTAATGTTCTCAGAGTACAGCGGAATTGGGTGCATTGAATTAAGCAGAACAACTGTGAAGGAAACCACTCACTACGGGACTTATGAATTAACCGCTAATTTAAGAATTTCCTGCGAAGTGGATGCTCCCGTAACAGGGCTTATTCAGTGGGATAGGGAGCGCATGGGAAATGTTGAAGTGAGTGTTGATAAGTACACAAATGTTTCCATGCTTAACGACCAAAATGACACTCCGATTATTGTAATGTCCACATCCGGAGAATACCAGTTAAAAATAATTTTCACGCCGTTTAAGGAATTCGCTGGAGAGGACGCGAAGTTTAAGACAATTTTCAAGCTCGGGGCTGGTAAAACTGAGACAAGTTTTGATTTAGCGATTGATAATCTTGAGCAGTGCGTAAAGATTTCTCCGGCAGAGCCCACGATTCACGCAGGAGAGAGCACTACTTCAATTGATATTGACTCATCCTCGTGCGCGTCACAAAACATTGAGTTCCTTTTGTGCGATAATGATCCCGGCTGCTCGGGCGGAAGCGAAGAGGGAAGCATACAATTATCCGAGCCGTTTTTTATTGGCGGAGCAAAGAAGGGCTCGCACAGAATTAATATTACGCGGGGAGAAATACCGGGCGCGTATGGAATAAGTATTCGCGCCCGCATTCCCGGAAAAGATAAAGTGCTTGTTGATGAGAAAACAATTATAGTGGAGCCGAATAATTCAGCGAACATTGTTCCTGATAAGTTTGTGGTTTCGTTTATTGGGCAGGGAGCCTCTGACTCAATTGTTGTTCAAAATAAAACACTCGCGGAGGATGTTCCAATTCAAGCAAGCGTGTGCAATTTGTACAGAAGTTCTCTGAACGTTGATGTTGATAATTCCCGCCTCGGCTCAGGCGCGCTGGGGTGGCTTGTGAATACAAACCAATCATGGTGGAGAAATCTTGCCACGGATAAGACAAAGCAGTCAGGCACGGGGAAATATGTTTCCGCGCTTAACGCGGCGCTTGGACCGATTGACACAATAAGAAAAACAGCTCAGGCGGCTTCTTCTCAAAAAAACGAGCTCATAAAGAAAGCTTATCTCGCAATCGTTGGAACAAGAAAAAATATTTACACTCTCCTTGACTCGGCGGAGAACATGAAAGAGAAAGTTGATGCAATGGATGCGGCGGCGCAAAAAAATAATAGTTTTAAGAATATTGATATGGCGGCGAAATACACTTCTTTATTAAATAACGCTGTTACTTTATCAACAGTCTCAGCAACCTCTTGCGCAATGGCGACAGAGAGCGCGGGAGTAACTAGCACGGTGGATGGACAGGCAACCGCATGCCCCGCAGCCAAAGCTGGAACTACTCCGGCAAATACATCCGCCATCTCTGCTTCGGTCTCCTCCTGCAGCCAGATTGCAATGAATGCGTACAGCCTAGTTCAGCAGGTGCAAACGATTAACAGTTCTGCAATTGGGGATTTGCATCCTGAAGAATCTGTGGAATATGCAAATGAATACCTCAGGCTTATCACTGATGCAAAGAATCATTCTGACACCGCTTATGATTATGCGAAAAAAGCGCTCGCAGCCGCGGCAATTGATTCATTCTCTTCTGCAAGCAGTGATGACGCCGACGCAAAACTGTATCTTGAACTTGCGCAGGCGGAGAATATTATCATAGCGCAGGATTTGGATGACGCGAAAATTGCGCTGAGTAATGCAAAGGACGCGATAACGGTGCTGGAATCAGAAGAGGCGAGCATAATGTCAACGGTGATGGGTTATGCGCAGATAGTCAACTCATTGTACTCAGTTATAACAACAACAATTGCAACCCAGCTTTCTGCCACGGGATTATTAAAATCCGCAGCCGCGTCGCTCGCAACTGCAGCGGTAGAGGCAGAAGCCGAAGCTGACTTTCATTGTTCTATCCCGGACCCAACTGGAACAGATGAAGCCCTATGCATTAATTGCCAAGCACTTGCCCTTGGAGAGATACCTGCAGCGGGGGCGGATATAACAAAGTCGCTTGCCCAATTTGAAACAGCACACGCAACACAAATCGCTGTTCACACAGCTATTAGCGTCGCAATCTCAGGTTATGAAACTTGGACGATCCTGGAGCCTGCAGGGTTCATTGCGTTTTTATTCGCCGCAAAGGCCTTCATGATGGGAGTTGTAAAGAACTAGGCG
>CABMEU010000012.1 GCA_902385225.1 uncultured archaeon | reverse complement strand
TACTTAATTATTTTTTTTACCTTTGCTCTCTTTGAGCCCCTGCTTGCTTTCCTTGAATGTTTTCTTGTGGTTTGTTTAGATGCTCGTTTAGCTTTTCTCTTAGTATGTCTTTTCTTCGCTTTTTTCTTAGCCATATTTGTCAATTCCTCAAATAAAGTAGTGTATTGGAGCAGTAATTAAAAAGCGCCTCTGGACTCGGTGAAAGAGTGCCATAAACATTTGCCAGAAATTAATCTTAACCCTTCCAAGCATGTTTTAATGGTGATCTCCTTCATGCAAAACAACAAGCGTGATAAGTCAACGGGTTTTAGGCGAAGAGTTATAGTCCAGTCTTCGCTTCAATGGCCAAAGTGACTTATAGAGGCTGGTTTTGTCATATCCTTTCCAGGACAACCGATGAGTCCAAGCGTGTTTCACACTTGCTCCAAAACAACTGGAATTAGTATAAACCGCCTTGTAGTAATACTTGCCCTATTTTGAAAGGAAACGCTTTGTGCAGGAAATATCAGAAAAAGCAACAAATATGCCTGGAAAATTTGACATTTGACGAATAAGATTAGAAAGTGTAAGAAATTGCCCAGGATACAATAAAATACCAGTTTGATCATTACTAACAAATGAGAATCTCAGTTTCTCTGTTCATTAGCATATTCTTAATCTTTTTACTTGCCGGATGCACTCAGAGTTCCCTGAATAATCAGTCTGATACTCTTCCTTTTGGCGGGGACCAAAATGGCGCCCAGCAGCCCGGTTTTGATAATAATTTTAACAATCCGCTTCCTCCTCAAGCAAATCCTCCTCAGAATCAGCCGATGCAAAATCCGCCATCAAACGGTTCCCCGCAAAATAATTTGCCTCCTTCGCCAGGCTCCGAGATGCAGGGAATTAATCCAAATGCCCCTCTTCCTTCCTTGCCCGCGGATGTCCCTAAAGGGGAGTGGATTACAAAAAAGTTTGGCGATATAGAAGTGAAGTATTTTTCAACCGCAATCACTAGGGGAATGACTGAGAGTGGGACGGATTTTTTTATTAAGCTAAAGAATACCGGCTCTTCAAAAGAAAGTGTTTGTTTTACTGGAATCACTCCTGAATTAAGGAGTTTAATTCCCTCCTGGAACCTTCACTTTTTCTCTTTACAGGACTCTCCAATCGAGCTCTCCGCGGGAGAGGAGAAAAGGCTTTGGTATTTTGCCTCAATTGATCTTGCGCAGAATATGGGGAGCAGTTATTTTAGTATTCCTTTTAACGTTGGCAAATGTAATTCCCCTGCAAACTCAGTTGACCTTAATGTAACCTTCGGCGGAACAAACGAGAACTTTTGGGGAAAAGAAACCTCATATATTTACGGTTCAGTCAAGGATGAATCTGGGACCCCAGTTTCAGGGGCAACTGTGGTGGCTATGATGAATTGCGGAAGGATGGATTTTAAGGCTGAAACTGACCCTGCCGGAAATTACAAGATACCCTTGCTCGGGATGGAGGATATTAACGCGATTTATTTAGGAAAGGAACTCGCATGCGATTCAATAGATTATTTCTTATCGCTTGAAAAGGAAAATTATGATTATTATTATAATGGACATGTTGCTCCGACAAGAAAAGAGCCAAAGCAAGTAGATATTATCCTAAAAGAAAAACCAGTAGCGCAAAATTATTCCCTGGAGTGGGAGAAAAAAATTGAGGATAATTTTGGTTTTTTCTGGATAAAACCTTCCTCGGACTGGAGTGTATTTGCCGCGGCGCAGTCAAAGCATCCCCCTGAGTTAAACAAGCCCACAAACTTCTATCTGCTTGATGCGCTTGGAAATATATTGTGGAAGCAGCCAACCCAAAATGAGTGCTGGGGAATTGATATTACAAATGATGGAAGTAAGGTTGTTGCGGGGTGCCATGACGGAAAAGTTTATGCGGTTAATAGGTCGGGCGAAGTATTATGGAACGCTGATTTTGGCTCCATGGTTAGAAGCGCATGCATTTCAGATGATGGAACAAAAGTTCTCTCAGGAACCGCCCCTACTTTAATTAATTCCTCAAACGGAACAAAACAGGATTTAAAGTGGCAGGGTGATTGGCTGAGAAACTGCGCATTTTATTCTGATAACTCGGGGTTTGTTGCGGGCGCAAGAGATGTAACCGGAATTGATATGCAGGGAAACCAAAAATGGCGCAATGTAATAGGCGAATTCCCGCTCTTCATGGGAGTTGATAATAAAAATAACACTTTCGCGACTGGAAAAAGCAGAACGCTTTTTGATTTTAGTTCAACAGGCGAGGTTCTTTGGAAGCACAGAATTCCGGATCACACGGCAACAGCAGGAGCGGTTACTCCGGCTGGAAACAGAATCGCTTTAGGAACGGTTGGAGGAATGGTTTATCTGTTTGACGAGAGCGGGAACCTTTTGTGGAAAAGAGGAAGCCGCGCATTCCCTAATGCGAGTTCGGCCGGCCATAATGCTGTCGCGATTTCAAATGACGGCAAATTAATTGTCGTTGGGACCGCTCCGCAGAACTGCCTTGTGGCTTATAATGAAATAGGAACAATTGTCTGGGAGAATTGCATCACGCCCGACGCAACAAACAAAGACCTATTGCTTGGGGTAATGAATGTACAAATCTCCTCTGATAAAAAAGAGATAATCGCGGCGTACGGGGACAATTATATTAGGAAATTTAGGGCAAATTAACGCGCCAATTTAACCGCATCTAGTTTTAGTTGTCTAAACTGAGTTGTCCCGCTCTGGAGGTCGGCTCCTGATTATTTCTGCAGAATCCATTTAAATGACCCCGAAGGCATTGTGTACGAAAACTCCTTGGAGGTGTTTTTATTATGGAAAATGTGAACAGCTCAAAAACAGATTCGGCTTT
>CABMEU010000011.1 GCA_902385225.1 uncultured archaeon | reverse complement strand
CTAATTTCTAAGTTTTTATTCAAAAGTCCAAGAGCAGGAATGAACTAAAAGACTTTTAAAGTAAAACAAACAGCTCTACTGTAATGAATATCTCAATAATCGGAACAGGGTATGTCGGATTAATCGCGGGGGCTTGCTTTGCGGAAGGGGGGCATAAAGTAATCTGCCTTGATGTTGACAAGGAGAAGATTGCCCTTCTGCAGAAAGGAATAAGCCCGATTTACGAGCCGGGGCTTGAGGAGCTGCTAAAGAAATGCATCAGCTCTGGAACTATTTCATTTACCTCTGATTCAAAAGAGGCTGTTGAGAATTCACAAATAATTTTCATTGCTGTCGGCACCCCTCAAAACGAGAAAGGTGAAGCGAATATGTGTTACTTTAAGGAAGCCGCGGAGCAAATAGGAAAGCACATGAACGAGTACAAAATTATTGTTGATAAAAGCACTGTGCCTGTTGGAACCGCGGAGTGGGTCGGGGGAATAATTGAGAATGAATTAAAGAGAAGAGGCGCAAGAATTAAGTTTGATGTTATCTCAAATCCCGAGTTTTTGGCGGAAGGAAGCGCAATAGAGGATTTTCACTCGGAGAGAGTGGTAATCGGCTCTGAGTCGGAAGAGGCGAGAAAAATTCTTCACGAACTTTACGCGGCGGGGGAAAATGAGAAGAAAAAAATCCTTCTCACTGACACAAAGAGCGCTGAAATCATAAAGTATGCAAGCAACTCCATGCTCGCGCTAAGACTTTCCTTCATAAATGAAGTTTCACAGCTCTGCGAGAAAGTGGGGGCGAATATTGAGGATGTTTCAATTGGAGTGGGAATGGATGAGCGAATCGGTCCCAAATTCCTCAAAGCGGGGCTCGGGTACGGCGGAAGCTGTTTTCCAAAGGATATTAGGGCGTTTATCAGCACCATGAAAAAAAACGGGCTTAAGAACGGGGTAATTGACAGAATTGAGGAAGTTAATCAAAGGCAGCTTGAATTAACTTTCAAGAAAATTGAACAGCTTGTCCGCGGGGTAAAAGGAAAAAAAATAGCGGTGCTTGGGCTCGCGTTTAAAGCGAATACTGATGATGCGAGAGAATCGCCGGCGGTTAAAATATCAAAAATACTTCTTAAGCGCGGGGCGCTGTTAAGTTTTTTTGACCCAAAGGCAATGGATAATGCAAAAAGTATCTTCCCAAAGGAAATATTCGCCAAAGACGCTTATGATGCAATCAGCGGATGCGATGCGCTTCTAATCGCCACGGATTGGGAAGAATTTAAACGGCTTGATTTGAAGAAAATAAAGAGCCTCATGAAAGAGCCGAATGTGATTGACGGGAGAAATATTTTTGAGCCAAAAAAAATGAGGGAACTTGGGTTTAACTACTTAAGCATCGGAAGATAAGTATAAGCCATAAAGACAGGGCAAACGAGCCTCCACAGAGAACAAAATAGTTTTTTTCAAGTGAAATAATATGAAATACCTTCTTTCCACAGAAACATTCAGCGTAAAGGAACTTTTTAACCCGCACTTGAAAGAAAAAGGAAACTACTACTATTATCTTCTGGAGAAGAAAGGAATGAGCCACAAGGAAGCGGTAAATAAAATTGGAATCAAACCGGTTTGGTTTGCCGGAGTAAAAGACAAAAACGCCAAAACTACGCAGTGGTTCTGCGCGCTTGAGCGAATCGGGGATGTTGATGAGGATAATTTTAAAATAAAGTACAAGGGACAAAGCGACGAGAGAATATTTGTGGGAAAGCACAAAGAGAATGAATTCACTATCAGCGCGGAGCTTGAGGAAGGGGAAAAGGAATCACTTAAGCATTTTAAAACAAAAAAAGAACTCATATGCAACTACTTTGGCAAGCAGAGATTCAGCGAGCAGAATATTGAAATAATTGAGGCGCTAGAAAAGGAGGCGTATGAAAACGCACTGCGTCTATTCTTGACAAAGAGAAATAAGCACGATTCGGAGAAGAGCAGGGCGATAAAGGGGCTTATTGAAAAAAAATGGGAAAAGTGGGGCGAAATCCTGGCGGATGAAAAAATAACGGGCACAAAAAAAACGGAACTGTTTGAGTTCTTAGAAAAAAATCCGGCGGATTTTGAGGGAGCGTTTTTGCACGCGGAGCCAAAAAGCGTCAGAATAATAATCAAGGCGGCGCAGGCGAAAAGATTCAACGCGATTCTTAATGAACTTGCGGAGAAGAAAAAACCCAATAACATTCACGGCGAAATTGTGGAGCAGTTCGGCTCTTATGCTCTGGGCGCCTCAAAAGCATTTACAAGAAGCATAAGCGTCGCGCCCACAAAATTTGAGCAGAGATTTCGAAAAGGGACGCTTGATAGGAAAACATTTTTTACCGCGGAGAAATTTGGATACAAAATTGTTGAGGAAAACAAAATTGAGTTCAAATTCTGCCTCCCGCGCGGAACATACGCCACGGTATTCCTAAAATACCTGTCTGCATGGCTGAACAACGCCAAAAAGCAGCGGAAAAAAGATTAATAAAGTCATTTACCCTGAGTAGTATGACAAAAAGTGAAGCAAATGAACTTTTCTAAAACGGCAATTCTGGTTTTCGCGCTGATTTTAATCTCGTTTGGAGTGTTTGCCGCGCCTGTTGTATCTGATGTTACTTCAACCACTGCAAATGGCGCTTACAAAGCGGGCGACACAATAAATGTTCGCGTTGATTTTAATGAATTAGTAAATATCTCGGGCGGAACTCCAACTATTACTCTTAGTTCGGGCGGAAGCGCTGCTTACATAGGTGGAGACCAAACAGGCGTGCTCTTCTTGGATTTTAATTATGTAATCGCCTCGGGGCAGAGTACAACTGACCTTGATTATTCATCAACAGGCTCTCTCACAGGCGGAGGGGCGACAATTGTTTCTAATGCGGATGCGAGCACTGCGATTCTGACACTTCCTGCAACAGGCGGGGCGGGGTCACTAGCAAATGCAAAAAACATACAGGTTGATACTGCCGCACCCTCATGCACAATAAGCTCTCCCGCTGACGGAAATTATTTCAACTCAACAACAATTTCAGGGATTACTTTTAGTTACACCTGCACTGACGCTACAGCAATTGGAACCGCAACAGGGAAAATTGACGGCAACACGGTTGCAAGCGGAACGGCGCTAAGCACAATTGTTTCCGCGGAGAAAACTTATTCAATTACTCTTGATGCGAATGATTCAATTGGAAACACAATGACTCAAATGACAAGAACCTTTGTTTATGATAACACCGCGCCCTCAAGCGGGTCAATAAGCCTTTCAGGATGGACTAATTTGGATAAGCCGACTTTTACTATTTCAACAACTCACAGCGCTGGAACCAGCGGAGTCACAATGGCTTTCTCCTGCAATGCGTCAGCTTGGACAAGCTGGGTAAGTTATGCCACAAGCTACGCGGATTTTAACATTAATAACAACGGCTCATACGGGTGCTCAAGAAGCGACTGGAACAAAACTATTTATGTTAAATTCAGAGACGGCGCGGGAAACACTGACGGGAACACATATTCAACAACTGTGCTTTATGATAATGTTGCGCCAAGCCCGCCTACTGACATAAGCTCTTCCCCTGACAACGGCGCTGTTACACTTTACTGGGATGAGCCCGCCGCGGATAATAATTCTGGAAATTACAAAGTTGAGATTTATATGAACGGCGCCAAAAAAACTGACGTTAATTATGGGGCCGCAAGTTATAATGTTACCGGGCTTTCAAACGGCACCTCGTACAGATTTAAATTAAGAACCTCAGATAGGGCTGGAAATTACAGCAGTTTCACTACTGAATTTACTATAACCCCTGCTGAAGTAAGCTCTTCAATTACCATAGAAAAAAACGGGGTTGCTGTAACATATGTTAAGGCGGGGGATGTGATTGCGGTTAGCTGTGAATTCAGCGATGACGCGAACAATGCCAGAATAATATACAAATCATATTCTCCAACTTCATCTGACACAAACCTCAAGGTAACAACAGGACTTTCGAGTTCAATTGAAGCGAACTACACAATTCCTACAAATGTCTCCCCTGACAGATACGGCTTCTGGTGCAGAGCGGATAATTCGCCTGATTCATCAACATTATATACTTATTTTGATGATGAGTCTCCTGAAGTAAATTGGCTTGATTCAAACAATACTTTTGCAGGAACAAAAAGAGTGGTGGTAACCGCATCTGATAACAGATTCCTCAACAAAGTGGAGTTTGAGTTCAATAATGCAACTTACAGCTCAATAAAGCAGGACGTGAACTTTTACTTCGATTTGAACACTCTTTTGTTTGAAAACGGGAACTACACATTAAAGACTCTTGCTTATGACCTCGCGGGAAATGTGGGAGAGAAGACAAGAAACGTCTCAATTGAGAATGTTTCAACGGCAAAGCAAAAAGCGCAAAAAGCAATACAAACCGCAATAGGAAAGCAGTCAACTGCGAATGATTTAATTGCTTATTTCAAAAAAGAGTCCATACTTATACAAGCCGCAATAAAAGCGGGAAAAGACTCCGCGGATTCTAACCTCTCAGCGGCCCAAGGGTTATTATTATCAAATCCTGAAGGAGCGCTTGCAAAAGCGAACAGCGCGATAACTGCATATGATATATTCAATAACGCGCTGAAAGTTGAAACAACCGCGACAAAAATCTACTCAGGAAGCCCAACAGGACTTGCGGACACATTAAGATCACTTGGATTTAGCGAGGAATTAATAGCAAAAGCGCAGAATCTAACTCAAAAAGCGGGGGTTGAGAGAAAGATAAAACTAATTAAGGTTGCGGGGGCAGAGGGCAAACTGCAGGTTAAGCTTGAACTGAGCATTTCAAATGACACTAATGAAACCGAACTAAAAATCATGGAAATAATCCCAAAAGAGCTCATTAATTCTGCAAGAAGCATTACCTCTGACACAAATTTCATTATTTTAAAAGATGACCCGATAATTCAATTCGATGTTAATCTTGCAAAATCAGCAAAAATGATTATAGCATACGGACTGGGAGAAATGAGCACAGGAGCCGCGAATCTGCTGATTGACCAGAATGTTCTTGAGAAATTTACAGCTCCTCCTGTTGTGCTGCAAAGCAGCGACGAACCAAAGAGAATTATACAACAAATTAATTTGGGCGACCCATTGTTAATAGGCATCATAATCCTAATCATAGCCGCAATTATCATTGTCGTACTCTTCGTCAGATTTGCCCACCCTGGACACAAAATGGGGGAGCCAAAAACAATTGTTGAGCACTTGACTCCTGAAAAAGAACCGGAAAAACCTAAATGGTCTTCGCCATAAACAGCAGAATATTTATTTCTAAACTTAATTCACTTCTTCTCTTTAGAATTCTCTTTGCCGGTTTTATTCTCATCACCGCAGATTCTCTCCCTTAGCTCGGTAGTGGAAATCTTTTCAAATGAAAGGGATTTTGGCAAAACAACATACTTTGCCCCTATCTGCGCACAGAGAGCTTTTTTCTTCTCAGCGTGCTTATCATCCTCGGTCACTGCGAGAATATCGGGTTTTGCTTTCAAAAAAGTCTCTTTAAAATCAAGAACATAATCATCAGCATTGCTGCTCGAATGAACCTCATCAACATATCTTATTGATTCGAGCAAAAACTTTTTGTGCTTTTCAGGAAGACCAGGATTTCTCCCTTTGTATTTCTTCAAAACCTCGTCGCTCGCAAATGAAACAATCAAATAATCCCCAAGAGCTCTCGCCTGTTTAAAGAACTCAACATGCCCGCCGTGAACAATATCATAGCACCCTGAAACAAAAACTTTCTTCATAATGAGGAAAAGAATGCAAATCATTTTAATACCTACGAGCTTCAACTAGTTGGATATTATGAATAACGTCGCAATTATTGGAGCGGGACCCGCGGGGCTCTCTACCGCTCTAAAACTTAAGGAACTTGGGGTTGAGGCAACTGTTTTTGAGGAACATGAGCACATTGGGGAGCCAGTGCACTGCTCTGTATTAATTTCAAAGAAAGGGCTTGATGAGCTTGGAACTCCCCCAGGGGAATCACTCTTAAATGAAATAAAGGGCGCAAAAATTTTTTCCCCTAACGGAACAATGCTTACAGTGAAGAAGAAGGAAACTGTGGCTTATGTTGTTGATAGAAAGAAATTTGACCAAGCGCTAGTAAGAAAGGCAAGATTATACAATATTCACGTCGCGACTGATACAAAAGTAATTGATGTGCGGAACAATACTTTATTTGTGCAAACATCCGGAAGAGGAGAGCTAAGAAAAGCGGAGTATGTTGTAGGAGCTGATGGAGCAAACTCCACTGTCAGGCACTTACTTGGATTAAATCCCCCAAAAGAAAGCTATGTGCACACAATGCAGGCTACTTGCTCAGGAAAATTTGATGATAAAATGGTGCAAGTGCACTTTGGGGATTTTGCCAAAGGATTCTTTGCTTGGGTTGTGCCTTTGAGTAAAGAGAGGGCGAAGATAGGTCTTGGAAGCACGCTTGGAGAAAATGTTTCTGAGAATCTTAAGAAATTTATTTCTGAGAAATTCTCTGGAACCAGACCATTCCAATATGATTCTGCGCTAATACCATGCGGGGCGCCTCTTGAGGGAATTACCAAAGGAAACCTCGCGCTTGTCGGAGACGCTGCGTTCCAAACAAAAGCTACTACCGGAGGCGGAGTAGTATTTGGAATGAAAGCCGGGAATGTGCTTGGAGAGACAATTGCGGATGTATTGAAGAACAAGGCCCAAATAAGTGATTATGAAAAAAGAATGGAGCCGCTGAATAAAGAGCTCAAATTGCACTGGAAGCTGAGAAGATACGCTAATTCTCTTCGCAACGAGGAAATTGATTCGCTATTTAAAAAACTCAAAGAGAAAGGAATTGAGGAATTTTTGGAGAAAGAAGGAAACATGGATGAGCCGGGGAAATTTGTCGGAAAACTCACCACAAACCCAAAGTACTTCTTTATGATGGGAACCGCGCTAAAGTTCTTGAGGAGCTAAAAACCCCCAAAAAGAGCCAAAACTTTGATTTATAAATTTTCTTACTAACTCAATCTTTATTCGATACATCCTTTGTTTAGAAGCGAGGGATGTAATAAACTGCAAAGCAGAAATTAGAAAGGTTAAAACCAATAGCCTCTTCGTCTAGTGGCCAAGGATACTGCCCTCTGGGATTTGTTCATGAGAATGAAGAAATAAAGTAAGGCGGGGACCCCAGTTCGAATCTGGGAGGGGCTATTTAATTTTAAGATGTGTTATTTAAGGCTTCTTTAATTATGCATGAAATAGACAGAATTTATGAGTGGTACAAACTCAAGCAGGTAAATCGGTATACAAATGTGCTTGCAAGAAAAGAAACTGCCGCGGAGCACGTATATTCCTCGCTGATTCTCGCGCAATATTTCTTAAAAAAAATCAAGGGGCTTGATGAGAGCAAAGTAATGAAGCTGCTGCTCTACCATGATTTGTGCGAAGTGTACGCCGGAGATGTTTATTCATTTGATAAAAAAGAGCTGGAAGAGAAGGAGCAGGCGGAGAATGAGGCTGTAAAAAAACTCACAAAGACTCTGCCAAAAGAAATCACAGAGGATTTTGAGGAGTGCTGGAAAGAGTGGAAGGAAAGAAAAACAAGGGAATCAAAATTCTGCAAAGCAATTGATGTAATTGACCCCGCGATAAATGAGCTGTGGAGACCAGAGGCATGGAAGAAATTTGGATATACTGAGAAGAAATTCAGAGAAACAAAAGAGCCATATATTCAGCAGTTCCCCGAGCTAAAACAATTCCTTGAGGAAATGATTATTGAATACAAAAAAAGAGGGTTAATTGTAAAAGAACAAATATCAAAATAAACTATTTCCCAAACCTTCTTTCTCTGTTGTTGTAATCTAATACGATTTTATCCACATCGCTCTCTGCAAGCTGCGGCCAGTATTTATTCAAAAAAGCGAGTTCGGAGTAGGAGCTCTGGAAAGTAAGAAAGCCGCTTAAGCGCTGCTCGTTACTTGTGCGCACAATCAAATCTGGCGCCTTGAAATCCGAATAAAGGTATTTACTAAATGTTTGCGGGGTGAGTTCTTCTGGGGTAGTTACTCCATTTGCCACATCCTGCGCGAATCTCTTTGAAGCGTCAATTATTTCCGCCTGGCCGTCATAGCCAAGTGCTAAATTAATTGTTCTATTACCGAACTGGGAAGTGTATTCCTCAACCGCGGACATTTTTTCCTGCAACTTCTTTGGAAAAAGTTCGCGCCTTCCGAGGAACTTCATTTTGATTCCCTCTTCCTGAATAATTCTGCGCTTCTTTGTATTATCAAGTTCTTTCTCAAATATTCGCATTAGAACGCTTAACTCAAGTTTTGAGCGCTCAAAGTTCTTTAAAGAAAAAGTGTAAAATGTCCCTACCGTAATATTTGGGTACTTTACAAGCCAGTCAAGCACATCCCAGGCTTTTTGGGTGCCGACAGCATAACTCTCTGCGAGGGAAATCCCCGCAAGCTTTGCGTAACGCCGATTCCCATCAGGAATGAATGCTATTGATTCAAGCAACCTAGCCACCACTTAACCCAAAAAATTAATTATAGAAGAGCGTAACTTGTTTAAAAATCATTCCCAAATAATGCGTTCGATGATTGTACCAACCAAATCCCTAATTAAGGATTTGAAAGCATTTATGCCTGCAGCTGTGAAATGCAAATCAATAAGTTTTAAACAAGTAGGGTTAAGGAATTGTTTCCCGAGGTGATTGAATGGAAATAACTAAAACTAGCGAGATTTTGAGTGCGCTTGACACGCTTGACGCGAACTCAAGCGAATCCATACTAAAAGCGCTCGCGGTTGCCGAGAATGAGGAAAAGAGCGCGATGAATCTTTATGATAAGGAAAAAAAGAAGAACTTGGGGAACGAACTTGAATCATTCTTTGATTTTATGTATCGCGAGGAAACAATGCATTATGCTAAAATTCAGGAGCTGAAGAAAAACGTTAAGGATGGTTCTTCAAAAAAAATTACTTTTGAGCACCAGAAGCATCCAATAATTCACTTCAAGAATCACGGGAGCGGAGAAATGACCGCTGTACTATTTGCGCTTTGGAGAGAAAAGAAAGCGGTTGAATTCTATTCAGGGGCCTCAGCTAAAACAAAGGGCAATGTTAAGGCATTCTTTGATGAGCTTGTGAAGTTTGAGAGAGGACATGTAGAAATGCTTGAGGAATACGTTGAGAGCATGCAAAACGTCGGCGAATTAATAATGGGATAAACTCGGCGGTGAATTTAGTGAAGCCGAAACTTTGTGTTCCTACGCCCGGGCTTGAGGGAAAAATCAGTTCTGCCCTAAATGGGGTTAAAAAAACCTGGGGGTCAGACAAACTTGTTTATGAGGAACTTTGTTTTTGTCTGCTCACACCGCAAAGCTCCGCTCGGCAGGCGATTAAGACAATAAACCTTCTTAGAGAACACGATTTGCTGGACAAGGGGAGCGCTCTTTCAAAAGAAAAGTATTTACGAAACGTCCGCTTCTTCCGAACAAAAGCTTTGCGTCTTGTTGAAGCACAAAAAAGATTTCCTCACCACAAAATAAAGGAAGTGCTAATCGCAAACGGACTCCCGCATGATGCTATTAAGTGCAGGGAATTCTTAGTGAATGAAGTTAATGGATACGGAATGAAGGAAGCCTCTCACTTTTTAAGGAATATTGGGTTTGGTGAGAGCATTGCGATACTTGACAGACACATACTCAAGAACCTGCGCAAGTGCGGAGTAATTGCAGAAGTACCAAAAACCCTCACCAAAAAGAAATACTTGGAAATTGAGGACAAAATGAGAAAATTCTGCGAAAAGCACAACATGAGCTTCGCGGAGCTTGACCTTGTGTTTTGGAGTAATGAAACTGGAGAAGTGCTCAAATAGTTTTGTAGTGTTAAAGTAAGTTCAAGTAAAGCCCCAAAGAGCTTAAATATCTCCATGAACTACTAATATGCATGGAAGATGAAGAACACCCATTGATGGGGGAGATACGGGAAGGGCTCGGGTCAGGGAGCTTGGCAGCTAGCGAGGATGAGCAAGAGTACACAAAAGAAGAAATCGCGCGCGTGCTTGTTGAGCTGAAGAAAAAGATGGCTGATATTGATAAGATTACTGCGGAATTAAATGAAAAGAGAAAGTCGATGGAGAAAGAAACTCCAAAGAAAACCGAAAAGATGCTGCAGGAAATAAAAGTTCCCTCTCTTGAGATGCTAAAGTAATTGAAACTTATTTTAAGAAGTTTTCTTAAAGTTAGCAATAATCAGAGAAAATAAATGGGTTGAGTTGGATGCTTAGGGCAGGAAAAAAAATTCTGATGAAGAATGTGCGCTTTGCGCGCAACACGCTTGAGCGAACCAAGGGATTAATGTTTGAGGATAAGAAGAAATTCAATTACGCGCTTGTATTTACGTTCCCGAGGGAGAGCCAAATCGGAACCTCCCTGCACATGCTCTTTGTATTCTTCCCAATTGATGTGCTCTTTTTGAATAAAGAGCAGAAAGTTGTGGATAAGGCGACACTAAACCCGTTCATACCCAATTACACTCCAAAAAAAGCGGCGAAGTTTGTAATTGAAATGCCAAAAGGGAAGGCGAAGAGCGTAAAGCTGGGGCAAAAAGTTGAATGGTAAAACAATTAACCATTAACAATTTCAAGAACATCCAAAAATCCAAAATAACTACTTCTAATTAAGTCAAACTACGGAGCATAAAGCGAAGCCGCTTGACAGAAGGAAGCGAGTTGAAGAAGAAAAGAAAGCAAATAATCAGGTGCTTTCTTTCCCTCCTTTGCCTTTTTTCTTGCCTTTACCTATTTAAGAAATCGGGGTGATAACCCGAGTAACATAGACACCAATCTTATATAAAATACCTGCGGGTTCAATAATCAAAGCCCCGCTACGCCAAAAACAACCCAAAAAGAGCCAAAAATGCGTTAAAATGTGTCAAAAGGCTTGTTTTCTCCTTGAATTCGAAAATGTGGAGTGACTCTTCTAAGGAATTTAGATTAGGCCGGCATTGTGGCAAGTGACGAAATTCTGGGAATGTTTTTAAGTGAAAAATTCAGCGTTTCTTTCATGAAAAAGGAAGCGGAATTTAATGTTAATCAAATTGATTACTCAAAAAAATTAAGCGAGTGCAAGAGCGGAGAAGTAGTAGCTCAAAAAGAAAAGAGATTTCTGGTTGTGAGGATTCCAGAGCTTAGCGAAAAAGAAAATAACTTATTCATAACAATTCTTGACGAACTTAAGCGAAGCGAGAAGCAAGTAAGGGTAAGTGCGGATGTATATTTTTTCTTGAAGGATTACTGCCTGGAAAACATGATTCTTCTAAATAAACAACAGAGAGAGAAAATACTCGAACTTCTTGAGTGGGAAGCGCTTGGAGAGAGCATACTCACCCCTCTTCTTTGCGATTCGGTGTTTGAGGAGATTGTAATTAACGGACCAAAGAAACCAATAATGGTTTATCACCGCACATTTGGATGGCTGACAACAAACTTACAATTCAATTCAGAGGACAAAATCAGAACAATAATAAACAAAATGGCGGCGCCGCTTGGGAGGCAGTTAAGTTATCAAAGCCCGATGCTTAACGCGGTGCTAAAGGACGGGTCAAGGCTTAATGCCTCAATGCACCCAATCGCATTCAGCGGAATTAATGCAACCATTAGAAAATTCAAGGAGAATCCTTTCACTCCGGCGGAGCTTGCCGAGTGCGGGACAATTAGCAAAGAAGCAATGAGCTTTTTGTGGCTCGCAATGCAAACAAGCTGCTCAATTCTCATCTGCGGGAACACAGGTTCGGGAAAAACCACAACATTAAACGCTCTCTTCTGCTTTCTCCCAAAGGAAGAACGAATTGTCTGCGCCGAGGAGACACCGGAATTAATGCTTCCTCAAAGCCATGTAATAAAATTAAATACCGCGGAAGCATTGGACATCACACTCGGCTCACTAATTGACAATACTTTTCGAATGAGGCCTGACAGAGTAATTGTCGGAGAAATAAGAAACAAAGAGGAGGCAGGCGCGTTCATTAACACTATGCTTGCGGGGCAGGCGAAGGGCTCTTACGCTACATTTCACGCGGAGAGCGCGCAGGAAGCCATACAAAGATTATGCTCGTTTGGAATTAGCGAGCGCTCGCTCGCCTCGCTTGATTTAATTGTGGTGCAAAAAAGAATAAGCAAAATCACTTCTGGCGGGGCGAGAAAGGAAGAGCGACGAGTTATGGAAATCTGCGAAGTGGAGAAAACTCCAGAGGGCGCGAAGGCAAACGCGCTCTTTAATTTTGATTTTGAAAAAAACGCGCTTGTGCGGGCGGAAGAGGGGGCGCGAATTATTGAAAAAATCTCAAGAACATTTTGCTGCGCAAAAACAAGCATAAAGAAAATGGAGAAAGTGAGAGCCAAGACGCTTGAAAAGCTAAAAAACAAAAGCAACTTCATGGATTTCTTCGCGAGCGCGGAGGAAGTGATTGGATGAAGAAAGAGATCATTAGAGAAAAATTAATTGAAATTACGAGGAGCACAAAAGGAATAAGAAAAATCTCCATAATTGAGAAAGTTCTCCAAAAAAAAGGCGCAATGAGAGAGAAAGAGCTTGAGAAACTTAAGAAGGAATCACTAAAGAAAGGAATTCTAATTGGAATTGTGGTTTCTCTCGCAGCGGGATTCATTACAAAGAATATTCTCTTATCTTTTGGAATTGGCGCGGCTAGTTGCTGTGCAGTTTTTGCTGCGCTGCTTCAGGCGCCCCTTGCGAAAAAACGGGTTTATTCAAAGAAAGTTGAGATGGATCTGCCATTTTTCCTTATGAGACTCGCTACTGAACTTCGAATCGGAAAGAATATTTCAAAAGCAATTAAAGATTCATGCAAGGAAGAGGGATTTGCCTCAAAGGAATTTGAGATAGTGCTCCGCGACATGAACAAGGGGGCGAGTTTTTCCGAGGCGCTTAGCGGGATGAACGAGAGGCTTTCCTCGCACTCAATAAGGAGGGTTGCAAGCAACCTTGGAAATTTGGGGGCGCACGGAACAAAGGACACTTCAGGAATAAAGAAAATCGCAGAGGATTTGCTCGCGCGGCAGAGGATTGAGAGCAAAGAGTTCTCAGGGAAAATGGTTGTGTATTCACTCGTATTCATCGCGGTTTCGGCAATTGTTCCGGCTATGTTTCAAAGCTTCACACTTATCGGTTCGTACTTTATGAACTTGAGCTTTAACGCGCAGGAGGCGCTCATAATAAGCGTGATTGTATTTCCCGCGATTGATATGGCGGTTCTTGCGCTCATAAACTCAAAAACACCATTATTTTTGAGGCAATAATTTTGGACATCAGATTATTTTGGACAGCAAGTTAGTAATATACAATATGTTGGACATGATTTAAGGGGACAAAAATGGACGCAGTAATTCTCTTTGAAGGAATTTTGAAAAGTTCCATCGGCGCGCAAAAACTCAAAAGCTTTGAGAACAAACTTTTGCTAAACTCTTCAAGAACAAAAACACTAAAAACTTGGATAGGTCTTTGCGTAATTGAGGGAACAGTTCTCATGTCCGCTGCAATGGTGCTCGCGTGGAAATTAAACCTGAGGGCGGATGTGCTGCTGATTTTGGGTGCCGCGGGATTCTTTGCCCCCTTCGGATTTAATTATCTCTTTGAGGATATTCTCTTCGAAAAAAGGAAAAGAAAAAAGGAGGAGCTTCTTTGCGACCTCCTTCTTGAGGCAAGCGTTTTCTGCGACAATAACTCAATGGAGCGTTCAATCGCGAAAATGGCTGAGCATGATTTCCCGCTCCTGCGGGATGATTTTGCGCGCGCGTATAATGAAATAAAAAACGGGGCGAGTATTGAGGAAGCGCTTGAGAGGATTAAGGAACTCAACCAAAGCAAAGCATACTCGCGGGTAATTGACCTTTTCATTCAAGGATACTTGAGCGGAGCAAAGCTCTCGGAGATAATGAAGGAAACCGCGGAGGATTTGCTTGAAACAAAAGCAATTATCCGCGAAAGGCAGGCGGTGATGCTTGTAACAAAATACACCCTGCTTCTTGCGGCAGGAATTATTGTCCCCGCGGTGCTTGGGCTCATCATCGGGCTTGTGAGCGGATTAAATTTTGATTCGCTTGGAGAGCTTTCAATTGGAATGGGGGTTGAGGAAAGAAAAGAGATGCTAAAGAACGCAATTTTTGGGACAACTGTTTATGTGTTTGAGTATGCGGGGATTAGCAGTTTCTTCCTCGCTCTTCATGAGGGAAACAAAAAACAGTTCTGGGTTTACTTGCTCTTCCTCCTGCCCACAGCACTTACCGCTTTTTCTCTCGCGCAGGCGTTTTACTAATCCAAAGGGACAGCGGCGAGGCAATGTTTATTAACAACAAAAGCATTTTTAGTTTGTGGTTGAAGTGGCTAAGGAAAAAGAGAAGCTCGTTGAGATTGTTGAAACAAAAAATGTTTCACTTAAAGGATATACTTTCATTGAAGGGTTTCCTGACCTTGGCTTAGCTGGAACAATTGGAACAAAATATTTAGTTGATAAATTGAAATTTGAGCAGTTTGGGTATGCTGATTCAAGGTTATTTCTGCCAATGCTTAGAATACAAGGCGGACTTCCGTTGCACCCGGTTAGATTGTATGTGAATAAGAAAAGCAAAGTGGCGGCGGTAGTGGCTGAGCAAATGATAAATAATCTCCTTGCGGCGGAGATGGCGCAAACTCTTGTAGCGTGGGTGAAGAAAAAAGGAATCACAAGAGTAATCTCAACTTCCGGAGTGAGGATTCCTGATGGAAAAAGTGTTTACGCTTTTGCGAGCAACGAGAAATCAAAGAAAATAATTAAGGAAAATAAAATTGAGCTTATTGAAAACGGAATCACCTCTGGAGTGACCGCGCTCTTAATGCTTGGGCTTAGGGATAATAATATTGAAGCCTTCTGCCTTCTTGGCAACGCGAAAAACAGCGCAGATTATAATGCGGCTGCCGAGGTAGTGAAAGCGATTTGCGGGCTTACAGGAATGCGCATTGATATTAAGCCTCTGCTTGAGGACGCGAAGAAAATGCAGCAAGTGCTCACTGAACACTTAAAAACTCTTGAGCAATCGCAGGAAACAAAACCGGATAGCACGCCGATGTATACTTAACTTGTACTTCTTAACTTAAATTATAATTCTTAACTAACTATAAGTCTTAACTTAATCCTGATTTGCATAAAATTCAGAATTAGTTTTTACTTTCTAAGTAAGTCTTCAGAGTTTTCTTCTATATCTTCCGCGTGTCAGCATGAATCCGGCCATTAAGAACAGTGCAATAAATGCCGCAATTCCCGCGATGGTTTCAGGCATTGATGGAACATTAAATCCGCTTCCGTTTTGTGTGCCGAGATTAAAGGTCATCTTGTTCTCTGGTGTCCCAACAACATTACCGTTCTTATCAGTCCCAAACCATGCGCCGTTGTCCTTGAATGCATTGCTTAGAGGAATCTGCAAGCCGTTCTCAGGATACCACTGCACGGTATTTGTGTCATACCAGAATGAGCCGTTTGGTCCCTGCGCGGTAACAAGTGTTTCAGCAACACCATTATCATAAGTTAGTTTTGGAACACCATTCTCCGCGCTTACTTTGAGAGTGTGGCTCTGCCCGTCCTCTGTCTTGAAGCTTAGGGTGCCGTCAGCGTTCTGTGATACCCCTCCAATTACTTCCTTATCATACAAAATATCCCCTGTGTTTCTATCCCTCACCCTAAAGTAAGTCTTGCAGTCTCCGACATTATTATCGCGCTTTGCGTAGAACTCATAAATTTTCTTATCAGTTGTGAGCTGTGTAAACGGACCGAGTTTGTTCATTGAAGTATTAAAGTTATTTACTTTTGCGGTGCCCAGCGCATCATTCAAGTAAGACACTGCCTCAAGCCCTAGAGCCGGAACAGGGCATTCAGTCTCTGGGTCCGTAACGCTTGTGAGTTTTGCGTTCAGCCCCTGAACATCCTTATTTGAGAGTATGGAATCCTTGTGCTGTCTTACCCAGACAATTAATTCGTTGGTCTGCGGATTTAGCACAATTGTCCCGTTATCAAATGTCATTCCAATGAACTGTCCCGCATCAATATTCTGGTTTGAGTCAATCATTAATTTTGATCTCCAATAGCCATTAATGATAAATCTAGCGCCGCTGTCTCCCTGATATCTTGGTCCGCTTCCTTCAAGGAATATTCTTCCTCCGCGTGCGAACACTGAACCATAGTTCTGCGTATTAATCGCGTTTAAGTTTCCGAATACCTGTGTGAGTTCGTCGCCGTTGTATGCGATTCCTGTCTGGTCATACACCGCTCTTCTTATGCAGTCAAGCACCGCGGGTTCAAGAACTTTTACTTCGCCGTAAACATTCATCTCAAATACAATCGCCTCGGATTGAGGGGAACCGATTTTTGTAAGGTTCTTTGGAACGATTTTTGCGGGAGTTCTATTATCCTGTGTTATCAGTCTTGTGTGGTCAGCTTTATCAGGACCAAGGATTGTTTTTCCATTAACTTTCAGAGTCCCGTTCTTGTAATCTTCCTCAATTGAGTTCCCATTCTTATCAGTTGTAATGCTCTTTCCTTCTGTTCGGTATGCTGAAGGAGTCATTGTGTCCTTGAACCAAACATAGAATACATCTTTAGCGGTGAGTTTTCCTGATGAAGGAGGAAGCATTTCAATACTTGCCTGCAGAATATTTGATTCCTTTGCCTGGCTCGCAAACTGGTCGAACTGCTCTTTCATTTTATCAAGCGATTTTTCTATAGGAGTATTAACATCTTTTGCCTTCACAATATTTGCGCCCTGCTGGGTGCTGCTTGTGTTGCTTAATATTCCCTGTTTTTCTTTTGCGAAATTATTTAACTTATCCCCAAGGTCAGAGAGAACTGAGGTAACTTTGTCATTTGAAATTATCTGCTGGGAGGTTGTCTTTGCGGCTTCTTTTGTAGGAGGAGCATAGAAGTGAATATAATATCCTTCAACATCATCAACGCAGTCCTGAAGGTCTCTTCCAATTGTCATTTGGAGTGTAAAGCTTGCGACAAGCCCCGGACCGAATCCTACAAAGTACATTGCGTTTTCCGCAAATGCGGTTACTCCGCCCGCGGCGCTTCCAGCCCAGCCAAGTCCGTACTGCTCAAGTTTTTGTTTGCATGTTGTCTTGTTGAGGGATGCATTGGAAATATCAATTGCCTCTCCAGGAATATCCCCTGTCTTTCCATTTAGATTGCTGTGGTGAGTATAAGAAATTATGACGCTTCCAGTCTGGTCCCCGGGCTTTGTAGTGCTTGCGTCCTTCACAGGGTTTGCTTCAAGCAAATACGCCTGCAGAGCGTTATCAGCCCTGAATCCATTTAGTGAAAGATAATTGCTTGCGTACTTGAAAGTTCCGTTGCATCCAGCGCAGTTCTCATTATGCGAGTATATTGCAAGGTCATTTACTGTGTCTCTTGGTCCGCCCTCCCCCAAGAATCCTCCGGAGTATTTTGAAAGAGTGTCTTTTGTGAAATCATTTGAGCTTGCGGCTAGTTCAATTACTTTGTTCCATACAAATGGAACTGAGTTGAATGCGCGCTTGAACATATCTCCCTGGTCAGAGCCTTCGTTCGCAAAGAAGTCAATGAATGAGTCGCCGTATATTTTTTCAACGCCCTGATAAACTGTAAGAGTGGACCATGTGTCGGGAAGCATGAATGCCGAGAATTCCTCATTCCCAAATCCGCGCTTTGCGTACCAGTAAGCGATTGGAAGGAGTGTTCCTTTGTAAATACCCATAGTCGGATTCATGTAATAATTCTTTAGCATGTCTCCCTCTGTTGCGAACTGCTGGTCAAGAACACTCATGAATCTTCTTCCGGCATAATCACTCTGAGTGAGAGCGTTGTGCAAATCATCAATGTTTCTTAGCGCGGTTGTTGGTCTTCCAATAATTCTTTTATCAGTAATTCTGTTCGCAAAATCAAGCGGTGTTAGTACTCCGCTTGGAGCGTATGATGATTCAAATATTGAAACATTTGCACCTACTCCGGGCATTGATTCGATGTATTGAACTGTATCAGTATTAAGCGGGAAGTATGTTCCGTTAGGCAATTGCACGGAGTAAGTTCCCTGCCCCATTTTTGCAACGTGAAGCTTCAAATCCTGTATTCCGACATTTTGGGCAATAACTTTATTCGGGGAGGGTCTATAAAGCTGAATGCTTGTTCCGTCCGCGCCAATCTTAAATGTCTCAGCATCCGCGCTCGAACTCCATCCGCTCCAGCTGCCGTCATCACGGAACTTCTGAACAATTCTTTTCAAGTTAAATGGGGGAGCGCTTGAGAGGTCAACAAAACCCTGCCCTTGCAAAGTGATTCCGTTTTTTCTTACCGCGGTCCCGGTCATTGAGAATAATTCTTCCTTATCCTTCAGCCAGTCTTCAAAATCAAGCGCGAGTATTTCATCCCAGTCATCAAGCTGAAGCGCGGCGCTTTTTCCAAACTTAATTTTTGCGGCGTCAAGAGCGGCCTGTTTTGCGACAGGGTCAGTAATTGCATCAGCGGCGGCTTTTTCTGCGGCGTAAGAGCCCTTTGCAACATCAATTAATTCAACATTCTCTCTTGCGTATGCGCGCAAGTGCTCTACCGCCTCAAATAATTTCTTTCTCTTTTCCGGAGTGAATTTCCAGATAGGGGATTCTGGGGCAGTGAGTTTTCCTATTGCTCCTCCGGCACCCGAGCTAAAGAGTTTCTTTCCAATGTAAAGGTCCTGTAGCAATGGCTCAAATCCTTCTTCCATTACAAGCGTTTTAAATCTTGAGATTCTTGCCTGTCCAATAGTAGTGCTTGCGGGCATCCCCACGGTCTTCATTAAGTAATCCGGAGTGCCTGTAACTTTTTCCTTAAGCTTCGCGATTTTTGCCTGCCAGCCGGACAAATCGCTAATTGAACCGCCGGTGGTTCTTGAGAACTTGCTCATTAACTTATTTGCTTTATGGAGCAGAGTTGGACCAATATTGAACACAACCATATCTGTTGTCATCCAAGCGTTGAAGTATTTGTCAAACGCGGAGTAAGTGCTAATAACGCAGGCGTTGTTGTTGCAGGTTGTTGAATTCTTGGCAGTGTATCTTTCAGTAAGTATGGAGTTTTTTATCTGAGTTCCTTTGCCAAATGTTCCTGTGGTGAAATCTTTTGAGTTAATATCGGTGAGATAGTTTTTGCTTAATGTATTGTAATCTTTTGTCGAGAGAGCGCTTTGCGCCAAGTTTTTTCCTGTCGCTGCTACTGACTGGAAGGCATTAACTAAATCCTGCTGGAAGCCTACTCCCGAGGTCCTGATAAACTCTCCCTGCCAATTAATCGCGCATGCAGTAGGATCAGAATAAGCGCATCTTCCCACACGCAAAGTATCGTCAATAATAAATCCTATTCCAAATGGTCCCTTAAACTCAAGACCGTTAAGGAAACTAAATTTGTTTGCAGGAGCGGCGTAATTAGGCGCGGTTACTTTCACTGCTTTGTTTGTATCAAGCGATTGCCCCACAAGCTCTACCTTTCCAAGGTCCTTTACTTCATTAACTTTTCCCGAGGCATTATCATCGCCGGAGGATAATTTTGTTCCGCTAAACCCCTCGTGGGTAAGGTCCATCAGTGCTTTTGATTCCATTGGAGAGAGTGTGGATAAGTTACATGCTCCCGGAGGAACGGTATAAGTTTGAACTGCATTCGCATCTGGATAAAGCGCTGAACTTATTGGAACTGTGGTCGGCACTATGGCAAATGAAGCGTGGGTAGCTGAGATTATATCCTGCGCGCTTGTCCCGTCCGCAGCGATAACAAAAACAGGGTTACCAAAAACGAGCGCAAGGAGGGCGATACCAAACAAAAACCCTCTAAAAAACTCGTTCTTTGTATCCATCAAACCACTTAATCAATGCGTTAAATAATCAAAAACTAATTAACCAATTACTAACTCCCCTTACTGAAAAAATACTGCGTCTCCTAAATAAAAACCCTTCCACGGGCATCTTTCTCCTAAAAAACTGCTCTCTAAATTCCGGCTAGAACCGCCATCGGGAGCGGATTTATTGAGCCGTAAAAAATGTAAATAAATAATCCTAGCGGAACCCAATCGAACACGAATAATAAGAGCAGAATGAAAACCGCGGACATAATTAATATTCCAATAGCCTGCGAGACAAGCTCATTTCGCTCTTTCTTTCCCTTTCTGCTGTCATTTGAGCCCATAAAGAAACTCGCAATCATTTCAAAGAACAAGAGAATGAAGGAAGTAAGAATCGCGGCAACAACTAATCTCCCTGATGCCGCAAAAAGGAGAGTGAAATTCTCAAAAATATTATAATCCAAATCCGGGTCCCTTGGGATTGCTGAGATTGAGCCAAGCCACATGAATGCAATATAAATCGCGAAAATCAAAACAAGCATTGCGGCAAAATTTAGCAAAAGAGAGGATTTAATCCATGAGAGATTCAGTCGCTTTGCCAGCCACTGCCTTGCCGGAGAGAAGATTTTGTAAATTACAAAAGAAACCGCAAACACAAGCACAAGAAGCTTGATGAATTCAATTACTGTCGGCAAAATTGCTTCTAGCTCCATATGAAATAAATGGAAAAGGCAGTATAAAAGGGTTGCCCCGAAGGAAAAGTGGCGTTGATTGAGGACTTTGAGAAAATAAAATTTAATCGGGTTTTGTGTGTAAAACTCAAGAAATACGCTTAAGTGTAACCAATAAATACCACTAAAAACCTTTAATCTGAAAACTTACATTATGAACCTTAATTAAAATGATTAAATTTTTGGGACGATAAAGATGATTGAACTTATTGCATTTTTTCTTGCGGGGAGTTTCTCCATCGGCTACGGCGCGGCAAGGGTCGGCTTTCCAGCGGTTCAGCAATTTGATGCGCTTAAAAAAATCGGGGCAGGATTTGCCTTCGGACTCGTTTTTTTTGGAATATCCGCTGTATTAACACTGCTTAGCGGAAACAACGGAACATACTTTTTGATAGTCGCATTCATAACCGGAATCTCCTTTGTCGGACTCTTCGCGAAAAGGATTTTCCTTGGGGAAACTGATATGGAAATAATCCAGCCAAAAAAAGAGCATGCGAGGGCGCCTGATGCGGCACAGACAGAAACTGGCCCGGAAGAATCAGCGCTTTCCACAAGACCCGCAATTACTTTTGAACAGGGATTGATGATTAAAACAAAGGGCGAGGGAGAAAAAGCAGGGGCACGGGTTTTTAAAGAAAAAGAGAGTAATATACTCAGAAAGCTAAATGAGACAACTAAGGGCATAGAGGAAGCGGATCTTGAGAAGAAAAAGAAAGAAGCCCTTGAGAAACTCCGAAAATCGGCAAGACAAATTTAGGATGCAAACCAAGAGGAAAGCGAAGAGGATGAAGAGATGCTTACCGCGATGGATGAGCAATTAAGCAGGGGACAGGAAGAGTATTAAACAAATAAAGTATTAAATTGAAAAATGGAACTCAAATACTTAGAATAAATATTGGTGAGAAAATGGGAGAAAAAGTGCCGAGAAGAATGATGCGATTTTCGCGAAAGAATAATGCGGACGGGGATGAACAAAACTACTCCGGCGCAAATAATTACCGGGAAGTTCCGCAGGAAGGCACTTTATCGGGAGCTGGGCAAATACCATCAATGAATTATGAGGATGTGGCTTCCTCAAAGAAGAATGAGCTTGAGAAAAAGAAGAGCGCGCAGGAGAACCTTGAGAAAATCGCTCTAGGAAAAGTAGAGGAATTTAAGAAACAGTATAACAGGATGCCAAGCAAGGAAGAGTCTGACCAGATGGCGGAGAGCCTTTACTCGCAGTTCAAAAATACTAATCTTGAGAATATTTATCCTGAAGAAGAGAATCTAAACAGGGGCGCTGAAAATGCAAATACTGAAGAAAGAAGAGGAAGGCATCATGCGCGCGGGGAAGAAAGAAACCAGCCGAAGGCAAGGGGAAGTGGGCAAGTAGCACAGCAGCAAGGCTCACCTCAGCAGCCGCAGTCAAATGTTGCGGCAACTGATTTAAAGGCGCTTTTGGGAGAGGATGGAAAGAAGAGCAAGAAAAGTGCTTCTGATGAATTTGATTTGAATCTTGAGGAAGGAAATGATGCGGCAAATAACACAAGCGCTTCCGCGAGCGAGGATATTGGGGAAATAGAAAGTATTGAGATTGGGGATAAATCAGTCTGCCCTAACTGCGGCAAAGAAACTGATCAAATAATATTCTGCTCAAACTGCGGATTCTCATTCTGCAATAAATGCTCAAAGAAAGAGGGAGCAAAATATATTTGCCCTAAGTGCGGAACGAAGAACGAAGCCTAAATTCCAAAAGTATCAAAGCGCTCAAGGCTCAAGGTCGCTAATATTTGGAAGCGTTGGAGAGAGCGGGTTAAGTATTGTGCATCCAAGTTCGGAGCCAACTGCTGTCGGGTCCTGAAGGACACCCACTTGTTTTGAAACCCACACATGCAATCCGATTATGTAAGGGGAAGTGTTCCCTAAACCAGTTCCGAGCGTAATCTTTCCTAAAGCTGAATCAATCTGCCCAACATAAGGAAAAACATTCTTCTCCAGCGCCTTGTTATTTGTCGGCTCGCAGGAGTAAAATACTCTTCGTACTAGAGGCCCATTTCTGTCTGTAGTAACCCCATTAATAGTTACAGGGACCATTCCATATCCATAGAACTTGTGCGTGGAAAGAATTAGCGCCAAGTAAGTGCTTGAGCCCTGAACGGTGCTCTCTCTTGAGATGTAAAACGCGTAATCAACAGAATCATCAAATGGTTTCAGCACGGAGTAAAGGGTGTTCGCGATTGCTATTTTTGTCTGCGTCCCGAGCTTCTTATTCTTTGAGAAATCCTCCTTTATCAGCGCAAGTAAATAATCATATTCCTTTGACCCCGCGGGGCTTGAAGTACTCAGAGTGGAAAGCGAAGAGGATGAAGGGTTTCCGACTATTACGGCTGAGCCGTCACGCATAACATTAATGTAAGTAATTACTTTTAGCGAATCCATCGCAAAATCGGTGGAGTAAAATGAATTCAATAAGTTCTCTGTTCCAAGCCCATAATTCACCGCGAAATAAAATAATCCGGTGCAAATGGTTGCCACAATTGCGATGAAGAAAAGGGAATCAACTAAGGCTGCTTGCCCGCGCTGATTCATGTGCAAAAAAGACCTTTGCTTATACTTATTCTCTGTCTTCATTCCCAAACCACCATCGCCATTACTCCGGGAATAATCAAATACTCGGTGACAGCTGCCCCGTTAACTGTTCGTGTAATTGCCTGCTGGACAGCAACTGGATAATATCTCAAAAGGTAAGCGGTTTTCGCGTTCTGGGTAAAAGGAAGAGCGCCCACGTGCTTATAGACGCAAAAATAATTTTGTTTTGAGCCCGCGAGGTCAGCGCTCAGTATCTGGTTGTTTGGATTTGAACCGTTGTTTTGAAGGTCAAGCAAATCACTAACAGTTGTGCGTAAATCTGAATCCGCCCCGTAAATTCCCACCATAAAATTGTAAGGGAAGTTCTTTCCGCTCACTGTTCGGCACTTCTTCATGAATTGGTCCATGTTTAGGATTAATGAGTCCCCCTTTATTTCGCGCGCGGCGGAAGTCATTTCTATCTGCTTGTTTATGAAAAAATTCTTTGTGTTATATGTGTTAAGCGTGAGAGTGAAGATTGAGAAGAAAAGCAAAAGAGAAATCACAAGAGGGACAAGTGAAGGCAAGTCATCCCCAATCGGGCCGATGAATCCGCGCCTTGAAAAGGAATTTCTTTTTAAGAAAGGAGCCACTAGCATCCCCCTCCGCTTGCGCCGGTTACTTCGGGGAATAAGCATGAGCAGTCGCGCAAAGTATATGCTTTTGTCGATACCTCATAAGAACCGCTTGAAGGAACCACGCTTGAAACTAAGCCGCTTGTAGTGGTTACTTTTGTAGGAACAAAATTATCTGAAACGTTTGTTGAGATGTTAAAGCAGGAGCGAACCAAATCAGTTTGGCTTGTTTTGCCGTCCACTTCAAGCATGTGGCAGCCGAGTCTTAGAACATTTCTTACGCAATTATTCGGCTCTCCGGAAGTTGAGCATGGAATAATATACATTGTTTTCTTTCCGGCAACTACTTCCTTTAGCGCAACAAATGCGTTAGGGGTGTTTGATGCCACGCCGGTTTTTGAGGCGGCTCTTGGGTAAATAGTAATTGAACTATTATTTCCGCCGTTATATGAAACCCCAATATCAGTCATTTCTAAAAGATAATTCGGGTCAACTAAAACAAATTCCGCATCGGACATCAGGGAATCGGCCGCAAGGGCAACTTTCTTTGAATTAGGATTATTATTGTGCTGGGAAACACGGACAATTAATTTGTTGAATACCTGATCAACTCCTCCCGCGCTTGAGGTTCCGCCCGGCTGCTTTGAGAATTCCAAGTCATAAAAAACGGGTTCATTCATCATACCATAGGTAAGCCTATCCGGAATTGAAGTGAATTTATCCGAGCAGAGCAAGTCATTGCTCAATTGGTCGGAAACAAGTTTCGCATTCGCAATCGCAATTGTCTGCGCCTGCTGGGTCACACTTACCCCTGAAACAAAATTATAAAACAATAAAGCGACAACGGCGATGCCCGTAGCGAATAGAAGCATCTGCATTTTACTCATTATGAATCCAAGCAATTAAATCACCAAAATACTTACGCCCGCTTACAATCCTTATGGCAATAGAAGGAATTCACTACTAAAAAAGCTTTTCTGGGAGGAAAAAAGGCATTCAAAGTAAAACTTAATGTGAAACTACTCCGCTTGATTTGTAGAACACGCACACATTCGGGTATGTTTCTCCCGCAGCGGAAATATTTCTTGTAATATATGAGCCTACTTGCAGCGCGCCTGTACTAATCGGGTCTATTGGACCATAGTCAGCTGAGTCAGGTCCCTCTATCTGCCCGCAATCAGTTGTGGCAAATGTTGTGTACTGCGGAAGTTCGAGGCATTTTTGCCTAAACGCTCCGGGAATATTTGGATTTGCAAATGTCATTACATAGCAGGAATCAGAAGGGTAACCGCATCTATTCGCGCAAATCTTTGAGTCCTTCTCAACATCAATCTTCATTATTGTTCCTTTTGATTCAAAGCATCCGCCCTGAGGACTGAACATGAATTTATTCGAGCTCTTCCTCGCAACGGTATCCTCAAGTTTTATCTTAAAAGTAGTCATTTCTCTCTCAACGGAATTTAGGCACACTTCCCTTGAAACACTGTCAAGCACCTGATACCCCACAATAATGACGAAGGTCATGATGATTACGGCAACAAATAATTCAAACGGGGCGCTGGCTTGGGCCCTTGAGCCGTCTGGAAGAACATGAGGAAAAAGGCGCTTTGTTAATGATAAGTCTTTTTTCTGCACAAAAACCAACCTATGAAGGGAATATTTTTGATTAATTTAAATTATTAATAAAAACTAATTAATTGCCTGAACCGCTTGAGGTCTTTGGAATGGTTTTCTGAGCTGACTGGAACATCGGCTTAACCACCATTACAAGCAAAAGAGCCGCTATCGCGAATACTAAGATAAGGTAAACCGTGCCGAAGCTTGAGTCCCCGTCCTCCTCAAGGAAAACTGAGTCCTTTGAAAACAACTCATCTAGAATATGTCTCATAAAAAGAAATAGGGAAAAGAAGTATATAATACTTCTTTTCACATTCAAATTTGATTAGTTCTTTGGTCTTATTAGGATTATTGCGCAGCAAGGGCTAACGTCCCCGCATGACGCTGTTGGGTTGAAGGAATAACTACTGAAAGAAGTACTTTCTGAAAGCACCTTTATTGAATTTCCGAGTGCTCCCTCGTTCTGCTTGCAGTTAACTATTGCCTGAACTTTTTTCTCTGTTGAACCAGTATATAGAACTGATTTACCATCGCTTGATACTGTGATAGTATTATCATTCTGGAACTGTCCTTCCATGAAGAACAATGAGCCCACATCAAGCCCTGTTTGTGATGAAATATCATCCGAGCTTACTTGTGCGCCGTTCTTAAAGGAGAATACATTGCTTGTTGTCTGCCCTGATACACCAACTGTTTTTACGGCAGTAGAAATAGCATCTTTTGGATTTGATGTTACTCCCGTGTTTACGTTATTTATAACCATCAGCAAAATGATGAGGATAGCGAATGCAACAACACCCGCAATCATCAGCTCAAATACGCTGAAAGCCTGTCCTTTTTGATTAAGCACAAAATCACCTTTGCATAAGAAACGCCAAAGTAGTATTTAAATCTAATGAGTTGGTTATTGCGAGAACTTCAATTCCTTGGACAGTTAATCGAATCATCCGCGGTTAATACTTTTCCAAAAAGAACTTTGCAGCATACGCAGCAGTTGCTCTTATCTGCCTGGTTTGTGGGGTCACAGGAGCGCGAAACGCATTTTGCTGAGACTTTTACATTAAATCTGCTCAAGAACTCCGCCACATCGCGCCCATCAGATACATTCATAGAGGCTTTTGCAACTGAGTCAAATTCAAAGCATTTCTCGCTAATATTGGTCCAGGATTCAAGGTCAAGGGTGGAGAAGGTCTGTCCCTGCGCGAAAGTTAATTCCTTTGAGTTAAAGACCTGCCCGTCGGGAGACTGGGAAGAGGAAACCACTAGGTCACGAAAATCTGAGACGGATTGGTTTAGGGAAAGCCTGTCAAATTGGGAGAGGGAAGAAATTATGATAATTAGAATTGCTAGACCAATTGCGGAGTCAATCATGAGCCTGAATACGGATTCCGCTTGTCCTCTATTGTCCTTAAAGAGTTCGAACATGCGAATCAGCCCATTACCATTCCAATCGCGAAGTTAGCGACTACTGTTGTCACAAGATATACCGCCATTGCTATCGGGAGGGATTTGGCAAGGTTTATTTTGAATAAGAGGCTGTTGTCTTCCTTTATTTTTGTGGTAAAGAAAGTGAGTATTACTACTATGAGCGCAACATATATTCCGATTACTATTAAGTAATCTCGCGGGGTGGCGAATGTTCTGAATGAATCAATGCTTACCTTAAATATTGAGCCAATATTGCCCGCGTTACCAACAACATTACCCACCCCCGCGCTTGCTATTGTGGATGATGCGTCCTGCGCGCCCATCGCCTCAGGAGAGGCAACTACACTTGCGAGAGTCATTATCACAACTTTTTGAAGAGCCGTAGTTATACCAAGAACCATCGGAGCGATAAAGAGCGCCATTGTTTGCATTGTGGTTGTTACATCAGAAACCATATCGCTTAGTGCCTTATTTACTTTGTCCATGTTCTCCATTTGCAAAGACAGAGACATTAGTGTCCTTGAGGCAACCTCAACACCAAGCGTGACTGAGTCAACTAAGAGACGCATTGCGGTCGTTAGTGTTTTTGAGGGAATTCCTTTCATCGCGCCGTACACCGGATCAAATACGGCTGTTTCAAGAGGAAGACCCATGAGTTCAATATTCTCAACAGTTTTTCCAAAAATTCTCTTGCTGATGAGGAGGTTAGGCAGGAATTCTTTCGCCTGCTTTAGCGCATTCTCAACCGGTTTATTCTCCCCCATTCTTGAGGCAATCATGTACATTGATTCCTTGAACTCATCCTCCATCTGGACAATTTGAAGCTGCGCGTTTCGTTTGTAAATATTCTTATAATATAAAACAAATGACACCATCAAAGCGATTGTGAGTAATAATCCCGACCAGAAAATATATTTTGTGGGGTCATTTTTTGGTTTGCTTGTAATCTCAAGCTCTTTCTTTAATACAACCCTTTCAGTATCAAGCGCGGTAGCGTATGCGCCCTGCGCGATAAGGGATTTGTATAATCTCCCTTCCCTTACTCCGTACCCTGGGAGAGGATCCCCTATTTGTATAATATAAAGGTCAAGAACTTTCTCAAAATAATCAGACCCGTACTCCGCGAATATTTCAGCGTACTGTTTATCGGGAGCAACTAACTGGAAAATTGGGAGTCCTGTCTCGGGGTCCTTTGGAATTAAATCTTTTGGAGGGAATCCTTCGAAAGATAATGTAAGCGAGAGAGCGACACCGATTATTAAAATTAAAATCGCTATCATTCGAACATCCGCGCTGCCCCCGCCGAGTTTCATCATCCATTTCTTTGGGAGTCCGACAAAATTATCAGTAATCTCGGGAGGCTCGTATGTAGGAGGCCTTTTTTTCACAACGTTCTTTGCGAAAGTGAATGCCATGAAAGGGATTCCAACACAATAAATAGCGAACAGAACTGGAGCAGTGGCAAAAGGCATTCCGGAGAACGCTGAGCCCACTGGAAGAATAATTACGAGTAAAAGAGGCAGGAGCACTCCAATATAGAATAACATTACAGAGGGCTGATTCAAACTTCTCGCATAATCCCCCATCTTTTCTTTAACGCTGTCAAGCACTTCCATCATTGTTTTGTCTAAAATTTGATAGCGTTTTGATTCGGAGGGTTCCATTACACTGGCTCTAATTCTCATCATTGAGTCTTTTAGTTCAGTGGAATATTTTCCCCACCGGTACGCGAGCATATCAAGCCCCTCGCTTATTGAGGAGTATACTCCGATTTGAAAATCCCAAATGAGTTTCTTAAAATCGTCAGCCACTTTTCCTTTTCCGTGCTTTGCGCTGAACTCAATTGCTTTCTCAAGATTAGGAACGAGTTTCATTGACATTATCATATACCCTACCATTTCGGGGACATAAGTCAGCGCGCGGTTTTTTTCCTCATCAGCGGCGTTAATCGGGTAGCTGTAAATCATATACACTACCATTCCAATCATACCAAACAGAATCAAAGCCACTGCGCCAAGAACCATCTGGGAAAAACTTCCCAGCGCATCGGAGTTTTGGATTAATCCCAATCCGATTCCATTATCCCCAATCGGGAGAACATAGCCTACAAAATAAAATATCGCGAGAATTATTACGGCGGCGATTATTCCAATCATTGAAATTCCTTTTAGAGCAGCCATGAATTCTTCCGCGCTTAATCTCCAGCCAAGGAATTGCACCGCTTCTTTGTGCTGTTCGCTATAAATCGCGCCCTTCCCAAGAGAAGGGAATTGTTTATACATTTTTTTGCAGAAAATAACAAACTCGGGATTTTTTTCCACAACGGTTTTTGTTTCGCCCTCAAAAGTTTCCCCAACTGCCGTAATCCCCTTGTAGAATTCGCCGGGCGAGGCTTCATAGGACATGCGTTTTTGTGGAGGCAAAACTTCACCGCTAACTAATAGAAATTCGTTATATAAAAACCTGCTTTACTTAAGAAATTTCGAGATTAAAAGAGAGAAATTAGGTTACGCGGGCTTCATTTAGGGTTTTAGAAAAGAATTAATTTACATAAACAAAATTCAAATCAGCAAACTTTGGATATGAATTTGGATACTGCTGGGAGCCTTCGAAAGTGTAAAACGAAGGAAACACTTCGTATTGGAAGTAGCGTTTGTTCTGAATGCTTGTGACATCTATTAAAGAACTGATATTGGAGTCAAGAGCGCTCCATGAGCCGTCGCTGCAGTCAGCGCTGCTACAGCCCTTATATTTTATCCCAAGTTTTGACGCGCCCTTGCTGAATAATTCCTTTACTTCGGTTGCGCTTAGCGCCCTGCCCCAAATCGCCGCTTCCTGTAGTGTTCCATGATAATGCTCAGGGTCAGAAAATTCTGTTCCCCCTATTCCTATCGCAACGCTAGTTGGATTAGGATAATAAATATTTCCAGTGGAATCCGTATCAGTGTCAATAAGCGCCCCGTCAACGTATATTTTTACCGTGGAGCCGTCATATGTTCCAGCTAAGTGATGCCATAATCCGTCTGAAGGAATTGATGCGTTCGCGGCATTCACTGTTGGGACTCCCCCAGGGGTAGTTGATACAACAAAGCTTAATGCTCCTGCCTCGGAAGTCACAATGAAACCATAACTATAACTCTCCGCGGTGTGAGAGTAACCTGTCGCCAAGTGAGGCTCTTCCCAAAAAGTAGGGTTCGCGGTTGGTTTTGCGAAGAGTATTTCTGTTGGCGAATTTGAGATAATTCTTTTAGCCCAGATTGAGAGAGTAATAGCTGAGGATGGCTCAAGTTCGGGTGCGGTGAGAACCGGAATTTTCACATAACTATTTGTGCCGTCAAGCTCCACCCCGTCTCTGTCCCATAGAGCGGGAACAAAGAAAGTGTTTGCGCCAACAACACCGTCATTTTCCCCGGTTGAAGAATCATGAACCTGAGAATTATTTAGATGCCATAATCCGTCAAGATCTACCCCGAGGCTCGGCTCCTCTGAAGGATTAATTACATTTCCATATGAATAAGTTGTTACGCCCCCTGAATTGAGATTATATTGCAGTGAAACGAAATTAGAGTCCTTTCCCGTGTCATATACTGGGGAAATAAAATTTGAATCAAATCCCCATGAGTCATATAGCGAGGTTACTTCCGAAGAATTTAACGCGACATCCCATATCGCGATTTCTTCAAGTTTTCCAATCCAGCCGGTTCCAGGGAATGCTGTGTTTCCTCCAAATCTTAGCGGCGCATCATTAAGAGGAGGTTTTGAGGAATATCCGCTAACTGTTCCCGCAACCGAATCATCAATATATACCGTTAAATCTGTTCCATTATCGGAGAACACAACATGGTGCCAGTGGCCGTCAGCGTTCATTGACCAGCTATATTCTGTTCCATTATACCCGCCAATGTAAAGCGAGTTATTGGATGTTTTTATGTACCACCCATTAGTGGGCTGAACACTGCCATCAACTTTTGATAAATCCACTGGTTTATCTCCCGTGTCAGTTGAGTTAATCCAAAATGAAATTGTATAAGTTCCAGCCATATCAAAATTTGAGTTATCTGCAACATCTATTCTTGAGCTTGAATCAAAATTTGCGGCGTTCGTTCCCCAAAATCCGTCTGTGTATAATTCCGTGCCGCTCCAAGTACCATTATTTCCACCGCTGCTGGAATCATTTGCATTGCCATTTAAGTGCCATAAGCCCACAATATTTCCCGGTCTAACTAATTTTGAGTTACCGTCATACGAAACACCCGCATTTGAGCCCGCTAAACCTGTCAAGTTAAAAGAGCCGCTCGCAAAATTTGAGTCCGTGTGAAAAAAAGCTGAGCGAATAAATTCGCCCTCAGGAACAACCACGGGCACCGAGGTTTCTATCAATGACACTGCATTTGAGCATGGAACCCTTAATGTTCCAAAACTATATGTTTTTGTTAGTCCAGATTCTGAGATATACGAGAAACTCACATCATACATTTCATAAACGCCCGCGCATTCTGTGATTCCAGAAATCTTGAAAGCTTTTTTGCTGTCAAAATCAATATCATCAGTATAACTCGCGCTCACTCCGTCAACTGTAATCGAGGAAAGAGTGATTGATTCGTCGGAGTGATTTGCTATTGTAATATATAAATCTCCAGAGGAAGTAGCACTAAAATCATTTGAGGCGAATGCTCCCGCAACCGCGCCCAAATTATCCGCTCTTGAGAAAGTGCTTGAGGAGGAATCAACCTGATTAATCACAAGCCCCGCGACTAAAAGAGAGACAAGCACTAACAAGCCAACAAGAGCTAAATACTCAGTAGTTGACTGGGCTTTTTCGCCGAAAAAAGAAAAGACCATATGAAATAATGAGGCATTAGAATATATAAGGTTTTTTTATGGGGTTTTGGGGCGGAAGAAGATTATTCTTTTTCACTTTTTCCAGCTTTTTCTAAGTTTTTTAATTAGCCACATTGATTTCAGAATTATTTTCTACTTTTCATACGCGTTTTGGAGTTTCTCAAGCGCGAGCGCGATTTCCTCTAAATTCTTTTCCAATGGTTTTTTTGCCCACGCGTTAAAGGATTCCTTCATTGAAGAGCGCGCCTCGCTCGTTGGGGAAGGATTTATTTTGTATACTAAGCCATCGCGGGTTAGGATACCAAGCTCAATTAATCTGTTCAAGTGGTAGCGGATTAATTTCTCGCTCATTTCTACCCCGCTCTTTTCTTTTATGAATGCCTTAACATCAAGCGTTGTCGGGGCGCTTTTTTTTGTGAATAAAAAAGTGAATAACGCGTCAAACACCAAAAAACCCTTATCCCTTGATTCTTTTGGCGAAATTAATCCGAGCGAGAGAGTGCACCAGCGGAGCAGGGATTTTTTTGTTAACGTAACGGAGGAAGGCAAATCTATTTG
>CABMEU010000010.1 GCA_902385225.1 uncultured archaeon | reverse complement strand
GCGCTAAAAATCCTTTTATTCCTTTCTTGACAACAACTCAGTATGCTATTTGACGCGCATTCCCATCTGGACCTAATGCGGGAGGAAGAACGTAACTTGGCTCTTAGCGGGGCAAAAACCGCGGGAATTATGAAAATTATCTCCTGCTCCACTAGCTTTGCCTCAAATGAAAAGAACCTTGAACTCGCCAAAAATAACCCGGAAATACTTCCCGCAATCGGACTCTACCCTCTTGACGCTATGGACTTAACCCCGCTTGAGCTAGACAAAGCGTTTTACTTTTTCAACGCCGAGATTTCAAAAGCGACTGCAGTTGGGGAAGTCGGACTTGATTATAAGTACGCGGTGAAGAAAGAGGACCAAAAGAAGCAGGAAGACATTTTCTCGCGCTTCATTGAACTTTCAAAAGAAAGCAAAAAACCGCTTATTATTCACTCCCGCTATGCGCAAAGCCAGGTTCTCAAAATGCTTGAAGAGAGTAATGCAAAGAAAGCGCTTTTGCATTCATTTGTTGATTCAGAGAAGCTGATGAAAAAAGCCGCGGAGAAGGAATATTTTGTTTCAGTCGGCTTAAATGTGCTTGAGAATGAGAACATACAAAAAAATATTTTAGCTTTTCCACTTAATAATTTGCTCTTTGAAACAGATTCCCCAATAAGATTTAGCGGAGAGAAAGCGATGCCCGCGAAGATTAAATTAATCGCGCAAAAAGTTGCAGAACTCAAATCACTTTCACTCAAAGAGGTTGAGGACCAGCAGGAAAAGAACTTCAAGAAGTTATTTTTCTGACCCCACAACGCTAAGTTTTTAAGTTCCGGCAGACGGAAATCTTTTGTGAGAGAATGATAATTGTATTCCTAATAATTCTGATAATGGCGCTAATACTAGCCAACATACTTGTTTCAGCTTCAAGGCAGAGAAAAAATGAGGAAAACAGTTATACCGCAGAAAGAGGATTTGCTAACCCCGCGCTTAATTATATTGAGCCAGAAGTAATCACACATGTCCAGAACCTGAATGAAAACACAGCGCTGATGGCAGGCTCAATACAAGCAACAAACAAAAAACTCGAACTCCTTAATGAAAGGGTTTCAATAATTGAGAAAGTAATGTCCCAGCTCGTTGAGAAAAAGATTAAGACTAATTTGAAAGAGATTGAGGAAAATTAAAAGCTAATTCTCAAACATGAACAATTCAAAACTAAAGATAATGGCCTCAGAGTTGGATTAACTAATCATTAAATCATCAGGGATTTACTTCATCACTGGCCAATAGAATTAGGGATATTGAGGTTTTTAAATTAATGGCGCAGGGCAAACAAATAACATTAAAAGAAAAAGGCTTTTTTTTCTCATTGCCCCCAATTAACTAACTCAGTAAATCTAACATAAAAACCAAAAGGGTCAATTACTCGAAAATCTTTCTTGCCCCAACGTTTCAAAGTTAATGGCTGACTAACTTGCGAAGAACTCAATTTTTTCTTTACGCTATCCCAAATATTCTCAATATTTGATACAGGAATTGTTATCTCAACAGCATATCCTCTTGGGGTGTCGGAGGGGAACTCATTAAAATGTGCATGTTTTGAAACTTTCTCATCATCACCATAAAAATTTATCAATGTCCTACCAAGCAAGTCTTTTCTTTCAAGAACCATATACCCTAACTCACTACCGCCTCCAGAAGTCGGGTCGTAACTTAACTCAGTAAATCCAAATATTGCATAAAATTCTCTCGCTTTGTTAAAGTTTGGTATATGCAGTTCCAGAACCAGATTATTTCGTATCAAGTTTAGTCCCATAGTAGAAATAGAGCCAAACTTTTTATAAATCCCTATAAAGGTTACTAGAATTTACTTCATCACTGGCCATTGAAGTTATGGGGATTTAGATTTTTAAAAGAATCATTTTGAATATGCTAGCAGGTGCCGACGGATTTTTCAATTCTGGAATATAAATTTAAATTAGTGTCAGCCGGAACATAATCAGCATAATTGTCTGGGTTGTAAGACTTTATGCTTGCCCCAATGCCCACTCTTTCTGATTCAATAGTTCTCTGCGAATGAGTGACCTTCCAAATAGCCGTATCAGGATCCCCTGCCTCTTTCTCACAATACGCCGAATACCCCACTGGTTTGATTAATTTCCATGTCCCGCAATCCATATCCTCTGCGTATACATCCGAGATCATATCCTCCGGAAAGGACGCGGTAGTTGATATTATATAAAAGCCAACAGTAGGGGCCCTATAACCAGGCGTGCTTCTTTCTGGTCCCTGCCAAAATGGTATGTTAGAAGTCATCGTGCCCTGAGCAACAACTTCCCAACCCCCGCTTGAACTATGAATATCGCCCGGCACACACTGGCGGAAGATCGCAGAATCAATTGTTATTGCAACATTGTAATCCACTTTATGTATGTAAGGCTTAACGGTTAAGGAAGTGGTTTTGCAAACAGAATTATCTACAACTGATTGGTCGTTCTTAACGCATACGCTAAAAGAGTATGTTCCCGAATCCCTTGGACTGCCCACCAATTTTCCATTATTTGTAATGTAAAAGTTCGGCGGCAAGGACTCGCTAGATAGGATTGAGAACAAATACACCCAATTTCCCCCAACAGGCTCTGTTGTTACCCCCGCCTGCCCATACGACCCGCAAACAGAATTACCAGTTGGCTGAGGATTACAAAAATTATATAAATAATCAGTGCCTTCTGTTGCTTCGGGAAGCACAGCTGGAGGCAAAAAAGTTATTTCTGAGGAAGTAGAATCACCGCCAGAAACATTTGAGCCGCTATTATTAGGAGATATGTTCAAGTCACCAGCGTTTGGGATTATGCTTTGGTCAGTACACCCAAAAACAAAAAGTAAAACAAGTACCAAAATTAAACCAAAAACAATTCCTTTCATTTATAACCGACTAACAGGAAGTATGAACTAGTATAAAAGTTTATTGCGACTCAAAAGAGCCTAAACCAATCAAAAAGAATTGATAAATCCCCTATAAGCAGTATTAGGATTTACTTCATCAATGGCTATTCATATTGAGGGACTTTGGATTTTTGAATCCACAGGCTTTTTGCCGCAAAGAGCATAATCAACAGCAAATTCAGCAAGTATCTGCAGAGTATCAAATAACTTTATTTCTGTGTGGCTTTGGTTGATTGCGAGAGGGATTTCGGTGCAGCCAAGAACAATCGCCTCAGCGCCCTGGTTTTTATAATTCTTTGCAATTTCTTTAAGCGCCTTAATATCTTCCCCGTCTTGGTTTCCTCCCATCACATGCTCAATTACACAATTCAAAACTTTTTGCTGTTCTTCATTTGGGGGGATTACTTCAATTCCTGCGCCAAAAAATGATTTTTGGTAAAGATTCAACTTAACTGTGGTCTCTGAGGCAAATAATCCAATTTTTTTAACCCCCTGCACTGCCGCCATTTTCTTGGTTTCATCAATAATGCTGAATATTGGTATTTTTATTGCGGATTGCATTTCGTTATAATAAGCGTGCACCGTGTTACATGCGATTACGATAAAATCAACGCCCGCAGCCTCAAGCTTTTTGACTCCTGACAAGGAGCTGGTTTTTTACTAATTCTTCATCCACAATTCCGGTTTCATCAAACCCGAACAAAGGCAGACTGTAAATAATAATGGGAGGATAATCCGTGTCCTGCACCGCGTTATATTTCTCCTGTGCGTGCTTAATCAATTTAGAATAAAAATCAGATGAGGCGCCTGGGTCCCATGCCCCCGAGCACACCCACGGTTTTCTTTGATTGTTCCATACAATACCCTGTACTTGTTTATTAATAATAAATCAGGTCATTTAAGTGTAATATAAATTACAGCAGCTGAGAATCTCCAATAAAGAAATAAGAAAATGAAAAAAATATAAAAAAAAGCAGAGACTCTTTTTAGAGTCCCGCTTGTTTCTTTAGTTCCGCAGCCTTATCTGTTCTTTCCCAAGGCAAATCGTTTTTGCCGAAGTGACCGTATGCGCTTGTCTTGTGATATATTGGTTTCTTCAAATCAAGCGTTTTGATTATGTCGGCAGGTTTTAGCGAAAAGTTTTTTCGTATTAACTCTCCAATCTTTTCCTCAGGAATTTTGTTTGTCCCAAAGCACTCAACGTGAATGTTAAGCGGCTCGGCAAAACCAATACAGTAGGATACCTGAACTTCGCACTTCTGCGCAAGCCCGGCAGCAACAACATTCTTTGCAACATATCTTGCGGCATACGCGGCGCTTCTGTCAACCTTTGAAGGGTCTTTACCAGAGAATGCTCCTCCCCCGTGTCGCCCCATTCCGCCGTAGGTATCAACAATTATCTTTCTTCCGGTAAGTCCTGAATCAGCAGTCGGTCCGCCAAGAACAAACTTTCCAGTGGCGTTAATAAAAATTCTTGTTTTTGAGTCAAGCCATTTTCCAAGAACCGGCTTAATTACTTTTTCAAGAACCTGTTTTCTTAGCTGCTCCATCTCGCATTCCTTGTGGTGGATTGCGATAACAACAGTATCAACTCTCTTTGGAGTATTGTCATCGTACTCAACAGTTACCTGGCTTTTCCCGTCAGGCAATGCTTCCTTAATCGAACCATTCTTTCTAACTTCAGCGAGTTTTTTTGAGAGTGCATGCGCAAGCATTATTGGCAATGGCATTAGTTCAGGTGTATCAGTGGATGCGTAACCAAACATCATTCCCTGGTCACCCGCCCCCTGCTCCTTAAAATCCCCTTCTCCTTCAGTAACTCCCTGCGAGATATCAGGACTCTGTTTGTGAATCCTTATCATAACCTGCGATTTATCTGAAAATCCAAGCGCGGGATCAGTGTATCCAATTTCCCTGATTTTCTTTCTCGCAACTTCCTCAAAATTTACTTTGGCAGTAGTTGTAACTTCTCCGACAACACAGCAAAAATCAGTTGTGACAACTGTTTCTACACCCGCCCTTGTATTTGGGTCCTGAGTCAAGCACGCATCAAGTATCGCGTCGCTGATTCCGTCGCATATTTTGTCCGGATGCCCCTCCGTAATTGATTCACTTGCGAAATATCTTTTCATTTTAACACCCCACAGGTTTTGCAGTTACTCATTAGAGACTGCACTTATTAGTCACTATAAACCGGAAAAGATTTATAAACCCTAACACTGATTAGTTACTGTATGGTGCAGGGATACCGCATAAGTCCATATTTTTCCAAGGAACAAGTGGATGCAATAGACAAATTAATAGACAAGGTCGGCTGCACACGCGCGGATGTTGTAAAACAGCTGGTTCTATTAAAACTCGTTGATATGGGCTACTTTGATAAGAAGCCAAAACAGTAAATAGCACAGATTTTCCAATTTTAGAAACTATTTTAAGCACCAAACACATTAATTCAAAATGCAAAAAAGGGTTTTCGCGTTTCTAATACTATCCCTAATACTAATTATCTCCTTCGCCTCGGCGAAGAGTTACTCCCTAGACAAAGCAGATGTCCAGTTTGCGATAAACTCTGATGGAAGCGTTAACGTTACAGAGAATATTACTTTTAGCTTCAAAGGAAGTTTTAGCTATGCTTATAGAGACCTGCCTTTGGGCGACTGGAGCTACTCAGATTTCCATGTTTATGACGGCGAGAAGGAATTGCAATATGCCACAGGCAGAAATGGAGACAGCACGCGCTATACATGGTATTATACGGCGGCTGATGAAATCAAAACATTCAAAATGACTTACACCATCTCAAACGCGGTAAAAGCATATTCAGACATTGGAGAGTTTTACTGGAAAGTATGGCAGGATGGCTGGGATCATGACCTCGGAGAGCTGACGGGATTCATAAAATTCCCCGCAAAAGTAAATGACCCAAAAGAAATTTATTCGTGGGGACACCCAGAGATTAACGGAAAAATCGCGGTGGCGGATGATAACCAAACATTAATTTTTCAGGCATTCAATATTCCAGCATATCAGTGGGTTGAAATAAGAACCACATTTCCCTCATCAATGCTCACCATTTCAAAGAGCGCTGAAGCGGGACTTGATAAAATAGTTACTGAAGAATCAAATTACACTCCGCCCGTATCGGATGATTTTGCAGGAGGAATGTTTGCAATTATTTTTGTAATATTAATTTTTGGAGGAGTAATTATTCTCCCGTTTGCAATGAGAAAATACCCGCAGGCAGGAATAATATTCTTTGCAGTAGTTTTCTTAATATTCTTGTTAGTCCCGCTGTCCCTTTTGGCAATTATTAATCCAGTTATGCTTTTTGGCGCGCTCATAATCCAGCTAATAATATTTATTCTCGCATGGCACTTTTTTGGCAGGGAACCAGTTACAAATTACAATTCGATTTATGAGAGGGAACCCCCTGCGGATATTCCTCCCGCAATGGTAAAATCACTGATGCACTCACTAATAAAAACTGCTTCTCCGCGGGAAATAGGACCGGAAATACTTTATCTCGCCCTAAAAGGAATATTCAGGATAGAGCAAATAACTGATGAAAATGGCAAGAAAGAATTCCAAATAAGAATCCAGAAAAACAATGTTAAGGGGCTGAATAAGAGTCAGCAGCAGCTATTTGAATTAATCTCAAAGATTGCAGAAGCCGACCCAGAGTCATTCTGGGATAAATACATTAAGAAGAAGAAAAGAGAAAGCACTCCAAATATTGCAACGATAAAGGATATTCAGCAATACCTGAAATCAAATCCTTACGAATCACGAGACTGGCTGCTTGAATGGCAAAAACAGACCAAAAAAGAGTACGATGCGGAAAAATTTGACAAAAAAAAGGACGGGGTTCTGCCGTATGCCGGACTAACAATAATAAACACAATAGTCTTTGGAATTATTTCTCCGGCCACATGGATACTAACACCATTGTTCGCAATCGCAATTGCACTAATGCTGCCGCAGGCAATACGGGCGCGCACAGAAAAAGGCGCTCTTGCATACCAAAAATGGAATAACTTCAAGAAATTCCTCCATGATTTCTCGCAGTTAACAAAAATGCCCCCTACTGCAATAGTGCTTTGGGAAAAGTATCTGGTCTATGCTGTTGTCCTCGGGGAAGGAAAAACCGTTGAGAAAGCAATGAAATTTGTATTCGCGGACGTATCAAATTTCCACTCCGCTTCTTTTGTGGCATACGGCGCCGCATTCTCCGCATCAGACTTTGCAGGAATCTCAAACAGTTTCTCAAGCGCATTCAATTCAGCAGTTGCAAGCTCGGGCTCCTCGGGCTTTAGCGGAGGAGGGGGAGGAGGCGGGGGCGGCGGTGGAGGCGGGGGAGCCGGCTAACAAGCACCATTCTTTGCAAAAGAAAACCATTAAAAATAATGAAACTAATAATAGTTCATGCAAAAAAGATTTTTGTTTATTCTAATCGCGCTCGCAATCCTTATTCCCACCATTGCTTTTGCCGATGTTTATAATGAAAACGCGCTGAATTGCACAAACCTGCCTCCCCTCTGCCCGCAAGGACAATCCGCGGCAATTATTGGGCAGACTAATTCAATTCCTCCTGCTTGCATTTGGGAATGCCAATTAGATAATAATGCAGCGCCTGATGATTTGAATACGCCGCAGCCGGAATTATACGATGAGAACTCTTTGGGAGATCAAGAGTTAATTTCTCCAAACCCCCAAGATAATGCCTGTGATTGGTGCTCCATAGGAAGCAACTGCTATGAACTTGATTATAGGTTAAACGGGCAATACTGCTCAATAAACAAGATATTTGAGGACCAGAAAGGGCTTAATGCGGACTGCGAGAATAACCCTGAATGCAAATCAAATATGTGTTCTGATTCAAAATGCATTGAGACAGGATTAATCGCGACAATAATTAATTTCTTCAAAAATCTCTTTGCAAGCATGTTTGGCATAAGCTTTGCTGACTCTTCTGCAAACATAAATCAGGAAGATATTAATTATCAGGAACAAAATTTTCAGACCAACCCGCCCACATGCGGCACCTGCGCGGATGAAGGAAACACATATCTTTGCACGTTCATGGACGGATACAAAATCTGCTCTGATTCAACGGAAGAGAGCGCAACATGCATAAAGTGCGACACAAATTAATTCAATTCTATTTCACTTTCTTCTCAATTTCTCTTTTTAGAAGGGCAAGCTGATCGCGAAGAGCTATAGCAAGCTCAAAGTCAAGCCTCTCAGCCGCTGCGCGCATCTCAACTTCAAGATTTGAAACAAGCCGTTCCTTCTCCTTAAGAGGAATATGCTTTGTGTCGCGGATTATGATTGTCTGCTCCTCAACAGGCTTGATTATTGTCTTTGGAGTGATATGGTTCTTTTTATTATACGCGAGCTGGATTTCTCTTCTTCTATTCGTCTCCGCGATTGCCCTCTTCATTGAATCAGTTTGTTTATCAGCATACAAAATAACTTTCGAGGCTGAGTTACGCGCTGCCCTTCCAATAATTTGTATCAAACTCTTCTGGTCGCGAAGGAATCCTTCCTTATCAGCATCAAATATTGCGACAAGCCCAAGCTCAGGAATATCAATTCCCTCTCGGAGCAAGTTAATTCCAACAAGAACATCAAACTTTCCTTCCCTAAACTGCCGAATGATTTCGCTTCTGTCAAGGGTTTTGATTTCCGAATGCAGGTAACGTGATTTGAGATTCTTTGAGGCAAAATAATCCGCCATCTCTTCGGCAAGTTTTTTTGTAAGAGCGGTGATGAGCGCGCGATGCCCATTCTTAATTACCTTTTGAATCTCCTTCATCACATCATCCATCTGATTCTTTGTGTTCCTCACTTCAACTTCAGGGTCAACTAGTCCCGTTGGCCTTATGATTTGCTCCACAAGCTGCCTTGAGTGCTCTCTTTCATACTTATCGGGAGTCGCGCTCACAAAAATAGTTTTTTGCTTCTTCATATACTCCTCAAATTCCTTGAATTTGAGCGGACGATTATCAAGCGCGCTTGGCAGGCGAAAACCATACTCAACAAGTGTCTCTTTTCTCTGCCTATCCCCATTATACATTCCGTTAAGCTGCGGAATTGACTGGTGGGATTCATCAATCACAATCAGAAAATCATCGCCAAAGTAATCGAGCAGACAGTATGGTTTTTCTCCCTCGCTTCTGCCGTCAAAGTGCCTTGAGTAATTCTCAATTCCTTTACAGAAACCAATTGTTCTCATTAACTCAAGATCGTAATTTGTTCTCTGCTTCAACCTGTGCGCCTCAATCAGTCCAAGCTTTGGCAATCTCTCAGCAAGCTCCTTCTCAATCTCAATCATGGCTTTCTGCGTTTCGCTTTCAGGAGTCACAAAGTGCCTTGCTGGAAATAAAAAATAATGTTCGAGGGACTGCTTAATCGCTCCCGTTGCCTTATCTAAAATATTTACTCTCTCAACTTTATCTCCAAAGAGTTCTATCCTCAAAATATCCCTTTCATTTCCCGGAATGATATCAATTGTATCCCCCTTTACTCTAAATCTTCCGCTCAATAATTCCAAATCATTTCTCTCATACAACCCCTCAATTATCTTTGCCATTAACTCCCTTCTGCTAACTTTCAGTCCTTTTGAAATATCAAACCCCATTCCCTTGTAGTTCTTTGGATTACCCAAACCATAAATGCACGAAACCGAGGCTACTACAATAACATCTTTTCTGCTCAAGAGGGAAGAAGTTGCGGAGAGACGCATGCGTTCAATATACTCATTTATCTGTGAATCCTTCTCAATGTACTGGTCAGTTTGCGGGATATATGACTCAGGCTGGTAATAATCATAAAACGAGACAAAATACTCAACTCTATTATTTGGAAAAAATGTTTTGAACTCATTGTAGAGCTGCGCCGCAAGAGTTTTATTATGCGCAAGAACAAGCGTCGGTTTCTGGACATTTTGAATAACATTCGCGATTGTAAAAGTCTTCCCGCTCCCCGTTACCCCAAGCAGGGTTTGCGCAGCAAAGCCCCTGTTGATTCCATCAGTCAATTGCTTAATCGCCTCAGGCTGGGAGCCTGCCGGCTTGAAGCTTGAAACAACTTTGAATTTGGTTTCGCTCACCCCGCTTCCGATATCTTGCTTAGACATAAATAATATTTAGAAAAGAGGAGATTTAAACAAGTTTCTCTTGCAGGCTGCCGGCAGAGAAGTTGAATAATAAAACTGACGCTAAAGCCCGTACGCGTCAAAGAACTTTCTAATGGTCTGGTAATCCTTAATGAATTCATGCCCCTTATCGGTTATTGAGTAAGTTCTCTTCAGGGCTTTATTTGTTTTCTCCGCAATGAACCCCTTTGCAATCATCTCGCCCAAGTAATCAGTGAGCATTTGGTGAGAGAGATTTGCCTTGTACATTATATGTGTGGGGCCGGCTTCTCCATCCTTGCTGCGGATAAGCAAAAGTATGTCGTGAATAATTGATACCTTATCGCGCTTTGAATTCATTTTTTGAGCACCATATAAAAGTTAATTATGATTAACAAATATGCTGCCAAAACAATTAAATGCCCCATTGCGTAAAACATTGGATCGCCGTGGGCATTTATTGAAAAGAAGAATTGAAGACTCCCAAAGAGCAAAAAGAGAAATGCTATAGCGGTAATAAGCGGCATTCTTTTTCGGTGTTTGAAATAATTCTTTAGGAAGTGCCAAGCGACAAAAGCAAAGCAAATAGTTGTGATAAAATAGAACACATTGAAAGGATTCTCTGAAAGAATAAGCGGAATTAATGCAAGCAAAAACATTATTGCAAGTATTTGCGGTTTCTTCACCTCAAAAGTCATGTAAAGGAGAACTATTACTCCGGCGGCCATGAAAATCATGTGCCCGTATGCCCCGATTGTCTGCAGCGCCTGAGCCACAACAATATCCTGCATTGTGATAATCTCTTCCCCAAGCTGGGTGAACATGAGAAAATTAAAAAGCGCCTGAAAAAAATATGCCGCCGAGATAAGCAAAAAACCTTTTCCAAATAAACCGACGGAGCGCTCTGACGTGATTTTTGAGAGGCGCAACGCAAAGAGTGCGAGAAGTAACGCGATTAAACCGCAGATTAATTCAAATCCGATGTCATAACCGAAGAACCAGCTCGGAGAAAAATATCCAAAAGGCATAATTACTGACACTAGTCTTGCACTGTATTTAAACTTTCTGGAAGTGAGTTCTAGATTCAATTTCCCAATCCAATTTTCACAAAGTATTTAAAAGAGCGCGACGAAGGTGAGTAATGAGAAATTTTTTGGAGGGAGTTATATGAGTAAAACAAACAGGATGGAGAGGGAACTTTTCCTAAAAGCTGCAAGAGTTTCCCGCTGGGAGAAGGCTCACCCAATATCAGGCATAAACCAGACGGTTCGGGTAATGAACGGCAAAATTGACCCAAGGGGTCTTGAAGGAATTGATGACGGGGGGGATTACTAAAATGACTAAACACACTTTTCGAAGAAACAAAGCTGCGGTGGCAGAGTTTTATCGCCAGGGTTGGACCCGCGCAGAGGAGGGATTAGCCGAAGATAAATATGAGTAAACAAAGCCCCACAAACTACTCTTTCATTGATTGAACCATGTTTACTGCAATCCCCTAAAAAGGCGCATCACCCTGCGGCCCATTGCAGTAGTTATGGGGAAATCAGTGGAAGAGGAAAAAAACCTCTTTCTCCCAAACACACTATTTTCCAGAAAGAGTTTTCTTTCTAAGTAATCTTTGATAGTTAATCGCAAACCTATGCGCCTCATCCCTAATCGCCTGCAAGAGCTGCAAACCCTTATTTCTATGCTCAAGTCTAAGAGGCGTAGTTTTCCCAGGGGAATAAATCTCCTCAAACTGCTTTGCGAGAGAAATAATCGGAATTTTTAATTTTAATTCCTAAAGCACGCCCACCGCGGTGTTTAATTGCGTGGGTCCCCCATCAATCACAATCAAATCCGGTTTTCTTAATTTATCATTAAGCACTCTTGTGTATCTTCTTGTCACAACTTCGCGCATAGCTGCTAAATCATCTGAATCCGTCGGCAGTCGTATTCTAAACTTCCTGTAATTTGATTTATCAGGATACCCATCAGAGAAAGTAACCATTGAGGCGACCGTATTTGTTCCGCCCAAGTGGGAGATATCAAAGCACTCAATCACTCTTGGAGATTTTTTTAGACCAAGTGCAGCCTTGAGAGCCTCTGTGCGCTCATTTCCAGCAAAGAAAGTCGCAGTAATATTTTTTGCAACAAAATCAAGGAGTTCTTTCTTTTCTCCCTGCTTTGGCGTGATAAATTTAACTTTTTTCTTTGCCTTCTGCGATAAGAACTCCTCAAGCGTTTCCTCAACTTCAGTCGGAACAATTATTTCATCGG
>CABMEU010000009.1 GCA_902385225.1 uncultured archaeon | reverse complement strand
GGTCCTGCAGCGCTTCTTTAATAGTGTAAAATGTTGATTCAACAGCGGGAGCTTGTTTAATTATTACCTGCTCGGTTGAGATTATTTTTCCCCTTGACTGAAGAAGCGGCGTGACTTGTGCGTCCTCCGCCCCGTCAGTAACTAAAATCCACCCGTCAACCAAAAAACTTTTTTGTAACTTGTCAAGCTGTCTTCCAATTTCCCTGTCCGCTTCAAGACCTATTTTTCCGGCGCCAGTAAGGGTTACAATTTCGGCGTTTTTATAGAGTTTTTGTGCTTCATCAAGTTTTTTCACAGCCGCAAACATGGTGTTTGCATCGCTCTCGCTCGGATCGCTAAGCGCGAGTTTTTGAGCCGCCTCAAGGTTTCTTTCCCTTCCAATAACAGGCCCAAGAATCTTGGTTTTTCTTCCAAGGTCATTATCGCGGTCAACGCAAACAACAAACACTTTTTTCTTCATCAAAATCACTCTAATTTGGGTCAGTCCCGCTTTTTGCTTTTGGGCAGAACGTATATAAATAACAATAGAAATAATCTTATATATAAAGGATAACTGTGTAATTTACTTAGGTGAATTTGGGTTGGCTGCTGCGAGTTTCAAATACCTGATTTTTCTTGCTTTTATAGCGCTAATCGCCTTTGGGGCATATGCTTTATTTGTCTTTAAGGACACTGTTCTAAGCAATGCGGTTTGGATTGTCGCGCTTGTTGTATTTGTTTGGATTATTTACAAGTTTGATTTTATTCTCCAGCTCCTTGACTATCAGAGAGCCGTAATCTACCGATTTGGTAAAGTAAATCGTGTTGGGGGTCCTGGATGGGCGTGGGTTTGGCCGGTTATTGAGCACTATGACCCGGTTGATTTGCGTGTTAAAACAATTGATGTTCCAAAGCAGAATGTTGTTACAAAGGACGGGATAGAAATCACTGTTGATGCGATTGTTTACTTAAAAGTCAAGAAAGATAATCAGAGTGTAGTGAATTCAGTGATTGAGGTTGAGGATTATGTTCAGGCATCCCAGCTCTTCATTGTTTCTTCACTTCGTGATGTTATTGGTTCTGTTACTCTAAGCGAAGCGATTTCAAGTATTGATATTATTAACGCGAAAATAAAAGAGAATCTTTTGCAGGTCTCAAAGGACTGGGGTATTGCTATTGAATCAATTGAAATTAGCGATATTGAAATCCCTGAAACAATTCTGCAGGCAATGCACGATGAGAAAGCCGCTGTCCAGCAGAAGCTTGCGAGGATGGAGCGAGCTCTTGCGCAGAAAGCAGAGATTGATGCGGTGAGAGAAGCTACTTCCAAGCTTGACGAGAAGGCGCTCGCATATTATTATATTAAAGCAATTGAAAATATGGCGAACAGCAAGGGAAGCAAAGTGTTTTTCCCTTCCGAGTTCACAAGACTTGCACAGAGTTTTGCTGACTCCACTTCCGGCGCTTCAAAGAAATCAGCGGTTCCCGCAACACTTGCGCCTTACAAAAATTTGCTCAAGACTTATGTTGACTCCGCAGTAAAGAAATCAGGCGAAGTGAAGAAGAAAAAGAAGAAGAAATAATTAAGTTCAATAATTCTTTTTATGCAAAATATTACCGCAAAACCCGCAGTGCGAAGAGCTCTTCATTTTAGAAATAATTTTGCGGGTAATCCTTTATTTAAGCGGCATTTGGTTCCCACTCCTAACAGAGGCTCGCTCCTTCAGGAAGCCGAGCGTATAATTAAGGCGCATGAGCATGCCGAGACAAACAGGCTTCCAAGATTAAAAGAAGTTGAGCATGTTAGGGCATCAATTTACAAATTTGTCTTCAAAGGAAATCCCGTTGCTTTCAAAAATACTCTTGCAAGTAAGACTCATGGGTCTGACCCTGCTTCTCTTCGAAATGATTTTCTTATTCATCAGCGCGCGGTTCGTCTGGGAAAAATAAGCGCGGATAAATACATTTTGCGTTCGCCAAAAGTATACGGCATGGTTGGGCAGTATTTGGTTATGGAATATATTGAGGGGGCGACGATTGATAATGCTGCAGCTAAATTTGGGCTGGATAAATTTCAAAGGAAAAATTTTTTGGATTCTGCCTATCAGCTTGAGGGGAATTTTTCCAAATTGTTGGCTGATGGTGCGCTTTCTAATATTAAGAGGAAACCCCAGTGGACGGATGTAATGGTCGCGGGGCACAATAACGGCAAATGGGTTTTCTATCTTCCTTATGATTACGGCTGATACTCTTCTTAGGCAGAATAAAAAATAAGAAAAAGAAAATTAGGTTTGTGCTTTTTATTGGTTCCTTTTTCAATTTACTTTAATTTATCAAATTCTTGTTTGAATTCAGCGAGTTCTTCTTTTACTTGCTTTATTGCTTCTTCAAGAATCTTCTTGGGAGCTTTTCCGCCGGTTTTTACAACAAATTTCGCTCTTTTATCAGACGGGTGGTCTAGTCTGTATGCGCAGAATTCCACTCCTTCCATTGAGCCGATTTTTTCTTTCAATAGGTTTGGCAAAGTGTGTCTTTCGCCTTCAATATAAAATTCAATGTGGTTTTTTTCGTTTGATATTACTTCCAGCTTCATTATGGCTCACCTACAAATTATTCAAAAACAAACTATTAAAAATGCCTATTTTGGGGTCAAAAAATCGAACCAGTGATAGTTATGCCTTAGAAATTATTTTGCCTTCCAAAGCCCCTATTCTCTCTTCTTGGCGCAAATCCTCTATCGCCGCCAAAGCTCCTTCCTTCTCTGTTTCCGCTTGTCCCGTAGGAACCTTCCCTAGAACCAAAATTACTTGCTCCAAAACTTCCTTCGCGTCTTCCTCCGCCGTGTGAGCCGCCAAATCCGCCTCGGTTTCCACCAAATCTCGGTCTGCCGCCCCCGTGTGAGCCGCCAAATCCGCCTTCTCTTCTTCCTCCGCCAAAGCTTCCGCGTCTGTCTCTAAAGCCGCCGCCTTCGCGTGGTCTGAATTCGCGCGGTTTTTGCTCGGCTTCGAACCATTTTCTTTCTTCTGAGCTTCCGCATGCGAGGCACATTAATTTTTCATTAGAATATTGCATTTCCTGTCTGCAGTTACTGCAGTATGCTTTGATTACTCCTAAGCCCTTTTCGCTTGTGAGAAGGTCAATTGCCATTGGGCTAGCCATTTCCACTCTTGCTCTAATAAGGTCTCCGATTTTAACCGCTTTTCTTAGTTCCGCGACATATTCAGTTGAAACGTTTCTAATAGGTAATTGTGCTGTCTTTATTCCCATTATTTTTTTTCCGCCTTCTGCGCTTAAGAGTTCAATTACTGCAGTGGATTCCTTTACCATCATTACTTTTCCAATAACAATATCTCCTTGTCTGAGTTTTTCCACTCTCTTTCCGCTTATGCGCGCCTCTTTTTTAACATCATCAAGCACCGCTTCGCCGATTCCGGTTGCGCGTATGATTCCTTTATCAGAATAAGTGTTCTTTCCAGCTGAATATTCCTCTTCAGTGGTTATGCTTTCTCCAGGGAGAACAATTTTTTGTTTTTGCGCCATTTACTCACCAATAGTATTTTATACCAAAAAAGCGTGTTTTGTTGGTAAAGGATTAACTTCATAATAAGGGTTATAAATCAAGTGGTAGCATGGTTCTCGAATCACTTATTGGAGAGAAAAATATCCGAAGACACCCGATTTTTGTCTTTTTTCTTGCAATAATAATAACCATTGGGGCAATTTATTTTGCCGGGGTGCTTTTCCCTGCGCACGCCTCAATTCTCTCGGTTGCATTTGTCACAATCGGCCTCGTTCCGCTTGTTTTTAATGTGCTTGCGGATGAGGAAGCTGAGGAGATAGTTGCTCACAGAAAGTTCGGCAACTTTTTCGCCCGCCACTTTAATGTAATCATGCTTTATGTGTGGATTTTTGTAGGAATAATAGTGGCTTTTGCTCTTGCGTATGCTTTTGTGCCAACTGAGTTAAAACCCATTATTTTTGATGAGCAAATTAAGGCGTTTTGCGGAATTTCAGGGGAGTGCAACGGCTTAACCCCTTTCTCAATCGCGGGCAGAGCCTCAGCGATGGCAACAGGCGCCTGTCTTTCCGCAACCAGTAATCTTTCTTCCTGCGCACTATTCATTTTCCAGAACAATGCGGGAGTATTGATTTTCACAATAATTCTCTCTCTTCTGTACGGAGTGGGCGCGATTTTTATTATCGCCTGGAATGCCTCAATTCTTGGAATATTTTTCGGGGAAACCTTCCTCTCAGGCGCGCATGTTAAATGGGCGGGAATGTTTCAGAGCATGCTCGTGGGGCACGGTCCCCCTGAACTATTAGGCTATGTTTTTGGCGCGCTTGCGGGGGCGATTCTCTCCGCGATGGTTGCTAAAAGAGATTTTTTAACTCACGGTGCGAGGGTTTTGATAAAAGATGTTTTCTTTCTCACGGGTCTTGCGATTTTCTCTGTTGCATACGGCGCGGTAATGGAATCAGTCGGAATACTCGGCAACTCAAATTCAATGATGGCTTACCTTTACTACGGCCTCGGCTTCATTTACCTGCTTGTAATAATTCTTGCGGTGCTGATTTACGGCAGAGCAAGACCGGCTAATCACTGCGGATAATTTTTTTTGTCCCAAACCAAAATACTTGTCCAGAATTGGAATTTTCTGTGCGGTTTATAAATTGTTTTTCTCAGCTCTTCTTCATGGTAAAGTTCATTCCGCCAAAAAAACAAAAATCTTATTTGGCTGCTCCAAAATCGCTTCTTGCGGGGGCGCGAAAGAAGCTTTCTTTTCTAAAATGGGTTGACCCTTTTACCTATGTTGATTTGTTTGTAATGCCCCAAGTGAAAAAAGTTTCCGATTCGGAGATTTTGGAGTTTATTGTGAATGTTGTTTTTGCGTTTGTTTTCGCGGCAGCGATTTATACTATCCTTGGCGCAATTCTTCAGACCTCCACTCCTCTCGTTATTGTTTATTCCGCCTCAATGGAGCCCACAATGCATCGGGGCGATGTTGTATTGCTCAAGTCCGCAAATGACCCGATTTTTCCAGAGAGGAACGTAACAGTTAATTATGCTGTCGGCTCTCTCTCAACAAATAATTTTGTGAAATCTAGTTATGATTCAAGCGGAGAATTGAGTTCATTTGTCATAGACAATAATCAGATTGATTATAAAAAAGACGGACCGATAGTTGTGTACTCCGCATACAACCCGCTTTATCCCGCGTATGACGGGAAGCAGATTATTCACCGCGCGATTGTTCAAATTAACGCTACTGATGGAGAATTTATTTTAACAAAAGGGGATAATTCAGCTACAAATAAAAGATTTGATCAGGAGCTTGGTCTTACTCTTTACCCAAGTGCCGTAAAGAATCTTCAGGGACAGGTAGTGGTTTCTGTTCCTCTCTTGGGTTGCATAAAACTCTGGCTTGTTGATGACTTTTCTTCAATTATTTCAAAGGGACACTTGCCAAGCGATTTTGAGGGAATTTGTTGATATTTTTCTAAAAGATTTCGCTTAATTTGCCTTTGGTAAGCAGGTTTTTATTCTCTAAAAGCATATTTTTTTCATGTTTGATTTTTTTGGCTTTCAAGTCAGCGAGGATTTTATATTTCAGCTGACAATTGCTCTTCTTGGGCTCATAATTGTCCTCGTTATAGTAATTCTGATTTTTGTAATTAAGAATTCCCGCAAGTCTCCTGAGGAAAAACACGCGGAAGCGATTGCGAAGAAGGTTCTTTCCCTTAAAGAGAATCCAAAAGAAAGCAAGGCAGTTGAAAAGAAGCTTGAGATTAAGAAGGGCGAGAATACATTAAAATCGCTTTTGATAAAAAAGCTCAAACCAAAGATTGAGTCCCAGCTTGGAAGCAAAATAGAGATAGTTGATGTTAATGCCAAAGGGGATATTTTTCTTGTGCTCGCTGATATTGCCGGGGCAAAACTTCTTCTAAAGCTTGATTCTTCAGGAAAGATTCTTGATTATGAACGCCCTAAAAAAAAGCAGTAGCCCTTAAATTTTTCTTTTCAATTCCCCATTTTTTTCACTCCCCCTTAGGGTTTTTTAAACCTGATGAGGTTTCTTCTTTATCGAAAGGGGAAGTTGATGGAACTTATACTTAAGGGCGCGGACGTTTTCAAGAAAAGCATTGAAGCCATTAGCGTTCTAATTGACGAAGCCGAGCTTGTTGTTTCTGCTGACGGTCTTGAGCTTAAAGCAACTGACCCAAGCCAGATTTCAATGGTTGATTTTTCTCTTCCAAAAAAGGCTTTCTCAAAATTTGAGGCGGTTGACAGCCGGCTCGGACTTGACTTGGATTATTTGAACCAGGTTCTCTCAAGAGCGCAGGCGGGGGACGAGCTTGTTCTTTCTCTTGACGAGAAAAAAGCGTTTTTAGTGGTTTCATTTAAGGGAACTGCGGAGCGCTCTTTCCAGGTTCCGCTTATTGATGTTTCAAGCGCGGATGTGCCAAACCCAAGAATTGAATTTGATTCAGAATTAATTGTAAGCGCGGGATTTTTGCAGAGCGCGTTTAAGGACGCCGCATTAATCAGCTCCCATGTTGTTCTCGGCTGCTCGGAAGACAAGTTTTTTGTTAAAGCGAATTCATCTAAAGGAAATTTGAACGAGGAATTAAAGCAGAACAAAGTTTCTCTTACAGAACTTAGAGTAAAGAGAGAATGCAGAAGCATGTTCCCGCTTGATTACTTGCAGGACATGCTAAAAGCGGCAACCTCTGACACAAAAGTGGATTTATTCCTTAAGAGTAATGCGCCTGTGAAAGTTTCATACGCGATTGGCGAAGCGAGAATCGGTTATTTCCTTGCCCCAAGAATTGAGTCGCAGTAATTTGTTTTTAATTTCTTTATTTTTTCTTTTTCTTCCCAAATATTTTGTCCCACTTGGTTTGGGGAATTCCGTGAAAGCTTACAGTCGTTCCAACATTAGTCTCTGATATTCTTGGAGAGATATTTTTTAGGTGAGGCCCAATCAGTTTGGATGTTTCCAAAACCCTTCTATGTTCTGCGGCGATTTGTTGTGAATTGCCTGTTGCCATAAGTACTGGCCCGTGTCGCCTTCCAGTCTCTTTGCTGTGAAAAGTCACAACTAATTGTCTTTTTGGTCCTTTTACTGCCATGACATACTGCTGCTTTTATTGAATAAAAGCTTTTTTGAGGCAATGGATAAGCATTAAATATCTCTCTTGTTTTTTATTATTAGACAGGTGCAGTTATGCTTGAACTAAAAAACACTTCTTTTTTCCGCTCGGCAGTGGAATCAATTTCTTCTTTTGTTCCTGAAGGGAATTTTCGCTTCTCAGATAAAGGGATTTTCTTTAAAGCGATTGACCCAAGCCAGGTAGTTCTAGTTGATTATTTTGTTGACAAAAAATGTTTTGATAAATACATGATTGAGCCGAATTTTGTGGGCGTTGATTTAACAGAGCTTACAAAGATTCTTGCCCGTGTAATGCCAAATGACAAAATGGTGCTTGATATTTCTGACGCTGAATTAAAAGTGCGTTTTGAATCTGAGATGAAGAGAAATTTCCGCCTCCCTTTGATTGATGTTTCTGATGAGGACCCGAAGGTTCCGGCGATTGAGTATGAGGCGAAAGTTGAGATAATGGCAATTTCATTAAAAGAAATTCTAAAGGATGCTTCGCTTTTTGGGAGCAGTATTGTTCTGAAGGTTTCTGACGGAAAATTCTTTGTTGAGGCAAAGGGCTCGCAGGGAGTAATGGACGCGGAAGTTACAAAGGTTTCTCATATTGCTTCAAAGAAAGAGGTTACAGCAAAATTCTCTCTTAATTTCCTGCAGAATATTGTAAAACAGGCGGAGAATGAGAAGCAGATTACGATTGAAATGAAGAATGACTCCGCGATGCGCGTATCATACGCGATAGGACCGAGCAGGATTGTTTTCTATTTAGCGCACATGATTCTCTAAATTGTGCAAGTTAATGCTTCAAAAACTTCGCCATCCATTCATCCCGCAGGCTTTCTGCTTTGCTTATTTATTTAATGCTTTCCAAACGCTAGTTACTCATGGAGAAGCTTGTTTTTGCGCAAAAGTTCCCTTTTTCCGAAACCGCGAGAAATTACTTAAAGCAAATGAATATTGATATGAATAAGCTCCCTGAAAGCGCAATTAAGCGCGCCGCATTAATGGTTTCAAAAGCTTTTTCAGGGGCGGGGTATAATTTTGACCCGATTAACGCATCAAATGATTTGTACGAAACCGAACTCATCGCGTTTCCAATCGCGAAAATGTTTGTTTCATTAATGCGCTCTTCAAACATGGCGGAGAAGTTCTCAAAAATGATTCAGAAAAATGTTTTTTTGGAATTAATTGACTCAAAGAAGCCAAAGGAATTGTGCGCTTCGCTTGCCGATGACCTTAAAGTTAATTATTCTCTCTCTGAAGAGGAAGGTTTTTTTGTGAGTGTTCCGCTTCTAACTTACCTTGGAGTTTATTTTGTTGACCCTGAAACAAAGTTATTAAACAAGCCACTTGTGAAGGGAAAAGTTTTGCTCACGGAGAATGATTTTGCGCGCTTCCTTTCAGAAGTCGCTTACGCAAAAGTTTTCTCCTCTCTTCCGATAGACAAAACGCAGATTCCAAAAGAACTTGTCGCTCTTTCAAAGAGCATTGATTCCCAGTTAGTTGTGATTGAGAAAAAGAATTTTGACGCAAAGATGCTCGGCAAAATTGACCCGAATCTTTTCCCTCCCTGCATGAGCGCGCTCTATACTGAACAGCTCGCGGGGAAAAAATTGAGTTACTTCGCGCGTCTCACTCTTGCAACTTTCCTTTACAAATTAGGGATGTCAAAAACTGAATTAATGTCGCTTCTCGCAAAGAGCCCCGATTTTGACAAGCGCGTTGCCGAGTATCATGTAAATAGGATTTATGACAAAGACCTCTCCCCCCCGGGGCACAAAAAGATTGAGGAATATGCGCTCGCGGTTCCAGCATGCGCAAAAGAGTGCAGGGGGCGCCACCCTGTCCAGTATTATATTTCAAAGCTCCGAGTGAGCAACAGAATTAGGAATACAAAGAAGTTCGCGGTGGGTGAAAAAAATGTATCCTGAACAGAATTCGCAAGAAGCATTATTCCTAAAAAAGCACTTCGCCTCGTTTTACCAAAAAAACAAGATTACTTCAGTTCCGGAGGTAAATCACAGGGAATTCGGCTTCGGTTTGTTTAAGAAAAAAATCGCTAATCGAAATATGTCTTTTTCCTCTGAGGGCGAAATGAATTCCTTTTTGCGCGAAAAAGCCCCGCTCTTCTTTTCCTATTCAAACGCGTATTATAGTTTTCCCGCGCGCACCCCCACAACAGCGAAAGAATTAATCGGCTCGGATATTATTTATGAATTTGATGCTGATGAGCTCGGACTTGAGGTTGAAGAAATAAACGGCGCGCAGTGGTTTGAAAAACGCCATCTTGAAGAGGCAAAAAGGCAGGTGTTTCGCCTCGTAGATTTTATAGAGAATGATTTTGGTTTCCCTGCGAGTGAATTAAAAATTAATTTCTCTGGAAAAGCGGGCTTTCACGTTCATTTGCGCTCAGAGAGTATTAAGCACTTGAACAAGCAGGCGCGAATAGAGCTTGTTGATTATCTCACCGGGCACAATTTGGATTTTGAGCAGCTGGGGTTTGATTTCACAAAGCATTATGGTCCGCTTGCGAAAAATGTGAAAGGATTGTGGCAGAAGCGTCTGCTTTTTGGAATGAAAGCATATTTTGAGACCGATTCAAAAGTAATCGCAAAAACTTGCGGCGCCCCCCCAAAAAAAGTTGCTCTTCTCACGGCTGATAAGAAGAAATTATTTGAGTCTTTTGACAAGGGGCTTCTTCCGCGCCTCGATGGAAAAAAGAGTTCCGAGTTTTGGAAGAATGTGCTTTTAGAAGTTCTTAAGGTTGCGCGTTCCCCAATTGATCGGCAGACTAGTGTTGATTTGAGCAAAATTATTCGTGTTCCAGAGACTCTTCACGGCGATACTGGGATGGTCGCAAAAATAATTCCGCTTGAGAAACTTAAAGATTTTGACCCTTTTGTTGATGCGGTTGTTTTTGATGAGAAATTTTCAAGCGAAGGGGCGAGAGTGCATATAACAAAAGCCCCAAAATTCTCGTTAATGGGAAAAGAGTTCGGTCCTTATGAAGAGACTGACGAGGTTTTGCCCCTATATGCTGCAATTTTCTTAATTGGCAAGGGTGCGGCGGTCCTTAAGTAATAACTCTATAAATTCCTCTGCGTATTGCTTTTTTTCATGGCGGTGGGGCGAAGTTTTTAAGTAGTTCGTTTGTCTTTATTTTCGGGTTAGGGGTATGCGGATTGATTATGATGAGCTTAGGCGTATTCACCGCCTTGAGAAGAACACTTCTAGATTAGTTGAGGTTGATGAGGATTTCATTGATTCTCTTGAGGAATTTGTTGCGATTGAAAAGAAAAAGTATCTTGCTTCTTTAAAGGAATTCTCGGCTTCTGACGCCCGCGAATTCACTAATCTTAAGCGCGTGATTGAAGAGATTTTTTTGATGCGCGAAAAAAAGCTTTTGAATAAAGCGCTTATTTCTTCCCACACAAAGGAAGTTGACGGGGAGAAAATGGCTAGTCAGGAGAAGGACACATTCAAGAAACTCCTTCGCAACCTCGAGGACCACTATTCCATTTATGAATCTCTTTTTGGAGAAAAAGAGAGGCGCGAAAGCGAGGCTGTTCGCGTTTCAATAATAAAAGACGTTCCGACATTTGTAGGCACTGATATGAAGGAATACGGTCCATTCCAAAGCGGGCAGGTTGTAGAACTCCCCGCAAAGATTGCAAAACTGTTCATTTCAAGAAAGATTGCGGAAGAGAAATAATTTCAAAGCCTTTTTTGCTCCGCCATATATCGACATTTTCTCCCTTGAGGCACTTTTTTAAGGGTTTTTGAGGACTTTTTCTCTGTGAGTGAGATGGATTTTCCAAATCGTGACGATTTTGTCGTTGTGAAGGTTTCGCAGATACTTGACTATGGTGCGTTTGTTGATTTGCTTGAGTATAAGAACGCGCGCGGGTTTGTTCACATCTCTAATGTTTCAAGTTCTTGGGTAAAAAATATTAGAAATTTTGTTAAAATTAATCAGGTTCGTGTGGCTAAAGTTTTGAATGTTGACGAAGTTAAGCGCCAAATCGATCTTTCATTTGCCGGAGTAAATCCGATGCGAGAGAGGCAGGTTCTTTCCCAGTTTAAACAAATTAATCGTGAAGAAAAATTAATTGAGGTTCTTGCGAAGCAGACAGGAAAACCATTTAATGATGTGTGGGCGGCGGTTGCCGAGCCTCTAACTCTTGAGCACGGTTCTCTTTCAGATGCTTTTGAAAAAATCGCTTTAGGGTATGATCCTTCAAAAGAACTTGCGAAGGAATGGATTGCCCCTGTAAAAGAAATGATTGACAAAAATATTGTTGTTTCAAAAAAAGAGCTTTCAGGATTATTGAAAGTAAAATCACTATCCTCTGAGGGGCTTTCTGAAGTAAAAGAAATTATTGGTTCAGCAGAGGCAGTAAAGGGCTGCGGAATAACTTACGCGGGCGGGGGAGCATATAATGTTGCATGCGCTGGGCTCACATTTAAGGAAGCTGATAAAATTCTTACTTCCGCAATGAATGCCGCTGAGACAAAAGCAAAGAAACTTGGGGCGACTTTTGAGTTTAAGCGCACAGAAAAGAAGTAAGTCTTTTTTGGTCTTTTTTTTGAAGTTTTGGCTCCGTCTTCTTTAATCGCATTTCCCCTAACTTTACCAGAGCTTTTTATTCCTTTTCTTTTAGAAGTTCTTCATGCCTACAAAGATTCTTGTTTTAAAGAAACTCCAGTTTCGGGACGCTGTGCTTATCGTGGGCTTGCCCGGCATCGGGCTAGTTGGAAAAATCGCCGTTGATTATATGCTTAAGCAGCTAAAGACCGAGAGGATTGCTGAAGTATTATCCGATTCTTTCCCTCCGAGCGTTCACACAAAGGACTCAAAAATTTCTTTAATTAAAGATGATATATTTCATTTGAACTTTAAGGGAAAAGATTTTCTTTTCCTCGCAGGTCCAGTTCAGCCCGCGCTTGATTTTAAGATTAGCTCCTCTCATGAGCACTATGAATTCTCGGAGACCCTTGTGGGATTCTTCAAAAGCATCGGCGTGACTGAGATTATTACTCTCGCTGGAATTAATGTTGGGGATAACAGATTAAATAAAAAGCCGGAAGTAATTGTTGCGGCTATTGATGATATTTCGCTTGAGGCTTGGAAGAAAGTTGGCGCAAAGGAAGACAAAAAAGAAGGATTGATTTCAGGCGCGGCCGGGCTATTAGTGGGTGTTGCAAGACTGCACGGAATAAAGGGCGCCTGCCTTATGGGGGAAACAAATCCGCAGTTAGTTTACGGGGACCACGGCAGCGCAAAGCAGATAATTGAATTACTTTCAAAGCGCTTCGGCTTTGGAACAAAAATGAAGAGCATAGAAAAAGAGGCGAAAGCGATTGAGAAAGCGTTTAAGGAATTAAACACGCACCTTGAGCCCGCGGCTGAGGAAGAAAAAGCTGAGAATGGATTAAGCTACGTAAGATAAAGTTTCTTTGGAAATTAAGTTCTGATTAAAAATTTCCTAGACTAGTTTGTTTCTTTTTTTCCTTTTTCTCATTTAAGAGCGCTTTTAGTTTCGCGAGGTCCTCAAGTCCTTTTCGGCCGTTCCTTAAGTGATACGCTGGGTGGTAAAGAAAATGCATTCTCTTTCCGAGGTGCTCTCTCGTTTCCCCTACTCGCATCGCTTCAAGCCCAAATGCCCTCGCTGCGCTTTTTCCAAGGAGCACAATTAGTTCGGGGTTTATTGCGTTAATCATTTTCATTGTGAGCGGCAAAAAATAATCGATTTCCTGCTGTGTAGGCGGTCTGATTTTCTTTTCCTCGCTTAACGGAATTATTGGCACAACATTCATTATTGCATAATCTTCCTTTCCAATTCCTAGTTCCTTCACCCATTCCTCAAGCAAAGCCCCGCTTCTACCCACAAATGGTTTTCCTTTTTCATTCTCGCTAAATCCCGGCGCTTCCCCGATGAAAAGTATTTTTGCGGTCTCTTCTCCTCTTCCAAAAACAATATGGCCGTTTGTATCAATAACATTCTTGTAAAGCGCATGAGTCTTCGCGCAAGAAATTAATTCCTCGCGCACTTTCGCGAGTTTAGTGCTTTCATATAGTTCCATGAAGTATTCTTCCTAGTAAAGAATTAAAGAATGTTTTTGCGCGGGCATTTAGTCTTTTAAACAAGCAATCCGAAGAATTTCAAAAGTAGCATCGCCCCGATTCCCGCCGGTCCAAACAGCACGGATATTACAAAACTTGGTATGACTGGGAGCTGTACGTGGAAAACATAAATGCTCGCAAACCAGATGATTCCTCCAAGGATGCTGTTAGTGATTATTTTCTTTAGGAAGAAAAAAAGGAATATTGTTACCGCGATAAGCACAATTCCGATTATTAGTATGGTTGGGTTTCCAATCAAGCTTAGTCCGATGTTAGTTGCCTCAGCAACCGGCTGGTTGAAGTTTATTCCTTTCGCAAAATCTCCAAAAATGTCCAGCAGTACAAGCGTCATGCATTATTATTGGTTTTTGGATTTTTTAAATCCATTGCCTATAAAAACAGGTTTTTAAATTGAAGAGTGCGTGTTTATTTCCGTGGTGGCATGCCTAGCTTTTCAGATGAACAAAAGAAGATTGCGCTCTTGCTGCTCTCTGAGCCAAAGACTGAGGAGGAGCTTCATAAGCAGCTTAACCTCCCGTATGACAAACTTGGTGTTGAACTTAAGCAGATGCTAAAACTTAATCTTGTTCTAAAAGAAGGTTATCCTACAAAGTATCGCCTTCGTCAGGATATTATTGATGAACTTCAAAAGCGAAAAAAGATTAGCGAAGAAGATAAATTTAAGATAAAAATCCGCGCGATGATTGAATTGCGAGCGGTTGAGGAGACTTTGTTAAAGAAACATTTGGACAAGATTGGAGAAGCGCTGAAGAAGGAAGACAAATTCACTATTTATGGATTAACTAATGCTCCGATTATTGAAGAGGATGAGATGTATGCCTCATTTATTGAAGTAACTCTCACCGTAAAGGATTTTCCCGCGCTTATAATGTTCCTTTTCTATTATGGCCCTACTTCGCTTGAGGTAATTAAGCCCTCAAAAATTGAGTTCTCTCAGTATGAGTTCCAGGAAGGGCTTGTTTCTCTATCGGATATTTTCCAAAAATACGCCGATTACTTCTCAAAGAAGCTTACAAAGACAGAGCTTGATAAGTTTTACAAAGATATTTACTCTTAATTTGGTTTGCCAAGCAATAATTGGCTTTGTAGTTCTCAGAGTATCTTACTATTCCCTACTATTATTACTTTAATATAATTAAGTAGGGGCAAGTTATTTGTGCTTCATTATTTCCCTGAGTAGTACAATCCTGAATATGGTTTTTTTCGTCACTGACAATCAACGAATGAATTTCCTTAGTAATATTCTTAGTCTCAGAACCCTTTATTTCTCTCACAAACCCTGTTTTTTTGGCAAAGAACCCCTATTTCCGTCAGTATGTCCTGCCTAAATGGAAATAAACACATTTAGTCAATTGACGTAAGGGTTTTCTTGGATTGGCGTATTTTCCCCCTTGATGGGGTGTTTTGACGTAAAGCGCTTCGTTTCGCCAAGGGAAACCTTTTAAAGCCAAAGAAGCAATTAGTAGTCATGCCTTATAGCTTAGCCTAGCCGCATTGTCAGCGGCGTAGCAGAGCATAAAGGAATTATTTTTCGTTATGAGGTGAAAAACGAATGAAAGGACTGAACATAAAAAAAATAGCTGCAATCGGATTAGGCGCAGCTTTGGTTGGATCAGCTCTTGCACCTGCTGTTATGGCTGGAGCATTTGAGAACTTGTCCACTAAGTTGACACAAAAAAGCCTAATTATTGATGCAACTACAGGCGCACCAGTTGTCGACATCGTTGTCGGAACAATCGGACAGCCTGCAGATGTTATCTGGGCAGGAAACATAGCTGCTAAAGTAGCACAAATGGCTACTGTACCAGTTGCCGGCTCAGGCGCAAAAACAGTTAATATAACTGTTGGCGGAACTAGCACAACAAGCGGCGCGGGAGAGACATTCGAAACCTACGCTGATTTCGCAGGACAAGAAGGCAAGCTAAACGCAATGACTGTGACAAACACAAAAATGCCTAGCTTGGTAAACAACCCTTCAGCTAAAGTGAAGTGGGACGCAACAACTTACTCAACTACTGCAGTAAGCGAAGACTTAAACGCAGTAATGAATGTTGACTTCCAGGGAGAACAATCCTCTTCAAAATACGCTGCTGGAGAACTCTACGCTTCAATTGACAAAGGAAAAATATTCTACAATGTTAGTTTAGGAAGCGGAATCCCAATCAACGCTGATAAGACACAGCTCGATGGTAACTCGTACTTTGATGTGCAGATACCTTTCTTGGGCAAGACTTACAAGCTTGATGAGATAGATGCATCAGAAGCAAGAATAATAATGTACGCTGATACAACTCCTACTGAATTAATGGTTGGACAGTCAATCACTGTTACTCCTGCTACAGCATACGCTGGTAAAGCAATGGTAATAGACTTGGTTGATTTGGTACAGACCGGATCAGGAACAGGAAGCAACTCTTACGAAGCTAAATGGGCTTTGAAGATTGACGGAGTAATAAAGAAGTACGTGCAGAAAGCACCTACAACTACATACAACTTGAAAGACGAGTTCGGTTCAAGCTATTTCGGAGACAATGTTTACGTAACAGCTGCTGGATTAAACCTTTCAGCTAACAAGTACACAGCTACAGTAAGAATGGGAACTGACAGACTCGAACTAAGAAACGGGTACGGATTTCCATACACTGGAGATAGCTCAGTTGATTCAAAACAGCCATGGGAAGTTGTTTTCGAAAAAAGCGGAAACAATTTGACAAAAATCAGCTTGAAGAACCAGTGGAAATACGATAAGACTGCTGGATCAGAATCCGACACTTCAAAATTCGTTTTGAAAGTTGGAGAAGAAGTAAAGCTACCAAGCGACTTCGCTACTGTGAAGTTCGTTGGATTCCAGACAAAGCCATCAACAGAAGTATTAGTTGGTGACGTTTCAGGAATTGACGGCGGCGGTATCCAGTACTCTGATTTGAAAGGAACAACAATTAGCGTTCCATTCTACAAGCAGTTTGATTTGGATTTCAACAAGCCAAGAATCACATCAATCTCAGGACAGAATTATACGTTCTGGATGGATCAGAATAGCGACAAATATGTTGAAGTGTACTACATTAAGGGAGATTACACTACAGCAGAAACTAGAACAGGCGCTACATGGTCAAGAGTAGTAGGCGTTGACAGCAACTTCCAGTTCAACAACGTTGTTGATGTAAACAACCTACCACAGAACGCACAGATTGATCTTGGAATAAAAGACGGCTCAGGAACAGAAGTGGATGTAAACTACTTGTTCGTTGCTGATCAGTCTGACGAGCTTGCTGGATTAGTATTAGGTGCTAACACCTTCTACCTATACAACAAAGCAGTTTCAGCATCAGTTCCAAAGTTGACGTTCATAGACTCAAACGCTCTAGGTACTGCAAGAGGAACAACAATATACGCTCCAAACACTATCGACTTCATGAATACATTGATGGATAGTAACCTTGGTGCATATAGCTCCACAAAGTATGTGCCAGCGCACTTGAGATACTACGATAACAACGATAGTCTAACAAGCAAGTTTGTTGATCTGTACATAAGAACAGGCGACCAAGCTTCTGTTTGGGACTACGAGTCTTTGAAGAACGAAACTAACGCGACAATACCAGCTCCAACAATGGATGCTAATTATTTCGGTTGGGTTAGCGCAATCAGAGACGGTGCTGACTATATCAAGGAAGCTTTGACTCAGGACGGATCTTTAGTTGTTTCAGACAACTCAAAGTTCACAATCACAGTTCCTGAAGAAGTAGAAAAAATCGAAGCATACTTGGGATCAACAGGCACATCAACAACTACAACTGGTGGAATAAACTACACTAACGTTGCTGTTGGAGAGACAAAAGGAAATGTAACTATTGACGCAATAAGCGGAGCTACAACTGGAGTTGCTATAACTAAGGTTTCAAACATAGTTAAAGCAGATTCAGAATTCATCAGCGGCAAGGCAATACTTGTTGGTGGATGGATGGCTAACACTAAAGTTGCAAAGTCCTTGATGGTTGACAGCCAGACACTAGAAGCTAGATTGACAGCAAGCGGAGACTACGTTTCAGCAGTGCTTGACAATGGAAGCATAGTAGTTGCTGGATGGACAGCTAGCGACACAGGAGTTGCTGCACAGACATTAATCGCAGCTCTTGACAAGCTAATTTAAATAGTTTAATTACGAAAGGAAGGGGGAAGTAATTCCCCTTTTCTTTTTCTATTTTTTTTAATGATTTTTATTAGTCAGGTTCGCCGCAGGCGATTTAGTTTTCTCTCATTTTTCACTTAATTATTTGGCTTGGCTTTTTCCAGAGCATATGGGCTTATTTTTATTCTTTTTGTATCCATTTTTTTGCATGACAGCAGCCAAAGATTCAAAAGAAACAAGAAGGGTTCTCGGTAAAGGGGTTATTCAGCCGGGTTCGCTTGCGGAGAAGGGGCTTGAGTATGCCAAAGCGAGCGGTGTAGGCAGAAAGTCTCACGAAGCTGGCTTTGGAAAGAAAGTGCTTTTTTTGGGAGCAATAGCCGTGTTTTTGATTATTGTTGCGTGGGTTTTCATTGTTTTTTTGCCTAACCAGTACCGCTTTTCCTTTACTGTTGATGATGTCCCTTATTACTCAAACGAGTATACTCCGACGGAGTTCTTTAATGTTGTAAAGGATTCAAATGATTTTGTGGTCTCAGTTGCGCTGCTTGACGGCAATACTGACCCTTGGACTGTTAATTCAATGAACCTTTGGCTCGTGGCGTTTAACTCAAATCATAAAAGAACCACTGTGGTAATCCAGTCAATTGATATCTTTGGCGATACAAAAAACTGTCTTACTAATGACGGTAATCTTTTTGCGAGCAGGGAAATTGCAAAGGAAGAATGCCTTGGGATTTTAAATAATTCTTCCGCAGTAAAAATAAATTTGCATCCAAGCAGCGAGAATAAGGTTGTTCTTTCCCAAAACAGGGCGGATATTTTCGCGCAGAGCGGGAGACTTAATTCAACATTGAATTATTTGGTGATAAAGAGCATTTTCCCGAACTTTGATACCACTCTCTCAATAATTAATGAGAAAATAAACGCGGTAAATCCGACAAAGTAGCGCCGCATTGAATTTTGTCTTCGGGAATAGTGTTTTTGTTTCGCTTTTCAATCGACCCAAAAGCCTTTTATCCCCTTTTTTTAGTTTCTTTATTATTATGATTCAGCTTCTTGAGTTTAAAGAGCGCTTGATTTTGCTTGCGATTTTCGCGTTCATGCTTCTTTTCCTTGCGGCGACTTTCTTTATTCCAGTTTTCCTTTTAGTTTTTGTTTCAGCGGCGCTTTGGCTCTTTGTGATGATTGTTTATTTTCTTTTGCTTGTCGATAAAAGAGTTGAGGGGCATGCTAAGCGCTCAAAATACTCTCCCCCTGTTTCAATTATTGTTCCGGTTTACAATTCAATCGGCACATTAAAAAAATTCTTTGAGTATGTGAAAAAAATAAATTATTCCGGAAAAATTGAGATAATTTGTGTTGAGGACGGAAGCACTGACGGCTCGCGCGAGTTTTTGGAAAAAGTAAAAGGAATTCGCCTTATTAAATGCAAAAAGAATTCAGGCTGCAAGGCGACCCCGCTGAACAAGGGGATTGCTCTTGCGAAATATGAATATGTTGTGTGTCTTGACTCCGACACTTATCCGGAGCCGGAGATTTTGAATAAAATGATGGGGTATTTTGATGATGACCCAAAAGTCGGCGCGGTAGGTTCAATGATTCTTCCGGATAAGAACAAATCAATTGTTCAGAAGATTCAGTATATTGAGTATGCGATGGGTCTTGGTCTTTGGGCTTCGGCATTAAGTGCGCTTAATTCAAGAACAACAATTCCGGGCGCAATGGTTGTAATGAGAAAGAAAGTGATTAAGGAGATTGGAGGGGGATTTGACCCGGATAATTTAACTGAAGATATGGAGATAGTAATGAGGCTTCAGAAGCACGGCTATAAAGTGAAGACGTGTTTTGAGGCGCTTGCTCTTACTGATGTTCCAAATACTCTGAAGAAAATGTTTATTCAGCGCGAGAGATGGTTTAGGGGAAGAATTTTTAATTTAATAAAATACAAAGAGCTTTTCTTTTCAAGAAAGAACTTTGATTTGGGTTTCTTCGGTCTCCCTTATTTGTTTTTCCTTGAAATTCTTTCCGTTGTACTCATTTTGCGCGTAGTAATAATGTTTTTTGCAGATGCGCTGAACTTCTTGCAGGTGGAGAGCACCGTTGCGGGTCTTAGCGGCTCGTTTGGCTATTTTACATTTCAAAATCCTGTGATTTCTCCGTTTATGGTAATCGCGGTTGCATCCTATGCGTTTATGTTTGTGTATTACTTCTTGGCTCTGCACGCAATTCATTTCAAGCCGCAGGCGCTTGACTATTTAGTAATATTAATAAACGTTTTATTGTACCCTTATTTTATCTGCTTTGTTTATTTTGAAAGCTTTTTGAAGGAAATGATTGGAACGGGTTCTAAATGGGTAAGAGTATCTACGTAATCGCACTGCTTTCAACAATCGCCGTTGTTCTGCTTGTGTTTTTCTCAATAAAAGCCATGGAGGACTCGCGCTATTTGCAGATTAATCAGGAGCTTAATGATCTTTATTTCCAAAGCCAGCTTGAGAATGTTTACTCCGATTTTTCTGATTCAAATTCTGGAGAATACTGCCCGTTTGTGCTTGCGGGAATAAATAAAACCGCAAAGAGGCTTGATAGTATATGGCAGGACCTTTATCAGTATCGGGAACGAACTGCTCTTGATGAATATGTTTCCACTAAAAAGAATTTCATTGTGACGAATATATTGCTCCTTCAGAGAATTGAGCGGGCGCAAAAGAATTGCGGTTATTCTGTAAAACCTGTAATATACTTTTATGACCAGGACCTCTACTGCGGGGTTGCATGCGGGGTGACCGAGAATTTGCTTGATCAGGTTCAGTCGGACTGCAACACTGCGAGGGTATTTGCTTTTCCAATGGGCATACCCGAATATGAATTTGCCGATATAGTTGCATTAAGGTATAATGTTTCTGAGCCCTTTAGTATAATAATTAATGACAAGAAGTTTGCGTATCCTCAGAAGAAAGAGGATTTGCTAAAAGAGCTTGGCTGTGTAAAGTCGGACATAAATGCGGCTTAATTAGTTGTTTTGCCGTTGAAAAGCAGGCATATTTTCTGAAGAATTTCGTTTTTTTGGAATATTACTTTGCAGGCTTCTGTTTCAATTCCTGTTCCGTTAAGCAGTTTCATTTGTCCTTCTTCAATTTCCAAGAATGTCTTGTCAAGTAGTTCAGTGTTCTTCATGCAAGTCCTAGTTCCAAACAAAACATACCCCTCGCCCCGAAATAGCGTTGGGAGATTGTTAAGGTAATTCTCATCCAAAGGATACGTTGGGTCATTATCATCATAGAAAATAAGTGCCACAGCCCCCAAGTTAATTGTTCTCTCCAAGTTGCCGTGCTTTGGAAGTGTAAGCGCGTTGATTCCTTCATAATTAAGCAGTACCCACGCGCTTGAGCTTAATTTGCACTCGCCTAGTCCAAGTGAATTAATATTTTGCGCAGCCTCAGAGATTAATGCTGTCCTGTTCTCAAGGTTCTTAAAATCCTGCACGGCAAAAATAATGCCTGCAAATAAGACAATAAGTGCAATGCCCAAGAATACTTTTTCAGGTTGCGTTTTGTGCAGCCTGTTTCTGCCCGAAATAAATTTTAGAACCGCCCATTCAATTGTTTTTATGCTGAAGTAAGCTGCGGGGAGAATTGTGAGAAATAAGTATCTCGGGTCCTTTAGAGGGCTTGCGATGTAACCATAGATTGTAACTGCAAGCACATAAATCATTACAAGAAACTCGGGGAGTTTTGATTCTCTCTCAGCCTTTTCTCTCAGCATAACCGCGCAGAGAATTATTCCGATTATCATTAACGGCAGGAATATTCCTTGTGCAGCGAGTAAGTGCCCTATTTGTGCCGGCTGAATAATATCCGCTCTGTTAAGCACATTAAGCGCGTATTGGTCCGCGATGCTTGTTAAAAAATTCCCGTATTTTATGTAATTGTAAATGAACCACGGCGCAAGTGTTACAAAAAAAAGTCCGATATTCAAAAGAAATCTCTTTTTGTTTCTGTCAAGAAGAAATATCGGAGTAAACATCGCCATTTGGTATCTTGTAAGCATTCCGGCTCCAAGTGCCAGTCCAGAAAGCGGTTTTTTGTTTAGTGCATATGCGATTCCAAGCTCAAGTAGAGCAAGGGAAAGCAGTTCAGTTCCCGCAAGCATCCCTTGCGCTAAAGCGAAAGGAGTAAGGAGAAGCGCGTAAAAGAGCGTTGGATTTACCGACAATGCTTTTGCAAGTTTGTGGCTTGAGTATGCAAAAAACACCGAGACAATTATTATGTAAATGTATTCTGCGCTCTTCCACCCGAATATGCTTAGTATTCCAATAAGCGCGGGCGCAAGCGGCGGCCTAAACGGCTCAAAGTATGCCCCCTGCCCGAGAAAATATTTTGCGTTAAGAACATATGCGCTAAAATCCCATGAGAGAGTTAGAAAGTGCTGTGTGCAGAAATAAATTGTTGAGGCTAAGAGGATTAAAACAAATATTTTATTGTTTTTGATGAATTCGCACGCCGAGTGCGCGAAGGGAGTTTTCTTTGTGTTTTGGCTTTTGTTTTTGGCAGCTATTGCCATCAGAACACTTCCTCTTTTAGTAGTTCTCTGAGAACTGTTGTCGCGTAATTTCCTTTTGAGAGGAAGAACGACACCACAAGTACTTTTTTTCCTTCATTAAAAATGTCATCCTCGATTTTTTCAAGTTTAAAGTTCTGGGCGCATAGAACAATTTCTTTTCTCTCTCCCTTGCTTGAGAGTTCGCTTAATTTATTTGTTTTAAAGTTTGCAAGCGTAAGTTCTTCTTTTTGCATTGCCTCTTGCTCAAGCTCGCCCGCTTCCCCTTCTGCGTAAACGCTTTCAAATCCGGGGAGTATTATTGCGGGCACCCCGTTAATTATTACATCCCCGTCAATATTCTCAAGTGCTTTGTTTCCATACTTTGCAATTCTTTTGGCAAGAATTTTGTTGAAGATATCGCTTTGCACTGCGTGCGTGAATAAGTATCTCATTTTCTCAGGAAGTTCGGTGAATGCTCCCGCGAAGTCATTTGGGAATTTCACTAAATGGTTAAGCATTGCTTTCTCGGCTCTTGTTTCCATGGGGAATTCTCGCAAGGCTTTTTTGTAGTCCTTTGTTTTTGCGAGGTTTATTCTCGCCTGCTTTATTTCCTCTTTTTCCTCTTCATAAGTATCAGTGAGGTATAGCATCACCGCTTCCTCAAACTTCCCAAGAAGCAGTAATTTTCCAACGCGGTGGGTGATTTGTCTTTTTCCACCAAATCTTTGGTTCCCATAAAAGTTTGGCAATCCTTTTTCTGCTTGTTTTCCAAATTCCTCCACGATTCTTCGAATTTCTTCCTCGCTCTGCGCAATTTCCCGAATTGTTATTGTAAATTGGTTTCCTTTTAGCTCGCCAAGCTCCACTCTCTTGTTGCTCCAGACAGGGTTTCGTATTTCTATTCCCTTTACTCCAAATCTCTCTACGAGAACTGGGTCAGGCATGTAAATGCTTATTCTTTGGCAGGTTATCGCACGCTTGTCTTTGAGTCCGGCGTATCCTATTCTTTTTTTGCTTACATTAAGCCCGCGCGAGATTATTGCCATCGCGGCGGATGAATCAGTGTTTATTTTCTCCATGTCAAGAAGCAGGTGCTCTTCTTCCTTTCGTTCAGGAACTTTCATTTGGCGCTCTTCTCGTTCTTCCCAGGATTTATTGAATCTCTGCGCCTTGCACACATACCCGTCCTCAAGAACCTCTTCTACAATAAAATCAGAGTATCTTTGCTTTACTCTGCCCTTTAATGCGGGCGTTGTTGTTAAATATTCATTCATATTCATCATCAAGATTTGTCCTAGAATCTATAAATATCAAAACCTTGTTCTTTGATTGCTAAACTTTATATCGCAGTAGCGCGGCGAGTCCGCCAAAGCCCTCGAAGAATTGTTTTCCTTCATTTGTTTCAGTGCTAATTACGCGGACAGTCGCTCCGCATTCTTTTGCCCTATCAATCATATAATCAAGATAGCTTATTTCCTCAAGCGTTTCCACTCTTGAATCGCATTTTGTGCACCTCATTTTTGATTCCTCAAAAGTTTCAGGCTCTTTTACGATTTCTATTTCCGCGTTCTCGCAGTGTTCGCAGAATTTCCTAAAAACTATCCACGGGATATCTTCAGAAATTATAAGGACGCTTGCGCGTTTATCCTCCAGCGCTTTCTCAACTTCCGCCTGCCCGTAAGTCGCAAGTCCGTCGCGCGCAACTTCTCCGAGGAACTTATCAAGTATTTGTCTTTCTTTCACTAGCTCCGAATCTTTTAACAGCTCCTGGCTTTTTTGCACTAGTTCCCTCACTCCGCCCTCATCAGTGTAAGCAGTATCAATTACTCCAATAACTCTTTTTTCAAGCTCGTGGTGGAGCACTTTCTTTTCCATGAAATAGTTTTTTGTCATCCCGGGTCCGCCGATTAATACTCCTCTTATTCTTGGGATGTATGGTTCAAAGTATGAATTAAATTTCTCCGCGGATTTTTTAAAAAAGTCCTGCATTGCTTCTTCTCTTAATCTTTCAAATCTCTGCGAGGATTGTCCTCCGGCTCTTGATTTTCCGGGAACCATTGAGGTGAAGTGCCCGAGGATTTCGTATTTTTTTCCAACAAGTTGCCCTACTGTTGCCTCGTTTTTGTCAATTACCATTATTGCGTAGAAGTCATTTGGCGCCATCATTTCTTTTAAGTGGTCAATGTGGAATGCCGAGTCGCACCAGTAGAGTTTTACTTTTAGCGGTCTCACTGGGGTTACAGTGAATAATCTAATGTCGCTTCTTCCCTCGCTTTCGCTAATATTCCCGGCAAATACTACGAGTCCGGTTGGAGGGAGCTTAAAGTTAATGTTTTTTAAGAACCCTATTATTTTACGAAGCGCCCCTTGAACGTTTTTTCTTGTGCTTGGGCTCTTTATGTTTCCGCTTTGGTTAATTTCTTCGCTTAGTGTATTCATTACTGTGCTTCTATCCGTTCCGGGCGGAATATATTGGGTAATGAGTTCTGTGTGTCTTCCTTTAATCGCCTCAAGCATTTTGAGTTTTTTCTTGAAGACAGCCATGTCTGCCTCGTTCACTTCTTCAAGTACGTGATGCGGTGCTCCAGCCATAAAATCATCTTTTTCTCGTTTATTTCTATCCCCAAGGAGTAAGGTATTTAAACTCCCTAAAGTATATATCTTCGGTTTGGTTATCTTTAAAAGCTTTGGATTTAGCATTAATTTTGGGAATAAATAAGGCTGGTGAATGGATGTTTGATTTGTTTGAAAAGTTTGACGGGACGCCAAAGGCAGATTCTTCCAGCTCCGCACAGAATGATCCCTATGCTTCACTGGGTCCAAACTCCACTCCCTCCACTTCATATTCCACTCCAAATTACTCTTCAGGCAAAAAGACCTTTGTTTTGAGTGTTGGGGGCAGTGTTTTCTTTAATGAGAAGCATCGTGCTCCAGAGATAGCAAAGTTCTGCGAGATATTGAATGAAATCATCAGGGAAGGCTACCAATTTCTTGTTGTTGTTGGCGGAGGAAGGGTGGCAAGAGTGTACATTGCCGGGGCAAAAGCGCTTGGGGCAAATAATTTCGAGCTT
>CABMEU010000008.1 GCA_902385225.1 uncultured archaeon | reverse complement strand
TTATTGCCATTGGAATCCTTATTATTACTTCGAGTCTGCTTGCCTTCTCTTTTGTATCTATCTTTACTGAAACTGCCAAATTATCACCTGTTAAGATAACGCGAGAACAGCTATTTATAGCTATCCAGAAAAAGGCTTTTACCTAACTTTTGATAATAAGTATTATTAATAACAAAGGAACTATTAGTTCTATTATGAAACACGAAATGACTTCAACCACTCTGCAAATTGAGGGATATAAAATTGTTAAAACTCTGGGCGTTGTTAGGGGAATAATAGTAAGGTCCAGGTCAATATTTGGTAATATTGGGGCAGGACTCCAATCCCTCGTCGGCGGGAACATAACATTATACACTAATCTCTGCGAGAGAACAAGAAGCGACGCATTTGAGATGATGCTAAAACACGCCGAAGAGATTGGCGCAAACGCCATCGTCGGAATAAAATACGATGCCACCGAAATCTCAAGCGGCATAACCGAAGTCCTCTGCTACGGAACCGCTGTTGTGGTTAAGAAATAATTATTTGCTTCAAGAAACAGAATCCTATTTTTATAGTTGCACTTCAAATCAATATTAAGGTAGATTCTACCAACGCAGAGGAAGATTAGGTCTTTTTAGTTTGGGTGCTTTGAACTGAGTTCAGTTTTTGTTATTAAGAACGCTCGAGCAGTATCTTACAGGATGTGTAAGGTATGGAAAAAATTATTGAAAATGGAAATCTTGATTTTCATGATTATGATAAAAACTTGAAGCGGTTGCTTGAGCGAATTAATGGAATTGAACCGCAATATGAGCGGAGAAGAGGGAACATGAATAAGGCAAAGGATCTTTCCATGTTAACTCCTAAAAATAAAGAGCTTTTGTTGAGAGTGTATAATGATTGTGTCCTCAAGGGGAATAGTAAGGCACGGACTCTTGCTCGTGTTCAGCGTTTGTCTTGGAGTTTTTCTTTATTTAATAACAAAAATATTGAGACAGCGACTAAAGAAGACTTTCGCGAAGTGTTTTCAAAGATTATGAATGATTCTAATAATGGGGACACTACAAAGCGTTTACGTGTTGAAGAACTCAAGCGTTTTGATAAAGAGTATTTTGGTGAAGGCGAGGATTATACTGAGCGAACTAAATTTATGAAGTTTGCAAAGAGCACTAAATCAAGGTACTTGCCTGAAGACTTGTTGAGTAAGAAAGATGCTGAAAAGATTATTAGTTCAGCGTTGTGGATTAGGGACAAGGCAATGCTTAACACTCTTTGGAGTACTGGAGCAAGAATTGGAGAAATAGGCAACTTAAAAGTTAAGAGTTTTGAATATTTGGGGAAAAATAATGCGGCTCACCTTATGTTAAATGGAAAAACTGGGATGCGCAAAGTATTGATTATTGAACCAGTACTTGATATTATAGCGTGGCTTGAAAGTCATCCAAATAGAAACTCGCCTGACTTCAAAGAATCCTATTTATTTACCACGATTGATGGTAAACCATTAAACCATGCTCTAGCTCAAACAATAATCCGTAAAGCAATGAACCGTTCAGGCATAAAAAAAAGAAATAATCCCCACTTATGGCGTCATTCAAGAGCAACTTACTTGTGCGGTAAGGGTTTAGGAGAAATGCAGATGCGTCACTACTTTGGCTGGGCAAAAGGAAGTGACATGCCTTCAATATACATTCACTTAAGCCAAAAGGGCTTAGACGAAGCCATGAGAAAAACACTGGGAATTGACGAGGAAGAAGAAACAGAAAAAGTATGTAAAATCTGCGCATGTACAAATACAGCCAATGCGCTGAATTGTTCGCGTTGTGGAAAGCCACTTTCTCTAGAAGGATATATTCAGCTTGACCAGGAACGCAAAATCATGGAAAAAGAAAGAGACATTTCACAAAAAGTTATCCTTGAAGCAATGCGACTAGTCCAAACAGGAATTTCTCCCGAAGAGGCACAAACACAAGCAATCAAAAAAATAGCACAACAACAAACCCAAGCAAACACAATAAAAGTAGGTGCGTCAATTTGACGCGCTTACACAATAAGTCCTTAAATTGTTCGAATAAAGTAATATGCATGGTTGAAATCGGTGGAATAGATTTGTCAGAAAAACAAGTAGCTTTCATAGGAATATTCCTAATAGGCGGACTTTTTGCCCCTTGGTATGGAACAGCGATTGTAAAACCTTTTTTTGATATGCTTCCAGGACTGCCATTAAGACCACTTTTTGAATTTATATTAAACGGATTAGTTGGCGATTTAATTGGTATAACCATTTGGGAATTTATTTTAGGATTAATCCACAGTAAATGATGTATTAGTTAATTCCATTACTAATTTTTTCTTGGTCATCTAAATCAATCACCACTAATTGATGATTATTTTCCTTATTCAATCCAAAGGTTACTGAATATTTTTTGTTAGGGGAATATTTTTCTCCAACGTAAAGGCGTGGCACGTTTATCAAATAATGGTAGTCTCTTGTGCCTTCTCCTTTTAGTCTGAGTTTTTTGTAGCTTTTGAGTGCATCTTGGAAGGAGTAGATTATTTTTTCAGCTAGTAGGCTTACATCAATTAATTGTAGTTTTTCACTCATGGTTTTGCCGCCTTTACATTACGTTATTTGCTTCTCTGAGAGCTATTTCTTCTTCTAGTGAAAGAATGCCTCCAAATCTTTTGTATGTTTCTAAGTATTCTGCAAATAATCTTGATATCATTCAAAATCACCTTAACAATCTCTTCCTGCTTGGGTTGCTCTTAAACATTTTGTTCGGTTTTTCCGGAATTCCTGAACTTTTTCCCAAATTTCCGGAATTTTTGAACAAAGCATTTATAAGTCACGGTAACAGCAAGGGTTTCTTATGAGAAAAATGTTTTCTCAGAAAAGGAGAGTGTTTAATGTGATGAAAAAGTTTGTGCCAATTGTTTTTTTGGTGCTGTTTGCCTCGCACTTTGTTTTCGCGGCAGGTGTGAGTGATATTACTGCGCCAATAAACAAAATCTACGACCTCATCAAAGCCATTGTTTCAATCGTTGGAATAATTGCAATTACTGTTGCAGGGGCAATGTACATGATGAGCGGTTCAAATATACAATCTCGTGAGAATGCCAAGAATATGGTGTCGTACGCGATTGTAGGTCTTGTATTGGTTTGGGTTGCACCACTGATCGTGAGCTACCTCACAGTATCGAGCGTGTAAATGGAGTTGATTGAGATTGGTTAATAAAATATTTGAGTTCTTAGTGCCAATATTGCTGGTTGTAGCTTTACTCGCCCCCTACACCTATGCTGCGCCATGGATTGACTTTAGCGGCGTTATTAATGCAATCAATGGCAGTTCCTCAAATACTACCAGCTCAATCAATCAAACCAAAGATACTTTGAATAATTCTTTACTTGGTTTGCCTATTGACATAGTTGGAATATTTACTAGTTCTATAAAAAATTCAGTGAGGTCTTTTAACACAATGCTGTTGGGCCTCACTGGAGCCCTCCTTGCGGGCAATCCCGACCCGACACTAATGCAAGGAGTATGGCAGGCAATCGTATTTGTTATTTCTTCGCTTTACTTAATAATTTTCCTAATAGTTGGATTTGGATTTTTCTTTTCAGGAATGAATATACAAAAAAGAGAAGAAGCAAAAGAAAGACTAAAAAAAGCAATTATGATGATAATCGGAGTAAATATTTCTTTTGTAGTTTATCAATTAGTGCTTGAACTTGCAACTGCTATAACTCAGTACATGTGGGATACTGGCTTTGCACAATTTTTTAACACTTCAATTTTCTCAGGCGTTGGCTTTGTAATGCTTTTCGCTTATACTGGCTCAATTTTTTTAGCAATAATCACACTATTCCTACGCTACCTTTTCTTGCTTGTTGGCGTTGCAATATTTCCAATAGGAATATTCCTCTACTTTGCTCCAAAAATGAGAAGTTGGGGCAAACTCATCTTTGAATTCCTCGGAATGATGCTCGCAATGCAACTAGTAGATGTTATTGTTCTCATTGCAGTTGGGCAAGTAATGCTTTCACTCTCAAGCGAAGCAGGAGCAATGCTTGTGCCCGCTCTCGGATTTGTCGTTATTGCTGGTGTGAATGGTTTCATGATAATTCACTCCATAATGAAGTCAGCAAATGCAGTCATGGACTCAACACCTGTAATCGGAATGGCGATTGGGGCGTTGAGTGGTCAAGTAGGCGCGCTTGCCGGAGCTCTCAAACCAACAGCACAAGGAGGGAAATAACATGGGTTATGAAATACCAAAGAATTTGAAATATGAAGAAAAGATTATTTTCAATCTATCACTTTGGCAAGCTGTTTGCATAGGCGCAACTGCGGCAATGGCTGCGATTCTAATACTAAAAACCCCGCTTCCAATTGAAGTAAGTGGTTCAATAGGATTACTGCTTTTAGGAATTGGTGGAGGACTAGCTTTCTTTAATCTAAAAGAACACGCCATTAACTTTGCTAACTTTGCCTTCAAGCCAAGACAATTCGGTTACTTAGAAAAAGAGATGAAAAAGTTCATAGAAATAAATTCAGTAGAAGAAAATTCAGTCATCTTGAACAACGGTGCAATTAAGGCAATCATTCAAGTTCAACCAATAAACTTTCATATACTTTCGCCAAGACATCAAGAAGCAATTATTTCAGCTTACAAAGATTTTCTTAACTCCCTTGACTTCCCAATACAAATAGTAATGAGAACCGTCAATCTCTCAATTGATGAGTACCTTGCACGGCTTGAGGCAAGAGTAAAGAAACTCAAAAGTGAAAGAATCAAAACACAATTTACAGAGTTCGCGGCTTTCGTTCGTCAATACATAGCTGAACACGCAGTAAAAAATAGATTATTCTATATAGTGATTCCTTCTGATGAGAAAAAACGCATTGACGCCTTAAACCAATTGAGCATTAGAGTAACTCTTTGCCAAGAAAAACTAAAGAACTGCAACTTAGTAACTAAACGTCTATCAACTAACGAGCTTGTTTCAATGTTCTCAAGCTACTTTGAAGGATTTATCGAAAACGGAAACGAGTACCAATCTGTAATTACACTTCTTGAAAAGAAGAGGCTGGTGGCAGCATGACTTGCTATATGACAGGATACATGGACGCAAGCTTTCTACGCTTAGTAGCAGAAGGACTTGCCCCAAGAAAGAAAGGAAAGACCGCTGGAGGTGAAGCGGATGGGATACATAATGGCAAAAATGATTAACGGTCAGGTTTACTTCTGCGCCATAGAGATACAAAAAATTCGAAAACACTTAGTGATAACAAAAATAAGGACTTTGAGGAATTGAAATGGAATTAATTGACATACTAAAGCCGTCTTACGTGCAAAATGAGGTTGACTCAATCCAAGTCAACGAACAGCTCAACAGAATAATCATGGCTGTAGGATATCCGCGTACAATTCGGGAAGGTTGGCTCGATTCAATCATTTCCTCTGAAGGAAATTTTGATTTAAGCATGCACATCAAGCCCTCAAACATTGAAGCAGTTATGACTCAGCTCAATCATGAGCTTGTAAAGCAAGAAGCTGATTTAATGGCGGCTCAAAGAAGGGAATAGTAAATCCATCGCTAAAAATTCAGCATCAAGATACAATGAATGTGCTTGAAAAACTCCAAAAAGGTGAAGAAAAACTATTCAACATTTCTCTTTACTTAGGAGCAAGAGCATTCGACAAAGACAGACTCGCGTTGTTGACGAAAAAGATACACTCAGAACTCAACTCAATAATGATTATTCCAAAAATACCTTTTCTTCGCATGATTGATGGAGCAAAATCAGTCTACCCAATACAAGAAGACAAACTAAACGTGAACAGAAACATACCAAGTGATGCACTCGCCGCTTGTTTTCCATTTACAACAGCATACCTTAACATTGATTCAGAAGGAATACTATTTGGGTTAAACAGAAACAATAACATACCAATAATTTTAGATCCATTTACGTTTGCAAATTACAACGGCTTAATCCTTGGAACATCTGGCGGTGGAAAAAGCGTTACCGCAAAATTATTCATACTGCGTAATGTTTTGCGAGGAGTAAAGACAGTCATAATCGACCCACAAGGAGAATATGCAGACCTGACTCGAGCGCACAATGGGCAACTAATTGAACTTCACCGTGGCAGTGAAACTATAATTAACCCTTTCGATTTAATGGGTTCTGACCTAGGCGAAAAAACAATCACTCTAATGGACTTATTCAAAATCCTCTGCGGTGAATTAACTGAAGTTCAAAAAAATATTCTTGATAAAGCAGTGCACATAATTTACCAGAACAAAGGCATAGTGCCAGATAATCCAGAAACATGGGATAGAGAGCCGCCAATAATGGGAGATTTATACAATGAGATACTAAAGGAAAAGAAAAGTGCCTCACGTTTAGAAAGAATGACTTATGAAGCACTAGAAAATAGATTAAGGATTTATGTTCATGGTTCCTTCTCCTTCATTAACCGCCAAACAAACCTCAACCTCACAAATGATCTAATTTGCTTTAATATTACAAACATTCCTTCGCAAGTAAAGCCAGTGTTAATGTACTTAGTGCTTGACTTTGTCCACAAGAAAATGCAAAAAGACAGAGAAAGAAAAATATTGGTAATTGATGAAGCATGGTCTTTGCTAAGGTTTGCTGAACAATCAAAATCAATCTTCGAACTAATAAAAACTGCACGTAAATTTGGCTTAGGAATAGTAATTATCACACAAGAAGTAGAAGATTTGCTTTCATCCCCTGCGGGAAAAACAATCCTTGCTAATACTGCATGGAAATACTTGTCAAGACAAGAACCAGCTGCTATTTCAGAGCTTGCTGAAAAGTTCCACTTGAATAATGAAGAACAGAATTATCTCCTAACTTCCCTTCCGGGCGAGGGCCTGCTTTTCGCAATGAACGACCACATACCGCTAAAGGTAGTGCCCTCGCCCCAAGAATACGAAATGATAACAACAAACCCAGACGAAATACGAAAAAGAGAAGAAAAACTAAAGGAATTAGAAAAAGAACCAGAAGATTTACAACCATATCAAATGACAAAGAGTTATTATTTGGCAAAAGAGCTCAACCAAAGCCAAATTGAATTTCTCAAAAGCAAAGGGTATGAAGAAGCAAGGCTAAGAGGAATAGAACTAGTGCCGCAAAGTGTTCTAATCAAAAAACCAAATCAGAATGAAAGTCTTGAACATTACTTCCTCACAATAACTCTTGCTGAAGAAGCAAAAAAGCACACCGACAAAGTTACAACATATTCAACTTTCGGACCCGACGTTGTCTTTTCTAAAAACAACAATGAAAAGTACGCTTTTGAAATAGAAACTGGCGTGCAAGCAAAAAACATTTCAGACATGGAAGAAAAGGTCAAGAAAAACAACGAAAGCAATTACACAAACTGGTGGTTTGTAGTTACCAACCGAAATCTAAAGCCACTTTATGAAAACTATCATCAAACACTCACACGAAATGAAGCCAAGGAAAAGATAAACTCAATTTTTATTGCAAAGGAGGTGAACTAATGGACACACCAAGAATGCTACCAATCATAAAGTACCAAGGTAAAAGGTATTTTGTTGATGCAAGATTAAGAGAAATGAGAAATGTAAACAATCCACACGATTATATAAATTATTAAAGGAGGCAAAGCAAATGGATAACAAAAAGAAGTTGTTAATGTTAGCAAAGCGCTCAGAATCAGTTCGAGAATCACTTGTTAACTTAATCAACAATGGCCGTGCGTATTCAGCAGAAGTAAGTAACATATTAGATGACTATAACAAAATATTAGGCACTGCCAAAAAAATAGACTCAGACATTGAAGCGCCCATGGTAAGCAAGTACAACCCCGAATATTTGGCTGGAGCTATGGGTGCACTTACTTCAGCAATAAAAATATCAGCAGGAGACGGAACAGAAGATATTGAAACACTCAAAAGCGAAGCGAACGGACTAAAAAAACAAAACTCGGAGCTTACACAATCTTTGAGCCGGTTAATTGGTTCAGACGAGATGAAGCCGGACGAAAAGTTTCTTGCATTATTGCCTAACAAGCTCAGAAACAGGATAATTGAAGCATACATAAGTTACAATCATGGTGCGTACATAGCAACTTGTCTACTTTGTGGAACAGTAATGGAAGGGCTAATCATTGAGGCGACTGAAGGAAACTACTCTTTCAAAAACTTAAACGAAAGAATTGCTTTCCTCATTAATCAAACAAAGATTAATCCAAATGAATCAGGCAAACTCTTAGGAATAATGAAAGAATACCGTGATTACTCAGCGCATCCAACAAGTAAAATATTTGAGAAACAAAATGCAAGTTTATTCATTAATGCTTTAATTATTTTAACTAAAGACTTGCATTCAAAACAATAATTTGGGGAGGTATTTAATGAGATTAAAATAATATTCTTTATTGATTGCAAATACATGCTAACCCTATACAAATGCTCCGGCTGGGATTTGAACCCAGATTACGAACCTGAGGGGCCCGTTTCCTTAACCAATTAGATGATCGGAGCAATTAATAGGATAAGTAGTCACACTTTTATAGTTTTGTATAGCAAAAGAAAAGGTTTTAACCCAAAGTGTGAATATTAATAGTATGCCAAGCTGTCAAAATCAAATTAATACTGAACATTGCCTCAAAAGCACATTAAGAAACACGCTTGTGTCAGAGGTCACTAAACAGAAGTCCAAAATGATTAAACTATGCGGAAGAATAGCTTTAGTGCGCTATGTTGGACCTATTTGTTTTATTCAATTAAAAGACAACACCGGACAAATGCAATTAATATTAAATAAAGAAAACAATAAATTAACACAATTTTTTGATTCAAAACTTAGACCTGGCGACATAATCTCTGCCAGCGGGCAGATAACTTTCTCTAAATCCGGGATATTATCCCTTGATATTACAGATTGTACTATATCCTCAAATTGTAATTCCATAATACCTAAAAAAGTATTAAATAAAAATTTTAAAATGACACATAGATACCTTGACCTATTAATTAACCCTGATTCCATGGATCGTTTTACTAAGTGTTCTCTAGTCGTAACCACCATCAGAGATTTTCTAAATAAAAATGATTTTTTAGAATTTGATACCCAACTACTAAAATCCAAATATGACGGCGGACAAGCAAAACCGTTCAAAACACACCATAACGCTTTAGACCGTGAATTTTTTCTTAGAATAACTTCTGAAACTAGACTCAAACAATTGGTAATTGGCGGATATGAGAAAGTATTTGAAATTGGCAAATCATTTAGAAATGAGGGAATAGACGCTAAACATTACCCTGAATTCACTATGCTAGAACTATATCAAGCATATAGTAATTGTAAAGACCTTATGGGACTAGTAAAGAATATGATTAATGAAACAGTACGACTTGCAAATGGCACTAATAAAATTGAATACCAAGGCAATACCATTCATTTCACTCCAGACTGGCACGAAATGAGCACTAAAGAAGCAATACTAAAATATGGACATATTGATATAGAACAAATAAGAGAATCTAAAAAAGACTTGAAAAACACGGCGATTAGTCTTAGCATGTCCCCAGAAAGCACTTATGGCGCGATAGTAGATAAATTACTAGAAAAAAAAGTTGAACCAAACATAATTAATCCCACATTTATTACAAAACTTCCCGCAGGCATGACACCATTTGCAAAGGCACTTGATGATGACCCTTTGCATACTGATAGAGCATGGCTCTATGCTGGTGGATTAGACTTATGCGACATTTACTCTAGTTTAACAGATGTTAATAAAATGATGAATAACTTTATTCAGCAAGACAAGACTTTAGCAGCAAAAAACAGTTATACCCACATACGGGATGATTTTATTGAGGCTCTACAATACGGTGCACCACCGATGGCAAGTTTAGGGATGAGTGTAAGCAGAGTACAAATGTTATTAACAAACTCTAAAGATATTCAGGATGTAATCTTATTTCCACATGGCTGGTAAACATGAATATAAAACCAAGAAAACTTGAATACGGCGATACAATTGGCATCATTTCTCCGTCAGACCCAGTTAATCCAAAATTATTCCAAAAAAGAATCTCACGAGCAACAAATGCCCTTGAAAAAATTGGATTTAAAGTTAAATTTGGAAAAAGTGTATATGGCACTAAATCGGCAATTCACACCGCAAAAAATAGGGCCCTGGACATAAATAACATGTTCAAAGATGACTCAATAAAGGCAATACTTACCACTTGGGGCGGTTTATGCTCAAATCAGACCCTGCCTTATCTGGACTTTGAATTGATTAAACATAATCCAAAAATTATTGTTGGATATAGTGACACAACAATACTCCTCAACGCAATTTTTGCCAAAACAAACCTAATCACATTTCATGGTCCCGCGCTCCTCAAGGAATTTGGGGAATTTCCGACACCTTTAGAATACACCCTGCAAAGCTTTGAGAAAACTTTAATGAAATCAAATATAATTGGAACACTAAAACCTCCAAGTCATTGGACTGATGAAACACTTTATTGGGATAAAGAAGATTACAAAAGACCACGAAAACTAATGACAAACAGGGATTGGTATTTTATCGGAAGTGGAAAAACCACGGGGCATCTTATCGGGGGAAATATTGATACGTTTGTAGCCCTGACTGGAACAGAATTTATCCCAAAAACAAAAGGAGCTATTTTACTTTTAGAAGATAACGTTCTTAAAAATCAGGACATAAGAAGTATTGTGAAAAACCTGACTCACATTGAACAAACTGGAATATTTAGGGACATTAATGGAATTATATTGGGAAAATTTTCCAATTGCATACCCCAAACCCAGAGAATTATTGAATCTATTCTGGTTAACTTAGTAAATAAATATAATTATCCAATAGTCACAGAAGTGGATTTTGGACACACAGACCCAAAATTAACTCTGCCCATTGGTATCAACATCGAAATAAACACCAAAAAGAAGAAAATCAGCATACTCGAAAATGCAGTTAAATCGTAAGACTTACTTTGAGATAAAAATAAACTGTAATGAATCTTTTTTGTCAAGTATTACATACCCGACTCGCTCAAATTGAATTATTTCATGCTCTTTAAGATTGTTTACATAACTTTCAACAAATCCAACCCAGATTGTAAGACTATTTGGAAGCACTTCACCTTTGTTATTAACAAGCGTGTTTGGAACAAGCATTTTGCATTTCTGCATATTCTCTGAGGACACCCATTGTATAATATTATCTTTTTTATCAATCTCTTGGTCAATCGTCTCACCAACCAGTCCTTGTTCTGAAACATTTAATATTTTAACATCCACAAGATCCTTAAGACGAACAATACTTCCGACTTTTAATTTTACTGCATCATCTTCACTAATATAAAGCTTGCTTCCAACTGTATACTCTCGGTGGTCTTTATCCGAATTTGGATTTAATTTTAACTTGACGATTTTTTGAGTTAAATTAACAATTTCTAATGGCCGCGGGTCTTTTACAAAAAACAGGTGCTTTGCCATTGGTTCTATTATTTTCTTATTTTCAGCCATTAGCATTTCTAATCCAACAGTTCCATCATTTCTACTCATCCCAAATTTTAATACAAACGCCCAAATCGCATTTGGTCGTACTCCACGTCTCTTTAAAGCCATGAGTGTCATTAATCTCGGGTCATCCCAACCATCAATAACTTTGTCAGTAACTAATTTTGTTATTACTCTTTTTTGTGTCACATTTCCGCGTATATTAAGCCTTGCTTCCTGATGCATTCTGGGCACTCGAAGCCCTAACTCATTCAACAATGTTTGACCTAATTCTTCCCTCATAGCAAATTCTTTACTTCTAATTATATCAGTAACTCCATTAAGCGAATCTAATATAGGAGTACTTAAGTCATATAATGGCCAAGCCCTATATTTATTGCCCTGCCTATAATGAGGAGCTTCTATAATTCTAACAAGTACAGGATCTCGCATTACTGCATTTTGTGAATTCATATCGCCTTTATATCGAAGAATTGCTTTGCCTTCCTTAAACTTTTTATTTACCATGTCTTCAAACAACACATTATTTTCCGATATCGATTGCCCCTTATGTTTACAATCTGCTCCACTTACTCTTCTTTCTTTAATCTCTGCTTGCTCACACATACAAACATATGCTTTGCCTTTTTCTATCAATTTTCTTGCATAGGCATACACAACCTCAACATTATCACTGGCATAATAAATTTTGGTGTAATTTATACCAAGCCATTTAATGTCTCTTATTATGGAATCAACATATTCTTGTTTTTCTTTGTCCGGATTTGTGTCATCAATAAACAAATTTACTTGCCCAGCATATATTTTGGCAAATTCAGCGTTTAGTATTGCTTGCTTTGCGTGACCCACGTGCAAATAACCACTTGGTTCTGGAGGAATTCGTCCTATAAAATTGCCTTTGGTTACTCCTTCCAAAATCATGTTTGGTAAAGCAGTTTCTTTTGCTTTTTTCAATTTTTTTTGTTCAACTTCTGTTTTAAACGGCGCATATGCCCCCTCTAAATCAGTCTTGGTCATTTTGTTAATATTCTTTACCATTAAGTCTACATCTTTCTTAATATCTGTGATTGGTAAATTATTTTCTTTTGCCATTTGAACTACTGGCCCCATCACTGCGCTTGAAACAGCTTTTCCATATTGCATCGCATTAATTATTGCACATTTTCTAATTATGGCATTCAGCTCAGTAGCAGCTATTTTTTGTTTTGTAGATGTCTTGCCCATAATTTATTTGGAAATGCTAAAAGTTAAAAACCTGCTCAAATATGATTTGAGCTCCAAAATTGCTTTACGAAACGGACTTATGCATACTATTAAATACAGTTTTTATCAGACTTTTTCGGTTAAACATGCGTCCATTATACATAGCGAACAAAGACCACACTATTGGTTACGCTGGCAACAGAATATACAAACCAATACCAAAAGTATCTACTGAACTTTCAAAAGAGTCATTCAAAAATAGGGTTAAGGAGATTCATGAGAATGATATGTGGAGGCACATAGCCCAAATAAACCATACAATAAACATAGCTTCTAATAATTATTTTAGTGATTTGGGAAGTATTTTTGCTCTTTTACCATTAACAACAAGAATGATTTCTTCTCCAGGTGCATTATATGGTAAAGAAAAGATTAATTACACGACAGACACAACTCCAATAAAACTAAAATGGTTTGATTTGGATAAAGATGTGTTTCTAGCTGAGTCATCACAAATTTATTTGGAGTTATATTTGATGGTCAACGGAATTGATAGCGTTTATTCAATATATAACTCATTTAGAAAAGAGCACGCAGATGCTACACACCTGTCAGAATTTCATCACATAGAGTATGAGGGGAGAGTTTCTCAAGCTGAGAATAAAAAAATCGTAATAAATTTGATATTGCACATAATGAAACAATTGCTTAAACACAATAAAGATGATCTATCTTTTTTCCTTACTGATGAAGATATGGCGGAATTTAAAAACATGACAAAAAAGAGGTTAGGTACTGAGATTACTTTTGAGCAAGCTCTTGACATACTTTATCGCTCAACAAAAGAAGATAAATACAAGAAATTTACGGCAAAGTATTTTGGTTCTTGGGAAGAAATTAAAGTTACTTCAGAACTTGATGACATGGCAATAATCTCTGAATTTCCCCTGTATGAAGTCGCATTTTATCACGCCCCGCTCATTAAAAATAACAAAGAAGTTGGCGAAAACACTGATTTTATCTGGCCATATTATAGAGAAATTGTTGGCTCTGGACACAGGGTAAGATCGTTAAAAGAATTGTCAAGTAAGGCAAAAACTTTCAATCTACCAAAAGAAGATTATAAATATTATCTTGAATCAAGACAAATAAAAGATTATAAAGAAACTTCAGGATTTGGAATTGGTTGGGAACGCTTATTACAAGGACTCCTAAAAACACCTTACATATACTCAACTTCACATTTCCCAAGAGTACATTCAACAATATATCCTTGAATCGGCGATATTATGAAAAATCCAAAAAGAAAAGAAATTCAAAAGCTTAATGTGTCCGAACTGGTTTCTCTTACAGATGAAGTTAACAAACCGCCAGGGGGGATGAGATCATTACTGAAACTAATGGCATACACTTTTATGTCAAAACGAACTAAGGTGCTTGAAATAGGATGCAACACAGGATATTCAAGCATTGAAATGAAAAGACATAGTAATGCTGATGTTTATGGGATAGACATAAATGTGGAATCAATAAAAAAAGCCATAAATAGAAGTAGAAAAATGGGCTTGAAAGTGAAATTTATTACTGCCGATGCAACTAATCTGCCATTTAAGGAAAATATGTTTGATGTTGTCTTTTGCAGCAATGTCACGAGTTTTTTAAAAGATAAAAAAGCTGCGCTCGAAAATTATGTTTGTGTATTGAAACCATACGGGTTCCTTGTTGCAATACCAATATATTATTTGAAAAATCCACCAAAACACATACTAAAAGAAGTGTCAACAGAAATTGGCACAGAAATTAAACCCCTGAAAAAACAGGATTGGTTGAATATTTTTAATATACAAAACTTGGAATTGTGTTACAGTGAGGATTTTACCTTCAAATTTAATAAAGATTATGAGATAAAAAAATACATAACAAATTATTATCTTTCTAAAAACAGCGTATCTAAATTCAGCGCAGAAACTAAAAGGGCTATCTATGAAAAATATCTAAACCAATTCAGGTTATTCAACAAAAACCTTTCATATACAGGCGCATCCATATTAATATATAGAAAATTACCAAATGACTATGAAAAGGAACTATTTCCTTTCAACGCATGATTACCAAGGCTCTTTTCCAAGCTCACTAAAAAAGCCCCCAGTTGGACCATCTTTTGGCAAAGTAGCATAATAAACAATTATTTTTACTGATTCCACTGGTTTTTTGATTCCTCTAAATTGATTGAGACTAGTTGCAGTACTGCCCGGATTGATAGAATTAATTTTTATTTGAGTGTCTTTGAGTTCTTTTGCAAAAAGTACAGTTAATGCATTTAAAGCCACTTTTGAAATGCTATATGCTGTTGAACGTGATTTCGCGCCCACCCAATTGGGGTCACTTAATTTAAACAATGAACCTAAACCACTTGAAACATTTACTATTCTTCCGGCTTTAGATTTTCTTAATAGCGGCAAGAATGCATTTGTAACCGCAAATACCCCAAAAAAATTAGTGTCCATTGTTTTTCTAAGTTCGCTCATTCGTGTTTTGCTTGGAATCTCACGCTGTATAGAGATTCCTGCATTATTTATCAATATATCTAATTTCTTGAATTTGTGTTTAACTTTTGAGACCGCAGCATTTATTGTATTTTGTTTATTTACATCAAGGATAATAATTTCTGCGTCAATTCCATCATGCTTTAGTAGTTCAAGTGCTTGAATTCCGCGTTTCTTGCTCCTTGAGCCGAGTAAAATCTTTATTCCTTTTAGACCTAATTGCCGTGCGGTTTCGAGTCCCAATCCTTTATTTGCACCAGTAATTAAGGCAATGGTATTGTTTTTAGGCATTCAATTACCTTTAATATATCAAATCAATATAGTACTTAATAATGTGACATTAGTTTAAATGAGGGCCCTTCCCAGATTCGAACTGGGGTTCTTGCCTTACTCCCAAGTTTTATTTCTTTTTAGAGAGCAATGTCCTTGTCCGCTAGACGAAAGAGCTTTCCAATGAATTTAGATCAGCAAAGTTTTTTAAAAAATGACTTTTGGGCAAAAATCTGGTTAAAACACAGTTTAGGATGGAAATTCAGTAAGTACCTTTGAAACCGACTTTCCATCTAGGTAGGCAAACAATATCTTATTGAACAACTCATATCGCCATTTTTGTAATTTTGGCGCATGCTCCATCCGAACGGCAGCATAAACTGATCTAGCAAGTATGAAATCATCCATATATTTTGAGAGTTTTGGCAAGCTGCAAGAATTATAAATTTTATCAATCGCTTTGAAATATGCCATTATCTGTGTATCTGTAAAACTATATTTTCGTTTGTATTCGTAACCCTCATTTTTTGGGAAGAAATACAGGGTATATATAGCACTTACAAGGTCATAACCAGCCGGACCGTAAAATTTGTGTTCAAGATCAATTATCCCCTTAGGAAGAAAATTGAACGGATTAAGATCGCCATGTGTTATCACAATTGGAAAAACTGAGACATTATTCTTCAATTTTTCAAATGCTTTTAGCAATTCAACTTTTAATTGCGGCAATTCTTTTATTATGTAATCAAAACGAAATCCATGATAAAATTCTCTTTCATAATCTGAACCTGTTAGTACATTTGAAATCTGCGCTTTTGCAAATTTTTTACTCAAATTCTTGAAAACCAAAAAGCTTTTTGCAGAAACCTGTCCATTCTTTATGCACTCTTGCCCAAATATCTCACCCAAGTGAGCATTACCAAGGGATTCTTCAATGTAAAATTCATGCCCATAATAATTACCTTCTTTTAATATTTTAGCGATTGGAAATCCTTGTGCTATCATTTGCTTATGCGAACTTAACTCTTTTTTGATTAACTCTACGGGACCAATCCTAAGAAATTTTTTCTCATTGGAATACAGATAAATAGGGTCATAAGTGCGTTTCTTCACAAGTTTAAACAGGGCACCATTTACAGTTATTGTTTGCTGACCAATATTATTCATTTAATTACCTTATAACAACTCTCTATAATTATCAATTACTTTCTTAAAAGCCTCAATATAAAGATTGACAAATTTGCTTTCTGTGCCATACCAACAAGGTAATTTAATTGCATTATTATAAAATCTCTCTGCTTTTGGAAAATCTTTATTAGTATAAGAAAACTTTCCAGCATAACTCTGGAATAATTTACCGGGGTTTTGAAATAAGGCAAAGTGACTTAATGGAGGAGTGAAATTGGGTCTGCTAACTTCTTTGCAACCCTCGGCTTTAAGTGCCTCACAGAATTTTGAAATTGGAAGGTCATCAAGTTCTGAAGAGTCATATTGCATCACAAAAGAATACCAACTTGGTTTTGATTCTTGTTGAATCAGCGGAGTTTTTATTCCAGGAAGATGCTTTAGTTCTTTAACCAGTTTATTTGCAACTCTTTGCCTATTTCTCATAATGTAATCTAAATTATCAAGTTGTTGATTTGCTATCGCTGCCGCAAGTGGGTGTATTCTGTATTTTAATCCCATTCCGGTTAATGCATAGTCATGCAGGGGATGTGGTTTTGGTATTTCTATTTCACTACGTCTTGGTTGTCCTAATAGCAGAGCTTTGTAATATATTTCATCATTGTTTGTGAGGAGTACACCACCTTCTCCACCAGTTACAACTTTTTTGGCTTGTAAACTAAATGCTGCTGCCTGCCCAAAAGTCCCTACTTTCTTGCCTTTAAAAGTTGCACCAATAGCTTGCGAGGCGTCCTCAAATAGTAATAAACCATATTTTCTTGCTATTTTTACTATTGAATCCATTTTGCAGGGCATTCCCCACATGTGTGTTACAACTATTGCTTTGGTTTTTTGGGTAATTTTGGATTCAATTTCGCTTGTATCAATGTTTCCATCAAATTCACAATCAACCAAGACTGGTGTTGCCCCTAATTGAAATAAAGGTGTTACTGTGGCAAAATGAGTATACGCCGGACAAATAACCTCATCATTCTCTTGAATATCGCCCCCAAAGTACATTGAGTGCAGTGCTGCTGTTCCAGAGCTTGTTAACAAACTATGTTTTGTTTGAAAATAAGAAGATAATCTTGTTTCAAGTTTCTCTATAATTCCTGACCTTACATAAAGAGATATTTCTTTATTGAGCTGATTCAAAACTGCCTTCTTGGTCTTTGTGCTTATATTGGGCCAAATATAATGGGCAATCTTTGAGTTTATGGTTTTTGGGCCACCCTTAATAGCTAACTTGTTTTTCACAAAACCACTTAGTAAGTTTATATATAATTGTAGTTTATAACCATATTTTCAATCAGCTTTTCTTATTTTCACGTATGAATTCATCTATTTTACTGATTCCATTTTTTAATATTTCTTTGTTTGGGAGTGTGGTTATGCGTATGTGTGAATTTGCCCCAAAGGCTGATCCCCTAGATACCTTTACATGTTTTTGTTTTAGTAACTCTTCAGCAAATTGAACATCATTTTTGAAGATTGTGTTCTTAAAACTGATTCTTGGCAATAAATGAAAAGTGCTATTTGGTTTTATTACACACATATGCTCAGTTGAGTTTATTAAGTTTGCAGCATAATTGCTCTGTTCTTGTATTGTATTTATCATTGTGGCCATATATTTTTTATGTTCTTTAACATTTCTTAATGCTTCTAATACCGCGTATTGCGCGGGGGTATTCACAGAAAATCTAAGCGCTGCAAAGTCACACATTTTTTGTTTTATTAACATTGATTTTTTGTCTTGTTCTGGAAATATTGCATAGCCCACTCTAAAGCCAGTGCAGGATAACACTTTTGATGAACCATTGAGTATTATGTGTGGAACACCTTTTGCTACTTCGGCTAAACTATTAAACTTTGCTCCGTTGTAAACTATTTCATCGTAAGTTTCATCACTTACAAGCAAAATATCGTTTGCATTTGCGATTTCAACAAGCATCTTTAATTCTTTTTTGTTAAGTATTGCTCCAGTTGGATTGTTGGGGTTAGAAAAAATTAGGTATTTTATTGGGCGTCTTGTTTTTTTGATTTTTTCTTTTAACATGTCCAAATCAAGGCGCCAATTTTTATTTTCATTATAATTAATTATTATTGAATGCCCTCCATGAAGCTTTAACAAATTTGAATATGTTGTAAAATGGGGGGTTGGTAATATTGCTGTGTCCCCGGAATTAATCAGGGTATTATTTAACATTAGAAGTGCTTCGGATACTCCTGCAGTTATTAATATATTCTCTGAACTTAAATTGCCTTTTGTTATCTTTGTATATTTGTTCGCGATAGTTTTTCTAAGTTCTTGAAGACCAGCAGGGTTTGAGTAGTAAGTTTTGCCTTCTTTTAACGCTTTTGTATACGCATCAATTATGTATTTGGGTGTTGGAAAGTATCTTACTGGATCGCCTCTATTTAACCGTATAATTTCCTTACCAGAGGATTCCAAGGACTCTGAAATTTTGTTTAACTCAGTTATAGTGCTTGATGTGTACTTGCAATGATTTGACAACAAATTAGCACTCAGTTTATCTTTTTTCACCAGTACACCTTACTATTAATCCAAATTTCTCTTTAATGCTTTTCTAATTCTTCTTTCATTAACTGCACCGCATTTCTTTGGCTTATTTTTTGTAGTAGCCATGCGTTTCTGATTCTAAAGTAGTTGTTCTTGAATTCTTTATCTTTCCAGAATAGTTCTTTGATTTGTTTGGCTTGTTCTGATGTGAAGGTTAAGTCATCTTGGGATTCGGTTGTTTCTGGCATTCTTATCACTGTTTTATTAAGGAGCGATGGTTTATATATTTGTTTTGTGTTTGTCATTCAAGAGGGTGTGTAGATGGTTTTGAGGATTTCTACTGGAATTAAGGGTTTTGATAAGTTAATTGAAGGGGGTTTGCCTAAGGGTAGTTTGACTCTTGTTAGCGGTAATCCGGGCACTTGCAAAAGTATTTTTTGTTTACAAACTGCATACAATGTTGCTTCGAGCGGTGTTCCTGCTTTGTTCGTTTCTTTTGAACAGGATGAAGAGAATTTATCTGAGCAATTGAACCAACTTGGCGCTAAAATCGGCAAAGTAAAAGGATTGAAGATTATTCGTTTAGAGCCTGAAGATCCACAGGTAATGACCAAGATTCTTAATGCGGCTAAAGATGTGAAGGCTGGTTTGGTTGTTGTTGATTCTATAGCATCTTTAACTAGCGGACCATCAAAACCTGACGGACAGAATTATACTACTGCTCAGATTCTTGATTCAGTAATTCCAGTTCCGCTAGATGCTGAGAGTTTGAATAGAATGAAAGTAAAATTAATTTTAGACACTATAAGGCAAACTGGTGCAACCGCTTTACTCACAAGTGAAATAATAAGAGGACAAGAAGGATACAGTAGAGATACATTATCAGAATTCCTTTGTGATACAATAGTTGTTTTGCACTCAGTTGAGGGGGAAGACGCGTATAGAACACTAAATATTCCTAAAATGCGTTTAACAAAACAAAAGATGGGTATTTATTCTTTCGAAGTTGGAAAGAAAGGGTTTATAGTAAAATCCAGTGAGTGAAGAACATATGCCTCAATTGTTTGATTTGTTTAAATATGCAAAACTACTCAATATATCGGACGGAAACATAAAAGTATGGAACATCCCAATGAATATAATCCCGACTTTTGTTCTAAGAGACCACCAAAAAAGCTTGATTGAAGACTTGGGATATAGGAAAACATTTGAGAGAATCTATAAGAGTACAAAAAGTGGGTCAGCAGAATATAACAAGAATTTTATTGCAAGCCAAGGCTTTACAGATAAGCGAAAAATAATTGATTGGCAATCAAAAATAGTCTCACTGTCGGGTTGGGGCACCATAGAAGTAGCAAAAATAGACTTTGAAAACGACGAGTATATTGCTCACTTCAAGGAAAATCCTTTTGCTAAATATTATGGGAAGGCAAAATACCCCATAGACTTTTTTATATGCGGTTTCATTGCAGGCGGTTTTTCTGCATCAATTGGAAAAGAATTAGAATGTTTTGAAACCCAATGCGTAGCGCAAGGCAAACCCTACTGTGAGTTCATAGTGGGCCCAAAAAAGGTTATTGACAAGAAAAGAGAAGCCCTTTGGAAGTCTCTGAAAGTATAAACTAAGTGATTCACCATGATTTCCATTAAATCAGTATTTGAGCTAATAGTTCCAGAGTATATCCCGATGGCAGTTCTCGGCGCATTTGTTGGAGTAGTTGGCACCACAAATGCTTTACCCGGGCCAAATTTCTTAATTCTCATATTATCACTCATTTTTGTTGTTGCGGGGTTTAATACTTACAACGCAATTGCCGATAAGAAAATTGACCAAATAAACAAGCCTTCGCGTCCTATTGCCTCAAACAAAATTACTGAGAGGCAAGCAAAGAAGCTAACAGTTCTTTTTTATGCAATAGCATTTTTTCTATCCTTAACACTTAATCCATTAATTGCAGGCATAATAATTTTCTCTATTTTGATTACTGCTTTGTATTCATTCAAACCAATTTATTTGAAGCAAAGGTTTGTTGCAGGCAACCTTGTTGGGGCGATATTATATGGATTAATATCACCTTTAGCTGGTTGGGCGCTAACCCCTACTTTAGGTTTGCCAATAGCCATCATAAGCACTCTGTTCTTTTTAGCGATTGGATTATCTTTCCTAAAGGATTTTGAGGATGTTGTTGGGGATAAAAAGTATGGGATAAACACGCTGCCTTTAAAGATTGGCAGGCATAGGAGTATTGGGACAATACTCATAGTAACAACAGTGGCTTTTGCTTACTTAACATATGCAACTTTTTCTGCCCTACTGCCCCAGAAATACTATTTCATATTAATTTTTTACCCAATAATTTTCTTCAATATTTACTCCTACAAAAACCCCGCGAACAAAATACTTATTTCACACTTATTCAGAACCACTGTGACAATCATAATGGGACTGGAAATAGCCATTGCACTAATTACTTTGGCTTTGTAACAAAAATAGTGATTTTATGCAGCTGATTATTTCAAGATTTAAGCAAAGACTTTAATCACACCAAAATATCCTTCACAATGTTTTTATGAGTTCTCTTTTGAACTCTGTGAAACCATGCTTTTCATAAAATCCTGAAGCTGATTTATTGCCCGATAGTACGTTTAAGCAAATGTGTTTTATCCCTTTAGATTTAAACAATTTGGTTGCTTCATTCATCAAACTTTTTCCAACAGATTTTTTTCTATACTTTTGGGCAACAAATAAATCATTTACATAGCCAATTTTTTTCACAGTATATATTTTTGGTCTGTCCCTTATCTGGAAATTAATAAAACCAGCGACTTCCCCATCTATTTCAGCCAGTAAAAGAAAATGATTCTGTTTGGTATTAATGCATTTCTTGGCATATTTCTTAATGCCTGAAATATTTTTCTTATCAAGAGTTTTTAGGGCGGGCGAAATGATTTTTGCGTGTTTTATTAAACCGGTAAATAAATCAGTCAGTACTTCCCAATCCCCAATTTTAGCAGGTCTAATATTCATCATTAATATACTTAATTAGAATATATAAATGAAGATTGTTCCGAGGGCTCTGGCTTTATGGTTTTTTAACCATACTGTAAATTGATTATTTTATGATTCCTGCTAAGCTTTGTGAAGGGGATGAAATTAGAGTTATTTCGCCTGCGCGGAGTATGTCTATTATCTCTGAGGAGACAAGAAATCTTGCTAATGAGCGTTTTGCTCAAATGAACTTGAAAGTTAGTTTTTCAAAGCATGTTTCTGAGATTGATGAGTTTAATTCTTCTTCGATAAGTTCGAGAATTGAAGATTTTCATGATGCTTTTTCTGATAAGAGTGTTAAAGCGATTTTGACTACTGTTGGCGGGTTTAATTCAAATCAACTACTGAAGTTCATTGATTTTGATTTGATTAAGAAAAATCCTAAAATACTATGCGGTTATTCAGACATTACTGCCTTGGCAAATTCAATATATGCAAAAACTGGTTTAGTTACTTATTCTGGACCGCATTATTCGAGTTTTGGAATAAAATATGGCACGGAATATGATATTGATTATTTTAAGAAGTGCTTGATGTCAAAGAATAGTTTCAAAGTTATGCAATCCGAGACGTGGAGTGATGATAAATGGTTTTTAGACCAAGAGAAGCGAACTTTTGTCAAGAATCCAGGTGTAATAAGAAAGGGCTTGCCTAAGCTGCCCAACATCCGAGACTACTTTAAGCTCAAGCAATGTCAGCGTTTTATTTGAGTCTAATCCAAGAATATCTAACCTACTGGATTTGTGTGTTTTTTGATGCGTTATTATGGAAAATCCTTCTTCAATTTGGGCAGGATTTTTTATTAAAAGTGCTTCAAGTTCAGCTTCATCCTTAAGAACAGCTTCTTTTAGAACCATACTATAAGTTTGCCTAAAAAGGGATTAAAAACCTTAAGCAAGGCTAATAAGCTATGGGTTTTTGGAAGGAGCTTTCTGACTTGCTTAAAATAAGTAAAGAGGCGAGAAATTGGCAAAAATTACAGTTGAAAAAAGAAGACATTAGGAAAGTAGAAAATTACACTCAAACGATTAGTGGCTTAAATCAAACTTTCGTTTCTTTAAACTCTGAAATGCGGGGATTCAATGAAAATATTTCTCAGTCCAACAGCTTTCTAAAGCAAATCGCAGACTTGCAACAAAGTATGGAAAAGCAAACCAAAACGGCTAATACATTTACTTGGGTAGTTGTTGCGCTAGCAATACTCCAAGTAATCATTGCATGCATACCTTACAGAAAAAATATTGTAACTAAAATTATTGAATTATGTTCTGGTGGAAAAATAGATTTCTTCTTTGGAATTCCTTTATTTGCTATTATTGGAATTCTCTGGATTTTATTCGGGTTTGCTATTGGTTTATGGTATAAATTTAGCAAAACAAAACCAGAAAAAGATACAATCAATGCAATTGCCATTATTGGAGGATTTACAGGAATAGGAATTACAGTAATAGCGCTTGCTATGCAAGCCCCTTAAGGCAGAAAACCCTCGTCAGTAGTCTTCCGGTTTCATAAAGGTCACTCCTTCTGCGTTTGCTATTACCCAGATGTGATTCTTCTCGATGATGCGCATTTTTGAGTATTCTGAGTCTTCTTCGTCTTTTTGATTGAGTAGTGCGAGACCTTTTGTGATGATTTCGCGGTAGTTGTCTTTTATGTCATTGAATAAGTTGGCGGTGAAGACTACGGGTATTTTGAGGTTGGAGAGTTCTCCAACCTTTACTAAGATACCGTCGTCAAGTGCGTTTTGTAGTGTGTATACGGAGAT
>CABMEU010000007.1 GCA_902385225.1 uncultured archaeon | reverse complement strand
GGGTTTATTGGGTAAAGCAGTTCAAGTAGGGTGCGCAGTGAATCGCGGAGTGTTTTTACAGCGCCGTTTCTCTCTGCTTCAGTGAATTTAACAACAGAGTCATTGTTGTATGCTCTTCTCTTCACTGTTTCAACATAGTGGGAAGCGAATTCATCTCTTACAAAATTAATTATTCTGACAACAGGGTTGTGAAAATCATACTGCATGTATCAGGTGTATGCCTCTTCAACAAGTTTATCGACCTCGCTAAGCGCCCATTTATCTATTTCCATTAACTCAGAATTTTTTTCCTGCTCTTTTGTTAATTCAAACATTGAAACAAATTTTGAAACATTCCAAAGCTTCTCAAGGAGTTTTCCCGCGCCCTCAATTCTTTCCATTGAGCATCTGAAGTCATCTCTGTCAAGATTTCCTTCAACCGCGCACCACATTCTAAATGCGCCTGTTCCGAGAGTCTCAATTATTTTCTGCGGGTCAAGTATGTTTCCTTTGCTCTTGCTCATCTTTGTCCCGTCATCAGTTACGATGTGGTGGTGAATCCAAGCGTCCTTGAAAATTATATTTCCTGTGAGTAAATAATCTTTCAAAAGCGTGTAGTAGAGCCAAGTTCTTACAATTTCTTTCCCTTGGGGTCTTAGTGAGCATGGAATATTTTTCTTATAAAATTCAGGGTATCTTTCGTATCCTAAAATATATAACGGCGAAACGCTTGAGTCAAACCAAGTGTCAAATACTCTCTCATCTCCCCTAAATTCCGCTCCGCCGCATTTTTTGCATTTACCTTTGTATGCTTCTTTCCACGGCTGAACATATTTTCCTTTCTCTGCGAGCGCGATTGTTCCGCATTTTTTGCAGTACCATGCGGGTACTTCGGTTGCGTAGTATCTTCTTCTTGTAATCGGCCAGTCAATTGAAACTGAATCAATCCAATCAAGTAAAATCTGGCGCGACTGCGGTGCGTAAATATTTACTTTGTGCGCGATTTCCCTCATCTTGTCTTTGTAATCAAGTTGCTTCAAATAATATTCAGGCATTTCAATAAACTCAATCGCCGCTCCGCTTCTCTCGCTGATTGGCGTTCGGTGCGCTGCGGTCGGAGTGACTTTATCAAGCAGCCCCTGTGCTTTTAATTCATCAATCATTTTTTCTCTTGCTTCTTTTATTTTCATTCCCTTCAAAAATCCCGCGTGCTCGTTAAGTGTCCCGTCTTTTCCTATCGCGACTTTTCCTTTTATTCCCTGCTCCATGAAGAAGCGTATGTCCGCAAGGTCTCCGTATGAGCACATCATTTCTAAGCCCGTTCCTTTGTCCATAATCGCCGCGGGGTGCGATTTGCATTTTACTTCTTTATTGTAAATTGGAGTAAGAAGAGTTTTTCCCTCAAGGTGTTTGTATCGCATGTCCTCGGGATTAAATATTACCATTTCACAGGTGAACATTAATTCAGGTCTTGTTGTTCCGATAATTATTCTATCGCCGGTTCCTTTCACCTTGAAAACAATATCGTGAAAGAAGCCCGGTCTGTCCTCGTAGGTAATCTCGGCATCAGCAATAGTTGATTGTAGTTTTGGGTCCCAGTTAACAACTTTGTTTGCTTCGTAAATTAATCCTTTATTATATAAGTCAATGAATGTCGCCTGCGTGAGTGTTCGGTATGAAGGCGAATCAGTCTGGTATATTTCCCCGATTTTTTCTCCCTCTTTCCATGACGCAAATCCTATCCCGCATTTGAAAAAAGATTCCATGCTTGCCGCTGTTGTTTCATCAAGTAATTTTCTGCAGTACTCAAGCGCTTTTTCTCTTGTGATTTTTGTGAAATCAACTTTGTATTTTTTCTCAGCGCTAATTTCAATCGGCAATCCGTTCTGGTCAAGCCCGAGCGGGAACAATACTTCCTCGCCTTTCATTCTTCTGAACCTCGCGATGAAATCCATTATCGCGTAAGTGCTCGCGTGCCCCATGTGAATCGGGGAATTAATGTACGGCGGAGGGGTGTCAATTGAGTAAATTGGTTTATCTGTGTGCTCATTAAACCCAAAAGCGTTGCTGTCCTTCCACTCTTTGTAAATAGCAAGCTCCATTTCCTTTGTGAATCTCTTTTCTGTAATCATCAAACCCACGCGTTATAGTATTGAATAGAAGAAATAGAAGCAATTTAAAGTTAAGTATTGGAGCGGGAAAAGAAAGGGTTTTTACTTTCTTTGAGGGGATTATTGTTTTATGCAAAAAACATTTTTAGTTAATTTCTTTGGCCGTGTGCAGGGAATTGGTTTTCGTTCGCTTCTAATGAGCGAAGCGAATAAGCGCGCTCTTTTTGGGTGGGTAAAGAATTCCCCAAGGCGCGATTTAGTTGAAGCCTGTTTTTTTGGCGAAGAGAAAAAGGTTTTTGAGTTAATTGAGTATTTGAAAACGAACCCGGGGATGATTAGGGTTGACAATGTTGTTGTCGAAGAAACTGGTAACTTTGAGGATTTTGCTGATTTTAGGGTAAAGTATTAGCGTTTTTCTTTCCTGCGGAAGTTTAAATGCTTTTTTGTTTCCTCTATTTGTATTGTCAAAGGCAATGGGGTTATAGTATACCGGCAGTACGAACGGCTCCAGACCGTTAAGACGGGGTTCGATTCCCCGTAACCCCAGTTGATTTATTGAATTGTTCTGATTTTGGGGATGCAACACCTTTTTGAAAAGGGGTTGCGGGTTAGCTTCCCCGTAACCCCATATTTTTATATTAGAAAATCCTTCTTCTTGCATGGTTCTTTCTTCCAGTGCTCAGGGTGCTATTGAATATCTTTTGATTATTGGCGCGGCGATTATTGTTGTCGCGGTTGTTATTGTCGCGATTACTTCTGTTTCATTCTCTAGTAAGAATCAGTTGGCTTCCGCGGGCGCTTCGCATACTATTGATCCTTTGAAGGAAACGAGCGGGATTTATTTTAGGATTAGAAATTATTATTACCGTAAATCAGGTTTGGGAAATGGACTTGTCGGCTTGTGGCATTTTGATGAGGGGGGCGGAACAATAACAAATGATTCAAGCGGGAACGGGAATAACGGGACGCTTTCTAGTAATTTGGCTTGGGCAGGCGGCAAGTTTGGGGGTGCGTTATTTCCAAACGGGTTATATTCTGTTAGCTGCGGGGATAGTTCGAGTTTAAACTTTTCATCAAATAAAATCACGATTGGGGCTTGGGTTTATCTAAATACACTGGCTCCGCAGTATTCTGTTATTGCTGCCCAAAGAAGCGGGTGCGGCGATTTTTCCTGGCAGTTTTATGGGGATGTGTCAGACAAGTTATATTTTGGAATTAAGGGGACTGACAATTTGCTTTTAGAATGTAGTTCTGATAATTCGCCCGCTCTTAATCAGTGGGAATATGTTGTTGCAAGCTATGACGGGGCCCAAATTGTTCTCTACAAAAATGGAGTTCCTATCAAGACTTGCCCCGGTTCAAAGATTATGAAATCTGTCAGCGGGGGAATTAAAATCGGGGACGAGAGCTGCAATCACCCTTATGCCGGTTCAATTGATGAGGTTGCTATTTGGAATCGCGCATTAAGCGCTTCTGAAATACAATCATTGTATACTAATTCGCAATGATTTTTCTTATCTAAAATTTGTGGGCAATTTTGCAAATTGATTCCTGTTTTTTTCCAACCAAATCTTTTTTATATTACAATTTCCTATTCTTTTCCATGTTCTTTGGGCGCAAGGGTCAGGGTGCGATTGAGTATTTGTTGATTATTGGCGCGGCGATTATTGTTGTCGCGGTTGTAACCACCGCGATTTCTTCAGCATCGTTAACGGGCAAGCAGCAATTGAGTGTGTCCGCGCCTTCGCACACCGCAGATCCTTTGAAAGAAGCGAGCGGGAATTATTTCAAAATT
>CABMEU010000006.1 GCA_902385225.1 uncultured archaeon | reverse complement strand
ACCGAGCAGGTAATAATTAAACAAGCTCCCGCTGTAGAATCAACATTTTACACTATTAAAGAAGCGCTGCAGGACCCGGGGGTTGCAAGACTCATACTCGGAGTGCCCGGAATAATCTTGCTGCTTTACTTTGCCCTCGGAATAGCATCCTTTCAGGCAAGCGCACTCGTTGCGGGCGCTTACTTACTACTAAAGGGATTTGGAATTGAGGACAGAATATTTGCTTTCATCAGACTTGTCTCAAATAGTCTATCTGAGCAGAGAATTAGTTTTGTAATGTATATTGCTGCAATAATCCTTCCATTAATCGGAATCTGGATTATTTACTTAAAAATTATGTCCTCGGAATTTATTGATGTTGCGATTGATTCAGCAAGCGCCGCAAGAACCGCATACCCATTCTTTATGTTCGCCGCATTAATTGCAATCGCGGCAAGAGGAACTGATGCCGTTTATGCTAAAAAAGCATACAAAATCGGGAACTATATTATACAAGCCGTTTCAATTATCTGCGTCTGGGCGATAGTTGACGCCGGAACACTTGTGTTTTTGAGGCAGGCTGAACTCTCCTGGCTCCCTGCAAACATAATGCTAAGCTTCATCATACTAATTATTGCACTACGACTCGGAAAAGTATTTGATGTAAGAGAGAGAACTACAAAACTCTTCGTCGGGCTAAGCGCAATGGATGAAGCGGGAAATTATCTTGGAAAAGTAATTGAGGCAAGCAAAGCAAAGAACTTAATAGTAATCCAAGAGCCAAAGACCAGAAAGAGAACTGAAAAGAAGAGAAGTGAATTCACTTTAAGCCAGGGAAGAATTATTGTTAGTGCTTAATGCAATTAGAATCATTACAAAGAATTCTTAACCAATTGTTCCAGCGCCTCGACATCATACTTATCAAGGCCGAGTTTTCTTAGGCGTGACGCTTCAACTTCTACCCCGCCTGCACAAAGCTCAACAAACAAAAGCGCACCCGCCCTTTTTTCAATCGGAATCCAAAGCACTCTTCCATACTCAATATCTCTTACAAGCGAAGAAACTATCTCTAACTTTTTTGCGCGCTTAATATTCGTTCTCGCTTTTCTGACAAGTGAAGGATATCCCCGCCAATTTGCAATCAAAACATCCGCATGGCGAATCGCATTCATCGCAGGACCATAGCGCCTATGAAGCTCCGCCGTTTTTGCCCGCAATCTAGGAACAAGATTATTTTTCACACGATTAACTCTTGTTTTTACTCTTCTCCAAACTGTTTCAAATGATTTCATACCGGAAAAATCAAACGGGAAACTAATTATAAAACGTTTCGAGTTGAAGAAAGAATTAGTTGTTCTTCATAAGCACGGGCTTTCCGATTAATTTTTTTGGACTTTCCGTAAAATCGGATTTTGTGTAAATTACCCTGCTTAATTCTTTTAAGAAAACTTTCTTCTGAGGAGAATCGTCAAGAGCAACCTCAAGCACCTGCATTAAATTTGAAACCGGAATTATTTTTACCTTCGCCGCCTCATCCTTTGAGATAACAATATCAGCCAGATTGCTTTTTGGAACAATTATTTCCTTAAAACCGACTTTAATTGCGGCGCTTACCTTTGAGGATACTCCCCCCACGGGAAGCACTTCACCGCGCACGGAGAGCGAGCCAGTCATTGCCACGCTTTGGCGAACAGGAAGATTCTCTGTAGCCGAAATAACCGCCGTTGCGATTGAAACGCTCGCAGAATCCCCTTCAACACCTTCATAAGTCTGAAGGAATTGGATGTGAATATCTTTTAGGAAATCCTTGCCGCTAATCTTTTTGAAAATAACCGAAACATTCTGCACGGCTTCTTTTGCAATCTCCCCAAGCTTTCCTGTTGCAATTACTTTACTCTCATTCTTTGAGCTTGGAGGAGTAACCGCCGCCTCAATAGGGATAATGCTTCCCGCGCTCCCGTCGCCGAACACCGCAAGACCATTTACTCTTCCAACAATTTTTCCCGAAGTTAAATACACTTCATAATCTTTCTTTGTGTCAATCATCTTGTCAACAATCTGATTCTCAAGAGTTTTTGCGCTCATCTTTGCTTCAAAAACATCCTGACGAAGCACAAACGCATGCCCCTTTTCTTTTGCAATATCCCCGGCAGCTCTTACAAGCCCCCCGAGGTCACGAAGCTTAAGAGTAAGTTTTCCCTTGTGGTCCGCTCTTCTTCTCGCTTCAAAAATAATTTCTTCAACCGCTGCCCGCTCAAAGTGAGGGATTTTTCCGTCCTTAATTACTTCCTGCGCAATGAACTGGCCTATTTTTGCGCGATTCTTTTCATTATCATCCATATCAACATTCATATAACACTCATAACCATAACCGCGGATTCTTGAGCGAAGAGCAGGATGAACTTTCCTTAAGTCCTCATAATTGCCTGCCGCAACTAAAACAAAATCACACGGAACAGGATCAGTTCTTGTCATTGCGCCGCTTGAATTCTCGCTCTGACCCGTAATTGAATATTTCTTTTCCTGCATCGCTGTTAGAAGCTCCTGCTGGGATTTGTGAGAAAGAGTCGCAATTTCATCAATGAATAATACTCCTCCGCTCGCTCTGTGAATCATTCCCGGCTCCACTCTCAAATGAGGAGGAGTCCCAAGTCCGCCGCTCTGAAGAGGATCGTGGCGAACATCCCCAAGAAGCGCGCCCGCTCTTGAGCCCGTCCCTTCAAAAAAAGGAGCAATCTTTTTGCCGAAATTATTAACCAAAAGTTTTGGGATAACAATATTATCTTTTGGGCGCATCTGACCCGCGAGAGCCGAGCCTATTAAGAAAACCGCTCCAATCAAGAGAAGAGCCGCGAACACCACATCCGGATACCACTTCATCTGCCAAAGAATAGTTGCAAGAATCATCCAGCCAATTGGAAGAAACATTGAAATTAATCGTGAGGAATCATCCGCTTTTCTTGACTCAAGGTGCGCGCTCTCAAGAATCTTCTTTCCTTCCCCAGCCTTAACAACTCTAACCTTTGGAGTGTTTGGGTCCTCCATATTCGGATAAATTAAAACATCCTGAAGAACCTGAATCGGAAGAATCTCGCTCATCGCCTGCGCGAGCAAGGATTTCCCTGTTCCGGGCAAACCAACTAGAAGAACATTTCGTTTCTGCGCAGCGGCTTTTCGAACAATCTCAACACTCTTCTCCTGCCCAATAACCTGCTCAACCAAACTCTTTGGCACTCGAATCTGGGAAGTATTATCAAAAGAATCAAAACTAAGCTCCATTTCATTTTTTTCCCCTGCTTTTATTGGAGTTTTTGCACTTACGGCGCTAACGCCCGACTTTTTTTTCTTAGCGGAAGCTTTCTTAGAAGAGGAAACTTTAGCAGGCATAACAGATACCAACAATAAAGGGTTAAAAAAGGTATTTGGTGCAAAGCAAAGTTCGTCAAAAAGAGAAGTTTTAATTACTTTGGACACAGTTCTTGGTGCTGAGCACATATGGAGCCGAAAATTCAGCAGAATTTGAGGTACAAGCAAATGCGATGCATTTGCGGTACAGCAAACCCAATGGTTTGCATGTAAATAAAAAAGGGGATTTTTTATGGAACCAATTAAAGTCACTTTTTTGGGAACAAGCGGAAGCGTTCCACAAAAAGACAAGAACTTTGCGTCAGTACTCCTAGCTTACAGAGGGGATTCGCTCCTGTTTGACTGCCCAGAAGGAACACAGAGACAGCTGATGGCATCGGAGCACTCGCTAATGAGCGTAAAAAATGTTTTTATTTCGCACATGCACACGGACCACTTCCTCGGATTATTCGGATGGATTAGCACAATGACACTAAATCAGAGAAAAGAGAAACTCACAATATTTTCTCCCAAAGGCGGAAAAGAAAAAATCGCTAAAATCATGCGCGAAGTTATTTTTCCGAGTTTCCCAATCGAATACAAGGAAATCAAAAAAGGAAATTTGATGAAAAATGAGTTCTTTGAAGTAAGCGCATTCCCGCTCAAACACGAAATCGCATGCTACGGATTTGTTTTTAAGGAAGCGAATAAGAAAGGGGAATTTAACCGCGCAAAAGCAGAGGCGCTTGGAATACCTCCAGGACCATTATACTCAAAACTTGTTAACGGAGAAAAAGTTAAGGTGGGAACAAAAACATTTACTCAAAAAGATGTGATGGATTATACAAAAAAACGCGAAGGGAGAAAAATTGTGCTCGTCGCTGATACACGCCCGGTAAAAGAAACTATTACACAGGCAAAAGGGGCGGAACTATTAATACACGAAGCGACATTTTTGGATAAACAAAAAGAGAAGGCAATTGAAGCCCTGCATAGCACCGCAAAGGAAGCGGGGGAAATCGCGGCGAAAGCAAAAGTAAAGAAACTCGCGCTATTTCACTTCAGCGCGCGCAACACCGAGGAAGCGGAAATACTTGAGGAAGCGAAAAAGGAATTTTCAAACGTGATTGTGTCAAAGGAACTTGAGACAATTGTAATCCAATAATGAAACTAAGCCGAACTTTTTTTGAATGAATTCTGTTTTTACTTTGACAACTCAATTACATCCATCAATTCTTTCTCTTTCTTTATCAACACAAGCTCTTTTTGCTTAATCAATCTCTCAAAAACGGACTGCTTAATCTCGTGACGGAGAAGCTTTCCCTCAAGAAGACCCATCTCCGCTCGAAGCAGTTCTGTTTCCATTAATATGCGCGAAATCTTCGACTTTCTATATTGCGTGGATTTGCCAAGTTTTAGCACAACCTCGCCCATTTTTTCAACAACCGACACATCCGGAAGTTTTTGAAAACGAAATAAAATAAGCTCAGCACTTATAAGTTCCTGTTCCAAATCATCAAGCAGCGCATCAAAAACTGATTTTTTTATTTTTCCCTGCATGAATCTGCGCTCAGCAATTTTTATTCTTTGCTGCGCCGAAACCATCATACGCTCCGCACTCTGGAGCATCCAAGAAGTCTTTCTGGAATAATAAAATAAAATAAGGGTAAAGAGGAGCACCACAAGGAGCACTAAAAGAAAAACCTCAAGCATACTACAACAAACAGCCGTGAGAATTAAATTACTTTCGTTCCAGAAAATAACAACTTAAACAAGTAAAAATTATCGGGAGAGGGGATTATGGCTGAGCACACACTAAAAAAAAGACCTTATGGCGATGAAGAGGCAAAAAAAATACTTCTTGGAGTAATGAGCGCAGAGACTACAGACTGGCACTACAACACCCACCACAAAGGGTATGTTGTGAAAAGAAATGAAATTGAGAAAAAACTCGCAGACGGGGGCAAAACGCTGCGCGACGCGGCGAACGCGAACTACTCTGAATTTGGGGAATTAAAAAGAAGGGAAACATTTAACGCGAACGGGGCGATACTCCACGATATTTTCTGGGAAAACCTTGGAGGAGATGGCAAAAGCGAAAGCGCAAAGGAACTTGTAAAAAAAATCATTTCTGATTTTGGTTCTATTGAAGAATGGAAAGCGGATTTTAAGGCAACCGCGCTCTCCGCAAAGAACTCTGGATGGGCGGTGCTTGTGATTGATAAATTAAGCGATGGAAAACTTCGGAACATCCTCGTTGATGAACACGGATATGGAAACATCTGGGGGGCTCAACCGCTCATTGCGTGTGATGTGTTCGAGCACGCGTACTACCACAAGGACGGACCCAAAAGAGCGGCATACATTGACAACTTCCTCAGCAATTTGCACTGGGAAAGGATTGAAAGAAGATTTAACAATCAAAAGAATTAAAGAAGAACAAACTGGGTTTTGGTTCGATTAGTATTTCTTTTTGAAATACTTTTCAAGCTGCATATTATCATGCGCCTTGAGTTTTAAGCCGAATCCAAAGAGAATCAGAATTATTATTACCGCAGCAATTACCAAGAGAACTTCTTCCCACATAAAGCTCACAATTTAATAGTTCCGCCCATGTCAAGCAGAATGGGTTTTGTTTTTAGAACGCTTTTTTCTATTCTTCTCTTAAAATCAGGGATATCAATTTTCTTATCCTCAAAAACATCATGCTGCATCGGGATAACAAAATCAGGCTTCATTAATTTTGTCGCGCGAACCGCATCAACAACATCCATTGTCTTTGAGCTTATTGGAAGAAGAGCGATATTAGTTTTTATCTGATTAAAATCATCAAGAAGAGTTGTAACACCGGCGTGGTAAATCTTTTTGCCAGCACACTCAAGCAAGTACCCTAGAGGATAGAAACTTTTTGGAAAGTGAGCGGTCTTCGCTTTAATTTTTACCCCGCGCAGAGTCAAATCGCCGTTTGAAACAATCGGGGCTTTTAGATTCCTTGGAAGATCAAGCTTCTGAAGAACACTCTCATGCGCGACAACAAGCGCGTTATGCTTCATTGCGAGCTCTTGAACTGAGTCTTTGTCAAAATGCTCGGCGGTTTCATTTGTAATAAGAATCAGAGATACCTTCTTGAAGTCGGACTGCTTTGCGCGAAGCTTGGATTTTTTCTTTAAAACACATTTACTAGACTCAAAAATAGGATCGATTAAAATAGTTGAAGCGGGAACATGCACGCTAAAAAAAGAATGACCGTGATATTTTAGCTCAACCATACATAAATTTGAAACAAAGAGGATTTAAATGGATAACCCAAAATATCCTGGACAAAACGAATTAAGACACAAAACGAAGAATTAAAAAAACAAAGAACCACAGTTATACTATGAAAAGAACGTGGATTTTTCTAGCGCTCATTGCAATCGTAGTTGCTCTATTTACACAAACGGCGCTCGCTGCCGAAGTGCTTAATTATTCTCTCGCAGGGCACAGCATAAATATTCAAATAAATCCTGACGGGTCAGACAATGTTGTTGAAAAATTCTTTATCTCTTTCAAAGATGATGCCGCCAAAGCGCAATTTAGAGACAAAAGCACCGCTCTTGGGACAATACTTGAAGAATGGAAAAAACTAAACCCTCTTTTTACCCCAAGCCTCGGGGATAAATCAACAAACAAGCAAATATCCTACACTGAAGGAGACCAAAGCTACCTGCAAATAAGTTATTCGCTTACTGAGCCACTGATGGCGAAAGGAAAAGAGGCGACGATGCTTACTGAATACAGCATCAAAGTTGATTACTTTAATTCATTCTACCAGTCGGGCTTGTGGATAATTCCCGAAAAGACCACCATAAGCATTGAGCTTCCCCCTGGGGCGGAAATAAGGGACACAATACAACCTGATGCGGAAATAGGCAGCGACGGCGCAAGAAAAGTTGTCACTTGGACAGGTTATAAGAGCGGGAACCAACTCGCGCTAAATTATGTTCTGTGGAAAAAAATTGAGCCTGTTGTTGATCTCAATGCAATCAATAATTTCCTTTTTAAGAGCAGAGAAGGGGTTGTGCTTATCGCAATAATAATACTAATACTCGCGGGAATTGTTTGGCAGAGAAAAAGTATTTACACAAAGATTGAAGATTTTGTTGAGAAGCACTCATTAATAAAAGAGGAATAATCGCCTAATTCAAAATAGGTTCTAATAGAGAGAATTGCTGAAAACAGAAAAATAAGAACTATTTCTTTAAGCAGGAAGAGTTTCGTTTTACCATTTCACTGTAAGGAACCCATTCAACCAATTTATACTTTGGTTCAATCCCAAGTTCGCGAAGCTTTGTTGAAAAATTAGCGTAAGGAAGACGAACGATTGTGCCTTTCTTTGAATTAAAATCGATGTGCGCCTGAAGAACTTCCGGAATCAGGAGCAATTTGTACTGAATATATGCCGCGTCTTCTTTTGTTTTAACTCCGGAAAATGAAAAATGAAGAACCTTTACTTCCTCAAAAGGCGCTCTTGGCTGATTGCTGTTCTCCAAAGCCTGGGAAGCTGATTTCTTTGAGATTGTTTTTTTCGTTTCCACAAAAATCACCAAAACTTTTTCTTATGCAAATAAGTTTTCTTATACAACTGTTCTGAAGATAATTTTGCCGCGTCGCGCTTGTATTTGTATGCCGGATCAGTCCTTGGATTTGCTTTTGCCCATTCTTTCCAAGGAAGAGAGAACTGCCTCTGAATCTTATCTCTATAAAGCTCAGGAACAACATTAAACGCGCAGAAGGGAACAATTCTCCCGTCAGGCATCGCGTAGTGAATATCACACCTCTCAACCCTCTGCTGGTCATAATTATATAAATCCATGAAATGCATCATTCCAATAAAAAGGGACTTATGATGGAACTGGCCAAGAGTAGTGTAATCATGCTTAACAAGAACATCAAACAATAATTTTCCAAGGTCAAGCCCTTTTGGAAGCTTCTTTCTATCAATACACGAATTAATCTCAAACAATAATTTTGCAAGCTCAACATACTTCGCGTGATTAAGCCCCTTTGATTTCCAAGACTCAATATTCTTTGTATGTGTATTTAAGAAATTGAAGAAGCGCTCAACATCAAAAAACTCAGGAAGAGGAACAACATTATTGTCATCATCAAGGAATAGATACGTCGCTTCTCCGCAGGCGAAGTGAATATTCATTGTGTACTGGTCCCTGTTTGTTACGGTCTCAATGAAATCAGTAATTGAGGAAACACAAGGGACAGGGAAGAAATCGCGCTGCTTAATTGCGCCCTTTGAGTGCTTCTCAATAAGCTCCGTTGCTTTTGGAATTGTAATCCTTTCTTTTTGCCGCAGCGCCTTTGGCATTCTTCCAACAAATGAAACCGGCTGGAAGTTAACTCCCCTAATAACATCAAGATTATTCAAAGCAAAATCAATTATCGCGCCAATCTCGTGGTCATTAACTCCCTTAATCAAAGTCGGAACAAGAACTATTCCAATACCCGCTTTTCTGCACTCATTTAGTATTCTTGGAATTTCGTAATGATTCTTTGGATTTGTTTTTGCGCTAACACCATCAAAGGAGAGGTAAATTGTTGAAACCCCTGCTCTCTCAACTTTCTTCGCTAAGCCGGGAGTATTCGCCAAATTAATTCCGTGAGTATTTAATTGAACATGCTCAAACCCCCTTTTCTTCGCAAGCTTTAGAATCTCAATAATATCTTTTCTTAGGGTAGGCTCCCCGCCGGTGAATTGAATAGCATTAGGGGGAATCGGTCTTTGCGCGCGCAAGTTCTTCAGCATTTCATCAATTTTCTCAAGAGAGGGCTCGTAAATCGGGTCACCCTCTTTTGCGTAGAAGAAACAATACCAGCAGGAGAGATCACATCTGTTTGTAACCGCGATATTTGCGAGAGCCGTGTGATTGTGGTGGTTTGTGCAAAGACCGCAATCAAAGGGACAATTAGAACCATTGTTATTTGTCAAGCAGACATTGTGAACTGCGATTCCCGTGCTGTCATTTGCGAATTTTCTTGCGCGGTCAAACTCAGCGGCAGAATCCCAATAAACTTCGTCAAACAATCCGTGCTCCTTGCACTTTCTTTTAATAAAAACTTTTCCGCTTTTTGAGTACATTGTCGCCTGTACTGGGCGCTTGCATTCAGGGCAAATAGAACGTGTAACATACGGCAGTTTATGCCCGTAAGTATGTGAAACGCTTGAAATAATTGCTTTTTTTGCCAAATACAAAACCCTCTATCAACGAGAAAATGGATACAAAAACTTAATAAAGCCGATTCCGACGCTTCATTTACCCAAAAAGGGTTGCTTGCTTGCCGTGAAGACGCTCAAGAATTACATTTTTCTCAAGAACCTTTGCTTCCTTCACAAGCTCGGCTATTTTTTTGTCATCGGATTTTTTTCCATACAAGAAAGCAAGCTCCGCTTCGTCAAAACCAAAAAACCAGGAAAAATCTTTTGCATATTTCTCGTTCTTGATTAATTCGAGCAAGAAAGGAAGATCCGCTAAGGCATCCCGCCTTGAGCAATGCATTTTCTCGCCAATCTTCGCCGCAATACGTTTTCTCATTTCTCTTTTTGAGGAAGAGGAAGAGAGCGAAGAGAGAATAGAAGGAAAAGCCATCGGAATGAATGAGTGATAATCCTTTGTTTTTGATAATCCCACTCCCGCTGTTGAGAGAAAAATTGAGTATTTTAAGAATCCCCAGTGCTGGCGATTCATTATTCTCCCGTTAAACACATCCGCGCGGCTGAGAACATCAAACGCTCTGCCCGCATCAATTGCGTCAAACTGCCGAGGAATATTTTCTTCAACCCACAAAGAAAGCATGTCCGCTGAAACATCAGCCGAATCAACCGCATCCTTAATTTCCTTAATTGAGCGCCCCTTGAAAATTTTTCCCATTACCGGAAAGACTTTTTCCTTTCTTTCTCTAAATGAAAGCGCACGCACATTCTCAATTGTGACTTTTGGCGCTAATGATTGAATATCAAGAAGAGCGCTCCTCATATCCCCGCCGCAATTCTTCGCGAGTTCCTTAACAGCTTCCTCATCAAACTCAATATTTTCTTTTGCCGCAACTCCACGCAAATGCTTCGCGATACTTAAGTAATTAATTTTCTTAAACTCAAGCATTTCGGTTGTTGTCCTTAAGGAAACTAATTTTTTATCATAAGCATCATTCGCCGTGAGAATTACCGGATTATTTGCTTCTTTTATTATTGAATTAATCGCGCCTGCTCCTCCGCGGTCCTGGGATTGAAGCCCATCTACTTCATCCAGAAGAATTAATCGCTTTCCTCCAAAGAGAGAAGAGTTTGATGTCGCCGCCCCCGCGATTTTTTCTATTGATTCCTTATCGCGCAAATCACTCGCATTCATCTCAAATAACTGCCAGCCCATTTCCTTCGCAATCAAAAATGCGAGAGCGGTTTTTCCAACGCCCGAAGCCCCGTAGAGGAACAACGGCTTTTGGCGGGTGCCCTCTTGCCACACCTTCGCCCAGGCGATAGCGCGCTCAACAATCTCAACATTCCCAATAAATTCCTCAAAATTCTTTGGAACATACTTATCCGTGAACAAATCATGGGCCATAATCAAGATAACTTACAAAAGAGTTAAAAGCGATTCACACCCCGGCACAAAAGTCTTTTTATTCAAGCAGAACACATTATTTGCATGGCAGCGGGGAGAAGAGTATCAAGAAGAGATTTTCTAAAAAGACTTGGAACAATCGGCACAGCAATAGCACTTGGAAAGAGCGCGGGAAATACTGCCGCCCAAGAAAAAAGTTTTGTGGTGAAAGTGTTCTCAACAAAGGGCAGAACCGCAAAGAGCATTATTGAACATTATCCTGAAGTTGAGAATAAAGAAATCTCGCTCTATAAGTTAAAAGGGACTAGGGGGGAATTACGCGACGCGATGTTTAAACGCTCCGCAAATGAGACAAAAACACTCACCCCTCCGTCGGAAAAATTAAAATCAGTCTTACATACCCACATGATAAACAGCGCTAACTCAAGCCTAACAAGAGACTATAAAATCAAGAGAATGATGTTGCCTTCACCAGAGGATTTTCTCACACTAATAAATTTTCTCAAAAAAGGACTCATAAAAAAGCCAATCGTAATGCATGTTGCAACAATAGATGAAAAAGGAAAACTCATCGGGTATGTAAGCGCAAGATTTGGCGAGAAATTCTTGAGGAACTACTCAATCGAGAACCCAAGAATGGGGGAAGTACTTGATGAAATAATCAATACTAATGAAAATGGACTAAATACCCCTCAGAGAATAAATAAATATCACGGGCTCGTGCAAAGACTAAGAGAATTTGGAATAATAATAAAAACCACGCCGACAAAAGAATACACAACAAAAAGAGGATACTTCGAAAGAAAATAAATCAGGAGTATTCTTTTTTTAGTCTCTTAAGCACCTTATCATAAAACCCGTTTGGAATTGATTTTCCCTGTTTTGGGGGACACTTGCAGTTAAAAGTTCCCGCTCGCTTAAAGTTCTCTGAATTTTTCCAAATCTCCTCAACTGATTTATCCCAAATACTTCCAAATTCTGTTACATCATCGCCGGGACAGCGAAGAACCATTCCTGTTAAAGTAATATACATCCCGCAGGCGACTTGAGTGCAGGGGTGAACCCCTGCATAAGCAGAAACCCCCTCTTGTTCTATTTGCTTTAGTGTCTGCATCCCTCTGTCAATGTTGAATTTGTAAATCTTTGCATAAACCTCAACCAATTTGTCTTCAGGAGGAGTAATTTTCTGCCAAAACGGCTCTCCTGAGGCTCTACCGCTAACCATTGTCGGGGTTGTAATAATACACAAATTTCTTTCCCTTGCCCATTTGTAAATATCAAAAATTTCATCAACATTCTGATTTGTAATCGGAGCAGCGATAATTGAAATTCGCGTTGGATTTGATTTGTTAAACCCTTGAGCAACTAATAATTCAAGCGCCCTGTTTCTTTTTAGAGTGTATCCTTTTATTCCCCCAGCCATTTCATCCTGCACATCCGTGTCAAATGAATTAAAGCCGAGCAAAATTGAAACGCCTAACTCATCAAGCTCTTTTACTAACTGCTCTCCTGTTGTAATTCCCTCGTGACTAAACCATTTAGCAACCTCAGAATCATCGCCAATCACGTGACCCTTTGTGAAAATCAGAGGAGTGATTTGAAGTTTTCTTAATTCACGCAAGAATTTTATAAAATCCTTATTCTCAAAAGGCTCTCCGGCACCAAGAAATTTCACTGAACGAAGACCAATTTTCTTTGCTTCTTTTACAACCCTTAGAACATCGGCATATTCCATTAATTTGTGCTTGCCTAAATCAACGTGATTATTTCTTCTAAAACAATGAGGACAGTTAAGGGAGCAATAATTCCCAAAATCAATATCCAAAGTCAAGAGTTTTCCTTTATTCTTAATAAGCACTTCATTTGGGGCATTCCACCCATTAACATCATTAACAAACCCCTTGGGAAACTTATCAGGATACACAACAGCAACCTTGGGGTAAATCTTCATAAAAAAGTTAATCACAGCACTGATTTTAAATCATGCCTTAGAGAAAATATGTTATGCAAATCTGAATTGTGCGAAAACCCTCCTCAGGAAAAAGCACTTTCTTTAGCTCCGCAACCCTAATTGATGTTGCAATCGCAAGCTACCCTTTTACCACAATTAACCCGAACAAGGGAATCGGTTTTGTTAGGGTTGAGGATGCTGGCAAATTCTTCGGAGTGGTTTCTAACCCAAGACACGGATTCCTTGTAAATGATGACCCAAAGAATCCAATTCGGTATGTGCCTGTTGAACTAATTGATGTTGCGGGACTAGTGCCCGGGGCAAATGAGGGAAAGGGCTTAGGAAATAAATTTTTGAATGATTTGTCACAAGCGGATGCGCTAATACATGTGGTTGATGCCAGCGGAAGCACGGATGCGGAAGGAAAAGAAGTACCTGAAGGAAGCCACGACCCAATTGAAGATGTAAAGTTTTTGGAAGAAGAAATTGAACTGTGGTTTTTGAAAATAATTGAGAATAATTGGGTGAAAACCGCGAGAATGCAGGAAAAGGACTTTGGAAAAAAAGTCGCACAGCTTGGGACTGCACTAGCGGGAATCAAAATCCTCCCATGGCACATAGAGAAGGCGATGAGGGACTTAAAGATTGATGAAAAAATATTAACTGAGTGGAGTCCTGAAGACAAACGAAACTTTGCGCACAAATGCAGAGTTTGGTCGAAACCAATACTAATCGCGGCGAACAAATGCGACCTTCCTTCGGGAGAAAAGAATGTAAAGAGAATGAAAGAAGCGTTCCCTAGCACACAAATAATTGCGTGCTCCGCGGCGAGCGAATTATCCCTACGAAAAGCCGCAAAAGCAAATATTTTGAAATACTATTCCGGATGGAATCACTTTGAGATACTTGGAACCCTAAATGAAAAACAAAAAGAGGGGCTAAAGACAATACAACACAATGTACTTGAGAAATTTGGCGGAACGGGAGTACAAGAATGCCTTGATACAGCGATATTCAAATTACTTGGATATTTCCCTGTATTTCCCGGCGGGACTAAGGGTCTTGCTGATGCCATGGGCAGAATTATTCCGGATTGTTTTTTGATGCCAAAGGATTCTAAAGCGATTGATTTTGCTTATGCACTCCACACTGATATGGGAGACGGATTCATACGCGCAATTGATGTGAAAACAAAACAAGTAATCGGAAGAGACCACTTACTCAAATACGGCGATGTTATCGAGCTGGTTTTTAAGAAACCTTAAAATAAAAAGATGAAAGGCAAAAGCTTTGCCTTTCCAAGAACTAATTTTTGATTTTACTAAACAAATTTACTTAACAGTCGTTGTGGTTGTTGTTACTTCCTTCACAACAGGAACGCTAGCTGTTTTTACCTGCGGAATTTCCTTTGAAGTAATGGTTTTCTCTTCCTTAACCACTTTCACTGTCGCGTTCTTCATCGCGTCCTTGTCTTTTAGTTTCTTGAGCGTGTAGAAGTATGAGTTAATCATCTGGTCAAGGTCAAGACTCCTCTTAAACCCCAGGCGCGCAATCTCCTCGAAATAGAGGCGCACAATCCTCATTGCTATTTCCTCGTCATTCATTCACATCACTCCCTAAAAATCATTTCTTTCTTGGACCTGCCAAAAATCTCTTTTTCCCTGCAAAAATTACCCTTTGAGTATTTCTGCCGGCATTCTTCTTTAATGCCATCACTTTTTTTAGTGCGGCTCTTTTTCTCAAAAAAGCATTTACTAAAGTTTTTCTCTCGCGCTTTGCGCTCCAAAGTTCTCTTGCAGCAGCATCCATTGCCACACTCACCTGAACCCTATCATTAAGATGCCGGTGCTTTGAACCAATGTGCTTCACATATGCGGACATATCATTTCGCATAAATGCTTCAGTACCAAGCCTCTCGTGTTTATCATGCTCCTCTAAATGGTGCTGCACAAGAGCCTTGGCACGTTCATAGCCGCCTTTGGCAGCATTAACTCGTGCCCTCATTATTGGCATCAATACACCTACTTTCTCTCTGCTTCTTTTACTGCCTGCATTACTTCTACTTCCTCAATTCCCTTTCTCTTTACTCTTGCGAGCGCATAGAAGTACGCATTAATTATCTCATCGAGAGTCAGCTGGCGCTTAAACCCGAGCCTTGCGATTTCCTTGAAATATGTTTCAACCATTTTGAAAGCGATTTCCTCATCATCCGGATTCATCGCATTCCTCAAATCCGATTTTGAAATGCTTGAGGACTCAATTGTTCTTTTGAATTCTGAAACATCAAAACCCGGGCGGGTAATGCGAGTAACTCTTCTGGTCCTCTGCAAAGGCGCAGGCTTTGATTTAATTCTCTTAACAACAGTTTTTGTTTTTGTTCTATATTTTGTTTTGTATTTAGTCTGTGTTCTTGTTCTGTACTTTATTTTTGGCTTTGATTTAATTCTGCGAACAACAGTTTTAGTTTTGGTTCTTGTCCTGTATTTGATTTTTGGTTTTGATGTAATTCTTCTCACAACAGTTTTGGTAATAGTTTTTGTGCTGCCTTTCTTTCCAAGCTTCCCAGCTTTTGCAAGCTTCCAAAGCGCAACCGCTTGGAGGAAAGTTTTTCCAAGACGCATCTGCGAACCAATGAACTGGTTGTATGCGCTTGGTCTCCGCTTGTTTTTGTTCTGAAGCGCCTTGTACTTTCCCCACTGCTTTGCTGCCTGAGTGAAAGTTAATCCTGAAAGAATCTGTTTTTTTATGAAAAAATTGTATTCTGAGATGTGACCGCTCTTAGCTTTCTTTTTCTTCAGCTTTTCAACCTCAATTCGTAGTTTTGCAATCTCGGACCCCTGCGCAACACTCTTCTTCTTTACCCTCTTAAGCTCTTTACGCATTACTTTCCTTGAAGCATTAATCTTCTTATCAACTGTCTTTGATTTAACCACAAAACCACCAACCACTACAAATACTACCCTTGGACCAAAATAAAAAGGTTTCTTTCTTAACCGGAAAAAGTTAATTAAAGGCTGTTTTTTTGGGGTTTTTGAGGGGTTTTAGGAGCCAGCAAGTTTTACTATTCGGGTAAATCCCCTACCCTTAATTTCCTTCTCTGACACAATTAGCTTCTTTTCTTCAAGTTCAGCAAGGGCAGCTCTTAGGGTCCTCTCAGCGAATTTATCTTTTAGAGTATCATAAATCGCGCCCGAATCTTGGGATTTCTTTTTCTTAAGCAAATCAAGAATTGAGCGCTCCTGTTCTGAGAGATTTGAGGTAACTTCAACCTTCACCGGCTTCTCCTGCGTAAAAGAAGCGCGAACATGCTTCACTAAAACTTTTTTTGCGCCCTCTCTTGAAGCAAGTCTTCCCGCTTTTAGGAGTACATCAATCGCAATCCTCGCGTCGCCCCCGAGTTTTGCCGCGTGAGCCGCGCAAAGCGGAACAACATCCTCATCAAGAGCAAACTCATTAAACGCGTACTTCGCCCTCTCGCGCAAAATCTCTTTTAATTCAGAAGGAGAGTAGGATTCAAATGGAATACTTGAACACTGAAGAGAAGAACGAATGCGGTCATCAATCTGTGAGAGGAAAAAATTATCATTTGAGATAAATGCGAGTCCGATGGAAAGTTTTTGCTGCTCAGGGAGACGCGCAAGGTCATAAAGGAGGGATTTTGTCTCCTCGCTTTTTAGAAGCTGTTCCGCTTCATCAAAAACAATCACCGGGAGAACTTTTTTTGTGCGGAGCACTGCCACGAATTTACTAAAAAGTTCTGCGTAACTAATTCCTCTTGAGGGAACCGCATAACCCAAAAAATTTGTTATCTTTGAGATAATTGACTGCTTCGAAGAATATTCAAAACAATTAATGTAAAGACACTTTGCTCTGTCAGAGAACTCTTCTAACTCACTTAAAACAAATTTTAACGAAACTGTTTTGCCTGTACCTGGTTTTCCAAAAACAAATACATTTGTGGGGCGTTTCCCCTCAGAAGCGGGTTTTAGGCAAAAAACTAACTCTGAGATTTCCTCATCACGAAAAGGCAACCGTTCCGGAACGAATTCCTGGTAAAGGAAACGCTCATCCTTAAAGAGAGAGCCGCCTAGCGAGGAAGAGAAAATCTTTGCCATGAAAGAAAAAGCACTAAAAGATTAAAAAATGAATCCACAAATGAATCAATCAACGAAAACCATGCGCTTTTTCTACTTCAAGGACAATTGCCCTAACAACCCCGCGTGCATCTGGGCTAAGATTATTTTCCAATACTACTTCGGAAATGTTTTTCACGGATTGCTTCCATGCTTTAGTACGCGAGCTAACTATCTGCAATTCATCAATATCCTGTGCAAATATTTGGGTTTCACCATTCTTCAAAGTTATTTTATTAAAAACATCGATCTGTTTGTGTGCTATTTTTTTAAGCGCTTCTGGCGGTAATCCTAATTCAATAAAGTCCCTCGCAACACCAAACGAATAAGGCACTGCCAAACCCACTTTTGCAAGCTCGGCTGCCTCAACAAGCACTTTTCTAAAAACTTTCTGGTCTGCGGGGACAGATAATTTAATCTGATTCACAACCCGCTCATAAGGTTCAAATTTTGAAACTACCATTCCTTCACGGCTGGTTTTAATAAATGGCTCCATTAACAAATACAAATTTCTTTTTCTCTCAATCTCCAAAGGGAATACACACATCTTAGGGTGTTTAGCTTTGCTTCTCTTCAGACGCTCCACAATCGCAGACAGTTCTGCTTCAAAACCCTCACCCGGTTTGAAATAACCCTTAATCGCAACTGTTTTTGGTTTTGGCAAACCTTTGAACTTAATTTTCCCCCACGCAATTGCACCGCTGCTTCCATGCAAGTCTTCATGATTCCAAGGTTGACTGACAAACCCCCTTACATAAAGCGATTCAATATTTCTTTTGTCAAAGTAAGACCCTGACCTAACAGGCACAGCGTAGGGATTCGAGTAATATAACTTTCCAAGCGGGTTTTTGCGTCTAAACCCAATTCTGCCAAACCCTTTTTTTCTGGCTAATGCCTTCGCGCGAAAACTAGCAGACTGCATAAAATAAATACGCTTCGATTGTTTAAAAAATATTGCAAACCTAATTATTGCAAAAAAAGCTGAATAAATATGATTACTGAACTCTTGCTTGGAACATTTCTCGCAATAATACAGGCGCTTGGATACCTCGGGGTATTTGTGCTAATGGTCGCGGAAAGCACTTTTCTTCCTGTGCCAAGCGAAGCGGTGCTCCCCTTTGCAGGGTATTTGGTTGCTTTAGGGCAAATGGATTTTTGGATTGTGCTCTTAATATCAACAATTGGAACAATAATCGGCTCGCTTATTTCTTATTATATAGGGAAAATACTTGGAGAGAAATTCTTTGAGAGAGTCGGAAAGAAATTCTTTATTAAAAAAGAGGAAATACGGCTCGCGGAGAAATGGTTTGAGAGGCACGGGCAGAAAACAATATTTCTCTGCAGATTTATTCCTGTCGTGAGGCATGTAATCTCGGTGCCCGCGGGAATCGCGAAAATGCCAAGAAGAAAATTTGTTTTATACACCGCAATAGGCGGGGCAATGTGGAATGCATTCTTAATCGGGGTCGGAATGCAGCTCCAGCAGAACTGGAACGCAATACTCGCTTACACGCAAGTACTTGATGTTTTGATAATTATTGTACTAATCGGGGTAATTGCATGGCTCGCGTACAAGAGAATGAGAAATAAAAAATAGAACTAGTTAACCCCTAAAAGATTTATTAAATCAGAACGCAGCGCATTTTCATCAATCCTCACCGAAGGGACCCCGCTTGCTGGAACACCATGCTTTTGAAGGATTTGTTTTAATTCAGGGCGCTTTTTCTCAAACAAAGTTACTGCTCCGGCACCGACCAAACTGTAAGTAATTGTTGAGGCGTAACCTAAACCCATAACAAATCTTTTAGCCCTTCTTTCGCCCACCTTTGTTAAAAGATAATGATAGTCATGAACCGCAATAAAGCTGTAAACGTTTGGCTGATTAGATTTTGGACTTTTCTTGGATTTTGAGCAAAATGAGACGCCGCCCAACAATCTCTTTCTTGGTTGCATAATTATAACTCAAACTCAAACAGCGCAACGGGTTTTCTTAGTCCAAACGCCTCAATTACTTCGGGCTTTATTTCCCCGAGGAATCCTTTCTTTCCATTCACTGTAATCTCCGCGCTGTTTTCTCCAAGGAAAGGGAAGGATTTTTTCTTTACGATTAACTCAGCGCCCAGGTATTTGCACAGGGTTGTTAAGAATGATTTAGCCTCTGTAAAATTTACGTTTGAGTGGGTGAGGGCAACGCAAATATTTGTTGATTGGCGCACACCCTGCTCGGCTTTATCATCAAGCGTTAAGCAAGTGCCTATCTCAAATATTCTCTGAGGGAATGCTTGTCCTTTGTTCTTTGAAAAGAAATCAAGGAGCTGAGGAGCAAGACGTTTTCTTAGAATTTCATAATTAGTTGAAATTGGATTCGCGATTTCAACGAAATTATCGCTAGACATCTGCATATTTGCCCCTTGGACTAATTTTGAGGACAAATTGTAAGTCATTACTTCCTGCAACGCAATACCCACCGCGCCCTCGCGGACAAAATCATTATACTCGGCTTCCCTTAACTGCGAACCAAGAACATTCATTTCAATTTTCTGCGGAGCGATGTTGTTGAATCCGTACGAAATCAACAAGTCCTCAATAATGTCAACCGCTTGGAGAATATCTGTTCTGTATGTTGAATACTCAACGGTTAACTTTGAACCTTTAATAGAAGCATTATACCTTGCACGCCCGAGCAAATCAATTATTTCCTTATCTTTTAACCCAAGACCCGTTATTTTATTCACAAGCTCTTTGTCAAAAGACATTTTCTCGGTTGCAAACACAGGAGTATAAAGTGTTCTTGCGGGATAAGGTTTTTTTGCCGCGGGGAAGTGAGTACGGCAGGAGAAAATCTTTCCCCCTCTATCGGCGAGACACATGCAAATTACTTCAAGCGCTGTTTCAACGGTTTCCCACTTAAACCCGGTTACTTCAATGAACAAGTTGCGGGTTTTTTCAGTAACTTTACCAGTAGTCTGAGAATTAATTATTGGAGGCATTGAGGCGACTGTTTTATTTGAATCAATCACAATCGGGAACAAATGCGAACCCTCAAGCAAGTGCTTGTACTGCTTACCTTTTTCGTGCTGCGCGAGTATTTCGCTAGGGCGCATTGGAACTTTCCATTCAAGCGGAATGAATTCAATTTCATTATCCTTAAAACCCTTGTAATAAACTGGGGGCTTCATTATATCAAAATCATACAAACCAATTCCAAGTTCCTTTCTCTTTCTTCCATAGTTTTCTCCGACTTTTTCCTGCAACTGAATCATTTGTTTTAGCAAGTCCTCGGTGATTTTTACATCCTTAACAACCGCGCACGCGATTAGCGGCCTAACTTTCTCCAAATTCTCGCTAACAAAAACATCCACTTTGCTCCTTTGAACAGTGTATTCCTTAATTCCTCTCTCGTTACCCATTCTTGCTTTCAAATCTCTGGCAATTCCTTCAGCACTCCAAAGATCAGGGCGATTTGTTTCTTTACAGTCAATCTTTAGCGCATCTCCCTCAAGAGAATCAATTTCACCCTTAACATACTCAAGCGATTCCTCAAGGTCCTCGCGGGAAGAAAACTTCTTTCCAAAGAGCAACTCCAAATCCTTTTTTGATACTTCCAAGTTCGGCATACAAATCAATCCTTATTATCTCCTGATAAAATCCGCCTATTCAACTTCTGATTCTTTCTTAAACGAGTTCTTGCCTCGCTTCCAGCGCTCAAAAGACGTACTGAACCCTTAACCCGCCCAGCTCGTGACCTTTCGGCTTTATCCAATTCTCCAATTATCTTTCCTTTTTTAACCTGAAGACTACCAATAACCATGGCAAATTCCCTATCAATTGCACCCCCATGTTTCTGTGCCAAATGCCTAACTAATGGATGGTTATCATCAGCTGCCTTTGCGCCCCTTTTATTTAAATTACCCCTTAACCTACGTTCAGAGCCAAGGTCTTCCTCAATAGCTCTTAATCTTTCGTAACCTTCATTAACATTCTTTCTGAATAATGGTCTTCCAACCCCAAACTTTCTAAACAAACTTCTTTTAGCCAGCTTCCCAAATCCCCCACCCATATTTTCACCCTTTACAACAAAACCCCTTTTGCGTTTCTTAAGTAACCTAAGTCCTCGCTGAACAAATATCTAATATCTTTTATTCCGAGTTTAAACATTGCGAGTCTGTCAATACCCATTCCCCAAGCGATTACGCTGCCTTTAATCCCTAAATTCTCAAGCATCTCGGGGCGAAACATTCCCGCGCCCGCAAATTCTATCCAACCCATTTCCGGGTGCTTTGCGCTAAGCTGAACGCTTGGCTCTGTGAATGGATAATAATCTGGGAAAAATTTTACTTTCTCCGCACCCGCTACTTCTATCGCGAAATCTTTTAGCATTCCTAAAAGGTGGCGGAAATTCAAATCTTCCCCTACGATAAATCCTTCCATTTGGTTAAATTCAATTAAGTGTGTTGCATCAAGTACATCGGGACGAAAGCACCTTGCAATCGCAAAATATTTTCTTGGTATCTCAACACCCTTAATTAATTGGCGCGCGGAGTGAGCTGTGCCGTGCGCTGAAGGCATTAATCTTGAGGCGATATCAAAACTCCACTCATAACCCCAGCCCTTGCTTTTTGCTTTACCGCCATTCTCGTGAGCCGCCTTAATCGCGTCAACATATTTTTTCTCGGGAAGAGCTCCCTTCTTTGGATTCTTGAGCTGATAAGTATCAGTCCAGGTTCTTGCGGGGTGATTTTGGGGCTGGAAAAGAACATCAAAATTGTAAAACTCTGTGACAATTAATTTTGTGTCCATCTCTTTGAACCCAAGTGAAACTAATTTTGAGCGAATCTGCTGAAGAAATTGTATGTACGGGGCTTTTTTTCCCATAAAAATTTCTGGAACAGGGGCTTCAACATCAAACGCTCTTGACACATTTTCTTTTGAAAGCAATTCCTTCGCGTCCTCTCCTTGAGGAGAAATTTTTATTGTTCTTGCGGTGCTTTTTCGCTTCTCAGCAAGACCGCGCTTTAGTAATTCCAACGCAAGTTCATCAGAAATTTTTTTCCCATCAACAATATCCCTCAAAAAGTTCTGTTCGGAGAAGTCTTCCTGCTTTGCCACACCTGTTTCGGAAATTAACCCTTGCATTATTACCACAAATGCTTTTCGTTTGTTTATTCCAAGAGCCGCCATGAACTCCTGCTTTGAGAGACCTGACTCTTTTTCAAGTTCCGCAAAATTTGATTTGCCGCCCAGGCGGGAAAGAGTCTCAAGCAAAACATTTTCAGGCATCCCATTCTTTAGCGCCTTTTCCCCGTCAGCGGTGAGGCTTAGCTTTTCGGTTTCTTTTTCCAAAACAACCGCAAGACCCTTCTCATTAAGCCATGCGCTTGCTCGGCGGACGGAGTCAATTGGCACCCCCGAGGAAATTGAGGCTTCCTCTAAAGGAATTTGTCTGTCATTAAGAGCCAATAGGAGCTTACGCTCAATATCGCTTAATTCCTTTACCTTATCATTCAAAGCAGGCATGATGAAATTAAAGAAAACGTTATTTTAAAGCTTTACAATACGAAAAAAAGAACTTTAAAGAGTTAATTAAAATCCTGAAAATATAGCAAAATTACCCAAAAAGTCAGGGAAAAAGAAATGTTTAAGAAAACAAGCCAAGGGGGTTAATTAAGTGGGGCAAATGGTGGAGATACAAAAAACGGTGGACAGCTGGTTTGGGAAAATACAAAAGGGATTAGTCGGAAAAATTGAACACTTTGTGGCAACACTCTTCTTTTTGATTGCGCTTGGGGCGTTATTCGCCATAGCACTTGTGCATTACTGGCCGCACCTAGCATTCCTTGCGGTACTTGTGCCCCTTGCAGTAGGAGCGCTCGCATATGTAAATAGAGCGTTTGCGATAGCGGTATTTGTAATATTTATACTATTCATTTTCCTTTAACTATACACTCAAAAACCTGGACACTTTCTACAATCGCCGAAAAATAAAGAAGATTATTAAGGGGCCAGATACGCGGCTACTTAATGAAAGGATTCTTTGGGTTCGCTAGCGCGCTTGCGATGGTTACGCTATTGTTTTTTCTTGGCGCTGCAATAATACAAAGCGAAAGCGAGGTAAAAAGCGCGCAAAATGAATTAATCAAAGCAGAGCAGGCAAACAAGGAAAGAACACTGCTTGAGAATAACTGCGACAAAATCATTTACGCAAAACTAAATGAACAAATTCCAAGAAATAATTTTAATGTCGCTAGCGCGCAAAACGAGATCAACACAACACTTGCGAACTACCTCCAGGGAAAAGCAAAAACAATGAACATCTTTTATGAGGAAACTGGAGAGATAACAACCACAACACTAAATCAAAACAGCGCGGTTGTGCTTTTGCAGACAGAAGAAGCGATTTACGCGGAGTATGCTTTCACATCAACCCCCCTAATGAATACACGCATTGGAAAGAAACTTGGGGAGAAAATAATTTCATATTTTGAAATCCCAATTGGATATACGACAAAAATATTTCAACTAAGGTGATAAAATGAACAGCATTGATGCGATAATTGCGCTTTTGGCGCTAACCGCCGCTTTTGGAATAATAATCGGGGCAATTAATGAACAAAAAGGCGGAGTAGAAAACGCCAAGGATTCAATCAAAGCGAACACGCTCGCAAAAAAGTGCGGAACAATAATAGACTCCATTTATTCCAATGCTGCGGAAAAATATTCTGGAGAGATTAAATGCGATGCAAATGGAAATATTGTTTTGGCCCGGGCTGGACTGCGTGAGAAAAACTTTGAAATAATCACAACAGCGAAAATGACAAGTGTTCTTGAGGTGCAGACGAGTGAGCATTACAAATAAGCCTTTTTGCGAAAAAGGAATGATATT
>CABMEU010000005.1 GCA_902385225.1 uncultured archaeon | reverse complement strand
TTTTAGCTCGCCAATCGAGGCGGAGCGGGAAACCCGCACAAATGAATTCTCATCAGGATAAAAGAATTCAATATCTCCAAACACTAAATCATTTTTTGAATCTAAAAATGGAGCCACTTTTTCAAACACATTCTTATCTTTGAGTGTATCATCCGCGTTCAAGAAATAAATATAATCCCCTTTTGCTTTTTTCACGGCGATATTCATCGCGTCATACAATCCCTTGTCGGGGCTGGAAATTACTTTATTTATTCTTTTCCCATATTTGGACACAATTTGAATAGTATTATCCTTTGAAGCGCCGTCCTTTATTATATACTCAAAATCCTTGAAGGTTTGGGAGAGAACGGATTTAATTGTCGCGTCAATTGTTTTTGCGGCGTTAAAAGAAACCGTAATAACACTGATTTTTGGCGGAGCCACACTACTGCCCCCATCTTTTCCTATAAGCGGCGAACTCATCAAACACGGCGATAAGTTTTTTTGCGAACTCCTCTTTTCTTAATTTCTTCGCTTTTTCATAACCCTTCTTTATTAGCGAGTTTCGCAGGCGTGAATTTGATTTTAGCGAGACCATCGCGTCAGCAAGCTCATTTGAATCAAGAGGGTCAACAAGAATACCCGCTTCTCCAACCTGCTCAATAAGTCCAGAGTTTCTTGAGGCAATAACAGGGCACCCCGTCACAAATGATTCTGCGGGAGGAAGCCCCTCAACAGCAAGGAAAGTCATGTAAAGAGAGCCAATCGCATTCTTGTAAAGCGCGAAGAGGTCCTCGGTCGGGATAAATCCTAAGAAGTGCACTTGCTCCTTAACGCCCAGCTTTGCCGCCTCATTTTTCAAATAATCCAGATTTCCTTTATTCGAGCCGACAAACGCCACGTGAATCTTCTGCTTGTACACCGAATTAATTCTCGCGAGCGCTTCAATTATTCCAATATGGTTCTTATGAGCCCATAACTGAGCGGGGTAAACAAAATATTCCTCAGGCATTGAATATTTTTTGCTTACTGAATTAGGGTGCTCTTTTTTGTACATTGAGTCAACCACTGGGGAGTAAATCACCCTTATTTTCTCTTCCGGAACCAAATAATATTTCGCTATCTCTTTTCCGCCGGCATTAGTGTTTGCTATAATATAAGTCGCTCTTCTCAGCCCGCTCTGATACATTCTCTCTCTTTTCTCCCATTCCTCTTTCTCATTTATCTCTGGAAAAAAGGGCATATGCAAGTGAAATATATCCCAAACCGAGGCAATGTATGGCACAACAACTGGCTGGTAATTTGGTTCAAGGAAATACAATAAATCAACCTTGTTCTTCACAAGCGCTCTGTTCAAAGGAGAGATTTTCTTAAACAGCGCTATCCCTGTAGCGCGGTAAAGCTGTTTGAGCATATATGCGAAAATTTTTCCCTTCAGGGGAATATAATTAAACTTCTCCGCGCCCGCGGGCTTCTTGCCGTAAAAGAAGTAAAAGAATTCATGCTCGGTTTTTGCCTGCATTATTGACTGAATAATAGCCTCTCTTTGGGTAAACGCCCCGCCGGCTCCCGGAACCGTTGCGTCATTTAAAAAAATTCCTATCCTTAATTTTCTATGGCTCAACCTACCACACCCTCATTAAGAAAGATAACTTTTTTAGAATATATAAGGCTATTGGGGCAAAAGTGCGCGTTTGATATAATTTTTCGCAAAAACAAAAACCCGATAGTAACGCGAGCGGATTTTTCTAAAAAACAGCTCAAATTTTTTCCTCGCCTCGCGGCTCTCAATAACAGGAATCTTTCCAACAGAAATATTTCTTTTTGAGAGATTAACAGAGTAAACATTCACAAGCCCTCCGTGAGTGCCCGTGCCGTCAACGCCAATATTCTGCGCAAGGGATACTCTCGGATAAAGCGTAAGTTTATCTTTTAGAAAAGCGGAGGCATACCAGCGTATAGCCCAGGAATTATTCTTCTTCGCAATCTGGTCCTTAAGCATCTGAGTGTAATCATAGGAATTGTTAAAATCAAATTCGGAAGCGAGATTCCTCTTCTCAAGAGCCAAAAGCAATTTCTTCCCGTCGCTTTCAAATAAATCCCATCCTCTCTTCCATGTTCCCCATCCCCAGCACTCGGCGTTTTTTAGGAAAAATGTTTCGGGCAAATCCTTAATCGGGTAAGTGTAGCCTGAGATGCTTATTACGCGGGAATCATTTTCGTAATAATTAAGCGCGTTGTTCATGAAAGTCAAAAAATAAGGAGAGGTAAAAATATCATCCTCAACAACAATTACTCGCCCGTATTTATTTACAATTTTTGTTACCCCGTAAGTGATAGAAGCCGCAAGACCTTTGTTTTTCCTGCTTTCAAAAATCTTAACTGATTTGAATCCTTTAACTGAGCGCAAATATTTTCTCACAGCATTTACTTCCGGAATTTTTTCCTTTGTCTTTGGACCGTCGGAGAAAATGAAAAGTTCGGTATCAGAAGCCAATAAATTTCTCTTCAGAGCGTTAATTGTTCTTTGTGCATGGCCAAGGCGGGAGTAAACAAAAAGCGCTATTGGTGCGGGTGTCGGGTTATTGTTTTTCATTAACAGCCCTCTCATTTCAGCTCTTCTTTTATAGCGGAGCAAACTGTAAGAATATCCTCGTTTTTTATTATTGCTGAAGACGGAAGAGAAAGGCCGCAAGTATACGCAAAGTCGGCAACCGGGAATTTTCCTTTGAACCCCATTTCTTTATAGCAGGGCTGTTTGTAAATCGGAAAAAAGAATCTGCGTGTCTGAATCTCCCTCTTTTTCAGCGCGTTTGATAATGCCTCCGCGTCTTTCACAATTATATTTGTGAACCAGTGAACTGGGGAGCACTTAGGGTGAATCTTTGGGAAAGTAATTCCTTTGACTCCGGAGAGTTCACGCATATAAATTTCCCTTATTTCCTGCTTTCTCTTTATTATTCTCTCAAGTTTATTCAATTGCGCGATTCCAACAGCGGCCTGCATTTCAGTAAAGCTGAAATTCATTCCTATCTGCTCGTGAACAAACACCCCTTTCTCAAGCCTTCCGTGATTTTTGAATCTGTAAGCGGCATCCGCGAGTTTCTTGTCGTTTGTTACAAGCATTCCGCCTTCTCCTGTTGTAACGGTTTTGTTCCCATAAAAAGAGAAACTTCCATATTCCCCAAAAGTCCCAGCGTGCTTTCCGTTAAACTTTACTCCAACCGCCTGTGCCGCGTCCTCAATGACAAATAATTTGTGCTTTTTTGCAATTTTCATTATCTTTTCCATATCAGCGGATTGGCCATAAAGGTGAGCGGGCATAATAGCTTTTGTTTTTGAGGTGATTTTTTCCTCAATCAAATCTGCGTTCATGCAGAAAGTGTCTTTATCAATATCAACGAGCACCGGTTTTGCCCCTAAAAGAAGTATCGGGTTTATTGTCGCGGTGAAAGTAATGCTTGGGACAATTACCTCATCCCCCTCTCCGATGCCAAGAACTTTTAGCGCGGTGAATAGGGTTACTGTTCCATTTGAAAATGCGTAAGCGTACTTTGCGCCGGTTAATTCTTTGAACATTTCCTCAAACTTCGCGGTCTTTTTGTACTCCGTAAGCCAGGTGGATTTCATTACCTCAACAACTTCAGCAAGCTCTTCCTCGTCAATCCAGGGCTGTATCTGCGGTATCATATCAAATCAACTCAATCTAACCTTTTTTGCTATTTCCTTCAATTCACTCGGAAACTCGCTGACTTCAAACCAGCCGAATTCAGAGTGGTTCTTATCAATCTTAATCTCGCCTAACGGGAGTTCTGCCTCAAATACAACACTTATTGTGTGAATACCTGTTTTTATATCTTCAAACACCGCATCCTTTCCCATATACACATAAGTTCCTATTTCGGTTAAATTTACCGGCTTAACGCCGCACTCTTCAACACATTTTCTTTTCGCCGCGTCAATAAGGGATTCATTTTTTAGTATTCTTCCGCCCGGCATCCACCATTTTCCAAGCACAGGTTTGTTCTTTCTCTTTATTAGTAAGAACTTATTTCCCCGCCTTATTGCAAGATCCACGCAGGGGATTGGCATATTCTCCATTATTTGTTTGTATAATTTTTCTGGAATAAGACTCATTTCTATCCCTCAAGAATTTTGCAAATTGTTTTCACTTCATCCGCGGTTAAATCAGGATTATTTGGAACATAAAATCCGAGTTCGTGAATCTTCTTTGCGTTCGGGCAGGAGTATTTTTTCCCATTAAAGAAAGGCTGTTCAACCGTGCTTCCTCCAACAATTGGGCGTATTTCAACGTCCCTAAACTTTTCCAAGTATTTTGCAAACACTTCCTTATTCGCGCATATTACAGGATAGGCGAAATTTGATATGAATTCCATGTGCGAGAAATCAAGCTTGTGAAAATCAACATTATTTTTCGCGGCGGAGACATATTTCTTAAAGTTCTCAGCTCTTCTCTTATGAATCTCATCCATATACTTAAGCTGCTCAAGCCCCAAAAAACCGTTTATTTCCATCGGCCTAAAGTTATACGCAGGATAGTAAAAGGTATACTTGTTGTAGAACTCGCTCACATTATATTTTTCTCTCAATCCGGATTCTGCGTTTTTATCAATATTTCTTGACCACCCGTGCGCGCGAACCATAGTCAGCATATCGTGCAGATTTGAGTCATCCGTGCAAATCATCCCTCCCTCAATTGTTGAGAGGTGGTGCCCTACAAAGAATGAGAATGTGCTTGCAAGACCAAAGTTGCCTAATTTTTTGCCGTCAACTTTGCTTCCAAGCGACTCGCAATTATCCTCAAGAAGAATAATTTTGTTTTTCTCGCAGTATTCTTTTACTTCCGTAATTCTTCCGGAGAATCCGAGCAAATTGGTTACAAAAAGAACTTTGATTTTCTCTTTCAGCCCGATAAGATTCTCAACATTCACATTCAAATTCTTCTCGGAAACATCAACAGGAACCGCTTCAAGCCCGAGCTGAATAAGGGGCATTACATTTGTCGGCCAGGTTACAGCAGAGAAGCCCACTTTATCTCCTTTTTTTATCAACCCCAAATTTAAGAGGGATTGAATTAGCGCCAAATTTGCTGAGCTCCCGCTGTTTACAAAAACCGCGTACTTTCTTCCCTGATATTTAGCAAACTCTTTCTCAAACTCGCGGCATTTAACATCCATGCTTAATCTTTGAGCAGTTAAAACAAACTCGGAAAGTTTTTTTCTGCACTCAGGCTCGTTAAAGAAAGTATTTTTCATTAGGTATATCATATACAAAAAGATAGCCAAAAGCATAATAAAAAGGTTATGATACAATAATTGAAGTATGGGAAAATTGCTCTCAAAAGTGCAGGTAAAAAGACAGCACTACAATAATTCGGGGTATAACAGCATATTCCGCTTCTTATCCTACCAGCACCAAATAGAGCTTATTCTTGGGTTAAAACCAAAGAAGATTTTAGAAATTGGAGTCGGGAATAAAACACTATCAAATTATCTGAAGCAGTCGGGACTGAGTATTACAACCTGCGATATTGATAAGTCGCTAAAGCCTGATGTTGTGGGGGATATTCTTAATCTTCCGTTTAAGGATAATGAATTTGATGCTGTGGTTGCTTTTGAGGTGCTTGAGCATTTGCCTTTTGAGAAATTTGATAAAGCGTTAAGCGAAATTCACAGGGTCACAAAAAAGAACGCAATAATCTCGCTTCCTTACCCGTGCTTTCACTTTAGCGCCGCGATTAAATTCCCGCTGATAAATAAACTCATAAAGAGCCCAATACCTAATTTTAGCATTAGAATTCCAAAGTTCTACAAAAACCCCTCCTTTGACGGGGAGCACTATTGGGAGCTTGGGCAAAGGGGGCGCTCAATTAGAGAAATAAGGGAGCACTTAGAAAAAAAGTTTGGGGTGCTAAATCAAAATCACCCTGTCATGGAGCCTTATCACGAATTCTTTGTTCTTGAGAAGAAATAAAATAAGAAAAATAAACAGACTAAGTAAAAGAAAAAGTATTTAAAAAAAAGTATTTCTTGGCTATTTCTTTCCATTAAGCCCATATATTTCTTTCTCAACAAGTTTCATATCAGCGTCAACCATTATTTTTACAAGTTCTTTGAAAGTTGTCTTTGGCGTCCACCCTATTTTCTTCTTCGCTTTTGAGGCGTCGCCCAGCAGTAAATCAACTTCGGTTGGACGAAAATGAACAGGGTCAATCTCAACATGACCTGCAACATCAATCCCCGCATATTTTGCGGCTTCATCTAAGAACTCCTTTACTGTGTGTGTCTCGCCTGTCGCGATAACATAGTCATCTGATTCTTTCTGCTGGAGCATCATCCACATTGCTTCAACATATTCTTTCGCATATCCCCAGTCCCTCTTCGCGTCAAGATTTCCAAGGCGAAGCTTGTCCTGCAGGCCGTATTTTATTCTCGCGAGTGAAAGAGTGATTTTTCTTGTGACAAAGTTTTCTCCTCTTCTTGGGGATTCATGATTAAACAAAATTCCGTTTGAGGCGTGGGTGCCGTATGCCTCGCGGTAATTTTTTGTTATCCAGTAGCCAAAAACCTTCGCGCATCCATAAGGGCTTCTTGGGTAAAAAGGAGTTGTTTCTTTTTGAGGGGTTTCGGTTACTTTTCCAAACATTTCAGAGCTTGAAGCCTGATAAAATCTTGTGTGAGGGGAATGAGTGCGAATCGCCTCAAGGCAGCGAAGAACCCCGACTGCGTCAGTATCAACTGTGTACTCAGGAACATCAAAACTTATTCTAACATGGGATTGCGCGCCCAAATTGTAAAACTCATCGGGCTGAATTTCGCGGACTATTTTTCCAATGGAGGAAGCATCCTCAAGGTCGCCGTAATGATTTACAAAATTTGTTTCATTAAAGTAATTGTGAATGTGGTCAATTCTTGAGGTGTTAAATGAGCTTGAGCGCCTTAATATTCCGTGAACCTCATATCCTTTTTCAAGCAAAAGTTCGGCGAGGTAGGAGCCATCCTGACCGGTGATTCCTGTGATAATTGCCTTCTTCATAAATTAAAGAAATCTTAAACAATATATAAAGCTATTGGGGCGAAAGTGATTCCTGCGGATTTTTCAAACAGAAAATTAGTTTTTTTAGAAAAAGAAAAGTCACTCAACGCGCGCAAGGGAAAGAGTTTCTCCTAATTTATCAATAGGCAAAGTAATATTTAGGGCGGCGTCAAAAACTCCTGTTTTCTCTCCCAGGAAATAATAATGATTAAGCCCCATGCAATTGCTTAACGCCCAAAAACAGGCATTAACATACGCCGGGTGGAAAACCTCTATTACTTTTGCGCCCTTATTACAGAAAACAAGGTTTGAGAGGGCGGCGCCGTGGGCGGCAACAATTACTTTTGCTGAGCTGAAAATCTTTGCCTGCTCCTCAATGCTTTTGCCATCCATTGAAATTGAGACAAATCCGCGCTTTGACAAATAATCAATAACCTCTTTCTCATTCACCACTTTTCTCTCTTTGGCTTCTCCTCTGCTGATATACACTCTTTCGTATTTCTTTGAAAGTGATTTTACGCTCGGCTTAAGGAAAGTTTTTCTCAAAAACTCGCATACCATAGGCGTGGGGTTGCCGGAATTAATCGGAAAAGATGGAACAATTAATTCGTCTGCAAAAAGATGCATTTCATCGGAAGCGGAAATTATTTTGCTCTCTTTTAGCCCCATCTTGCGAAGAGATTCTTTCTTGAAGGAATTATTCGCGCCGACAACAAAATAATCAGGATTTATCTTCAATTTCTTAAGAAGCAAGATTCTTGGAATTGTCTCAAACATCCAGTGAAAATAATTATTTGTGTTTGAGATAACCGCGACTTTTCCAGAGTAGTGCCTAAGCGGAGGCATTTTGCTCTTATAAAAAATCGGGCTTGTGCCCCGCCCCATTAGCGGATTAATTTCCTCAATCACGTTTCCTTTTGGAGTTATTACAAAGCACTCAGTAAACGCGACTCTTGCCCCCCTCATCCTCAAAACAAATCGCTCCCTTGTCATATAATTTAAGATGCTTGAGAATTTTTTGTGCATTTTCGGCTCAATTGTTTTTGGCAATATGCGGACAATGGGCTCCTCGCTAAATGCCTTTGTGTAATTAATATTCTGATTTTCCTCCAAAAGAACTTCTTTGAGACTAGCTACTTTCTTTGGAAAGCCCGCGCCATGCGCCCCAATACTCAGCTTCCCTTTTAGAGAAACCGCAGTGTCTAATAAAAGAACCAGTTGTTTCTTTAAAATAAAATCCATCAGAATCACTAAAACCCCGTTTTTGAAATCACTTTCTTCGCGGAAGTGCGCAAAGCCGAGGAGAGAAGCGGGCTGAAAGTATTTCTCAGCCACATCATTAATTTAACCTTTTTCTTATTCACCGCGCTCAAATTCCCTCTGGCGAAGTATTTCATGTAAAATTTTGTCGGACCCTGGCAGTGAAGGCACTTCATTCTAACGGGCTCTCCCTCTCCTCTTGCATAAGGAATTCCATTCTTAAAGAATATCTCTTTCTCGCCGTTCTTTAAAATTACTCCCTCTTGTTTCACAAACAGCCCCGCATCATACGAAGCGCCGTTAATTATGCTTGTTATTTCTCCAAGTTTAAACTCTCCGCGCCTCTTCATCTCTTTCCAAAAACTCATGTCAGTAATAGTCCCATTAGCTTCATACTCTGCTTTGCCGATTTTATTTGTGTAAAAATCAAGCACAATATCGCGGTACCCTAAAAGAACTTTTGTATTATTTATTATCGTAAGCCCGGCGTTATTTCCATTTCCGAGCAGATAATCATATTGGGCAAAATTCTTGGCATCCTCAGTGATGTTCTCAAAAAGCATTACATCCGAATCCATTGTGAAAACACTCTTGAGGTTTCTCTTTTACATAAAATCCAGAAGTATCAGCCAGCGTCTTAAGCAAAACAACTCTATCTTCGGATTTGAGGTATTTTTGTGCACATAAATTTTCTCAAGAAGCAGGGAGTATTTATTAAAATCAGAAATTTTGAACTTGGTAACCCCGCTAAATTCTTCCGTTGTTTCCTCGCAAATCAAGAAAATCTCTGAGGAAGGATTATATTTTTGGGCGTTTTTTATTGCGTATTTTAGGTAAAATGAATCCCCGCTGTGAATCAGAAGTATGGGAAGAGCGCTCATGTAAATAGGGTGCGTTTTTGAGTTTAAATAGCTTTTAGTACAAAGAAATCAAACTTGGGAAGCGCGAAAAAATTGGAAAAACAATTCCTGCGTGAGAAATGCTTAATCATTTATAAATGCTTTCCGCCACAAAACTGAACATGGCTGATTGGATTGAAACATTTCTAAAAATCACCGGAAGGGCGGAGAGGGTGATTAATCCCGCTCCAAATACGGCGAAGAAAATAAAGAATCCAAAGATCTGCATAGTGTATTTGGTTTCCCCAAGGGACCACGTCCATACTTCTTCCGCGACAAAGAAAGAGGGAATATCAAAAATGGAAGTGTTCAAGGAAAGCGTAAAATCTGCCAGAAAATATCTGCCCAAATACCCAATTCTTGTTTTTCACGAAGATTACACTGAAGAGGACAAAAAAGGGGTTATGGAGTTTGCGGGGGATAAGAAAATTAAGTTCATCAAAATTGATTTTAAGAAATACAAAGGGCACTCTGATGTTGATAAGTGGCTGGCAACGCAAAAAGACGTTGTGAAGGGAAGATCTTCAGGATACCAGATGATGGGGAGATTCTTTACAGGAGTAATGCAGAACAGCAGGCACCTGGCGCCGTATGATTATTATGTGAGGCTTGACCATGACTCTTTTTTTATTGACCCTAAGAAATTAAATATTGAGGAATGCGTCGAGAAATATAATTTTGATTATATGTACAGGAGCGTTTTTACCGACAGGGTTGAAATCAAAACTCTGTGGGAATTTGTGAAAGAATACGCGAAGAAAAATAACTTATCCCTCAAGGGATTTAGAAAACTCGGGCTGCTTGACTTGAAAGGAAACTACAACGGCATCTGCCCTTACACAAATTTCCATGTGGCGAAACTGGATTTTTGGAGAAGAAAGGATATTAAGAAATTCATAAAAGCTATTGAGGATATTGACGGAATAATAAAACTCCACTGGGATGACGCAACACTGCAGGGAGTAATGCTCGGATTATTTAATCCGGTCATAGTTGAGAAAACTGATTTTGGGTACAGGCATAATTTCCATTATTCTCTTGAAGGGTCGCTCAAAATAAAGTATGTGAAGGGCGGAAAACCAAATGACTGGCCTTAGAAGAAAAACGCAAAATACTTTTTTTTAGCATCCAGTTTAGAATTATTTGGTTGAGAACTAATTAGTGATTGGGAATTAATTAGTTTAGAATAAGATTTTAGAACAGCATTATTTCTTTTTGTCCTGCGCCTCAGCCTCAATTAATCTCATATCAGCGTCAACCATTATTTTTACAAGTTCTTTGAAAGTTGTCTTTGGCTCCCACCCAAGCACTCTTTTTGCTTTTGAAGCGTCCCCCATTACCATATCTACTTCTGTTGGGCGGAAATTATTCGAATCAATCTCAACATATTTCTTCCAGTCAAGCCCGGCATAAGAGAACGCACTTTCAAGAAACTCCTGAACTGAGTGAGTTTCGCCGGTAGCTATCACAAAGTCATCAGGCTCTTTTTGCTGAAGAAGCATCCACATCGCTTCAACATACTCTTTCGCATATCCCCAGTCCCTCTTCGCATCAAGATTTCCCAGATAAAGTTTATCCTGCAAACCATGCTTTATTCGCGCAGCAGCCAAAGTTATCTTTCTTGTGACAAAATTCTCTCCTCTTCTTGGGGAATCATGATTAAATAAAATCCCATTCGAGGCGAAAATGTGAAATGCCTCGCGGTAATTTTTTGTTATCCAGTAGCCAAAAACCTTCGCGCAGGCGTACGGGCTCCTTGGATTAAAGGGGGTCGTTTCCTTCTGAGGGGTTTCGGTTACTTTTCCAAACATCTCTGAGCTTGAAGCCTGATAAAATCTTGTGCGAGGGGAATGGATGCGAATCGCCTCAAGGCAATGAAGCGTCCCCATGCCCGCTGAGTCGCATGTGTATTCGGGAGAATTGAAACTCTCTTTTATGCTTGACTGCGCGCCCAAATTGTAAAACTCATCAGGCTGAATTTCCTTTATCGTTTTTTTAATAAACTCTGAATCAGTTAAATCGCCGTAAATTAAATGCAGTCTTGAGAGGGCAGACGGGGTTTTCTTAAAGTACTCAATCCGCTCCGCATCAAACTTGCTTTTCACTCTCACAATACCAAAAACATCATAATTTTTTTCCAAAAGAAGCTCTGTGAGATAAGACCCGTCCTGGCCGGTTATTCCGCTGATAAGGGCTTTTTTAGTCGCCATGAAAAGAATGACTTTGATTGTGTTTAAATAAGCTTCTATCTCGCGCGGATAAATTCGCAAAATTAATTGTACTAAAAGAGTTAAAAAGAAAAACTCAGCAATTAGAGCATGAAAATACTTGTCAGCGGGGGAGCGGGGTTTGTCGGAAGCCATATTGTCGACAAGCTGATTCTTGAAGGGCATGATGTTATAGTAATTGATAATCTTAGCTCCGGGAAGAGAGAGCACTTGAACAAAAAGGCTGTGCTTTATGAGAGAGATATTACAAAAAGTGTTGAAGATATTTTTGAGAAGGAAAGACCGGAGATTGTGATTCATACCGCCGCGCAGGTAATGCTGAGAAGGTCTCTTGAGGAGCCTGTGTTTGACGCGATGACAAATATTATTGGAACCATCAATGTGCTTGAAGCATGCAGAAAAAACGAAGTTAAGAAAATCATTTATACTTCCACTGGAGGGGCAAGATACGGCGAGCCCAAATACCTCCCTGTTGATGAGAACCATCCTCTTAACCCGCTTGCGCCATACGGGATATCAAAGCACACCGCGGAGCACTACATTTTTGCCTACGAAAAACTTTATGGACTCAACTATTTAATTTTTGGATTTGGGAATGTTTACGGACCGAGGGATGACCCGCGGTTTGGGAGAGTAATTGCTGTTTTTGCGCGCGCGATTCTTCAGGGAGCAAAGCCGAAAATATTCGGGGACGGGGAGCAGACAAGGGATTTTGTTTATGTTAAAGACCTTGCGGATTTTATTGTGGGGTCAATTAAAAAGAATCCTGAACACAAACTATTCAATCTCGCTAACGGAGAGCAGGTAAGCGTGAATAAAATATTTGAAGAGCTCAAAAAAGCGAGCGGATTCTTAGGAGAAGCGGAGCACATCGCCGCGGTGAAGGGGGAAATAAGGGATATTTGTCTTGATACAACGCTCGCTAAAAACGAGCTTGGGTGGACAGCTAAAACACCGCTTAGCAGGGGGATAAGAGAAACTTTTGAATACTTCAAAAGCGCCCTAAAATGAAAAAGCGGTTTAAATTTGAGCCAATAAAAATGATTTTTAAACCGATTCTAATCTGCTTAATCTATACGGGCGAAACAAAATGGAAACAATTGCGGAAATCAAATCAAAAATAAGGGCAATCCCAAATTTTCCAAAACCGGGGATAATGTTTAGGGATATTACTACTTTGCTAAAGGACGCCAAAGGGCTGAGCCATGTAATTAATGAACTTGAGAGAAGATACCGCGGCGCAAAGATAAATTATGTTGCCGGAATTGAGAGCAGGGGATTTATTATCGGCGGGGCGCTTGCGCACAAACTCAATATTGGATTTATTCCAATAAGAAAAAAGGGAAAACTCCCTGCGGAAGTAATCCGCGAGGAATATGAACTTGAATACGGGAAAGATGTTGTTGAAATGCACAAGGATGCGCTCAAATTGGGAGACCGGGTTTTACTTGTTGATGATTTAATCGCGACCGGGGGAACCGCGCTTGCCGCATGCAAATTAATTGAGAAGGTTGGCGGGGTTATTGAGGAATGCGTGTTTGTTATTGATTTGCCGGAGCTTGGCGGAAAAAAGAAGCTGGCGCCAAGGAAGGTATTTGCGTTAGTTGAATTTGAAGGAGAATAAAAAGTGAAAGCGAGGGAGAATTTAATAATTGAATAAAGTAAGTATTTGGTGTTTTTATGATTGGAATAATCGGCGGTTCGGGGCTTGAGGACCCAAAAATAATGGCGGGGGCAAAAGAGGTTAGCGTAAAGACACCTTATGGAAAGCACTGTATTATTGTTACGGGGAAAATTAAGGGAATTGAAGTTGCGGTTCTTTCAAGGCACGGGGCGCATCATGAATATTCTCCTGGAACTGTCCCATACAAAGCAAATGTTTATGCTCTTCACAAACTCGGATGCATTGCGATAATCGCCGCAAGCGCGTGCGGTTCATTAAAAGAGGAAATTGTCCCTGGAAGCTTATCATTTCCTGCGCACTTTGTCGATAGAACCACAAAGCGGGACCAAAGTTTTACCGAGCACGGAAAAGTAATTCACGAGCCGATGGGAGAACCGTTCAGCGGAGATTTGCGAAAAATACTTGAGAAGAAATGCAAAGAACTTGGATTTGATTTTACCGCAGAAACAACTGTTGTGACAATTGAGGGACCGCGCTTCTCAACTAAAGCCGAAAGCGAGTTATTCCGCTCGTGGGGATGCGACCTAATAAACATGACTACTGTTCCTGAGGCGTGTCTTGCAAAAGAAATGAAAATCCCTTACCAAGTGATAAATCTTGTGACTGATTATGACTGCTGGAGAGAAAACACGGAGCATGTCACGATTGAGCAGGTAATGAAAATAATGAAGGAGAATTCCGAGAAAGTTAAGAAACTTATAAGCGAATCGCTTGTTGAAGTGAATGATAAATTTGGAAGAGCTAATTCTTCTCTGAAGAAAAACTAATTTCTAAGTTTTTATTCAAAAGTCCAAGAGCAGGAATGAACTAAAAGACTTTTAAAGTAAAACAAACAGCTCTACTGTAATGAATATCTCAATAATCGGAACAGGGTATGTCGGATTAATCGC
>CABMEU010000004.1 GCA_902385225.1 uncultured archaeon | reverse complement strand
TAAAGAGATTTGCTGATCTAGAGAACCGGCTTAGCTTAAATCAAAAGTCCTCAAATATTCAGCAAAAAACACTCTGGGATTCTATAAAGAATGAGCAGGCAAAAATAGAGCAAAAGATTTCCGAACTAAAAACCAATTCTAAATTTGACTTGCTCGCAAAGGAACTTCTTGGAACAGAAATCTTAAGCACACTTGAACTGAATGAGAAATATCTTGACGGAAGCAAGTCGCTTGTGACTTTGCGCGAAAGAAAAGCAAAAAACGAACTTCCATTGGGGGAGGAGCTGGCGGAACTTAAAAAAATTCTTTCAACATTTCTGGAGGTGTCCAAGTATTTGGGTTATGGGGAAGATGAATATCTGCTTAGGTTTGGAGATGCGTGCGATAACGCAATTAGTAATTTTAAAGAGGAAAGCTTTTCAATTGATAACGCTGACTTTGCAGCCCTGCTTGAGGATACAAAATATTACGCCTCAAAAACCCTTGCGGGCAATGGTGAATCAAAGCTTGAGTACTGCTCAAGGTTTTGGGAAGGGAAAAAGCAGATTGATTTGGCAAAGAATGACCTTGCGCTCTTTGAATCGGTGAAAAAAGACTCGGCAAAAGAATGCTTCGCGTATTTGGATAAAATATTCCAGTATGCAGATTTTTATGAGCTAAAAGAAAGATACGCTGAATTAAAAAAAATGGATGTTACAAAAGAAAATCTGGGTAATTTTGTTAAAACGTGCGAAGAAATAAAGAATCAGGCGGAAAACGAGCTTGTTGAAACAGAGAACTCGCAAAATGCGCTTAAAGAATATTATTCGCTCCAAAGCGCGCTTTTGGAACTGCAGAAAATAAATTCAAGCACTCTAAGCGGGGAGAATGATGCTGAAATTAATTCGCTGTTGAAAAGAATTGAGCAATACAGCAAGTATTTTGACGCAAAGGGAAATATTTTGTTTGATGAATTCCTGCCAATTCAAACTGAAGTGATTAACTCGATTAAAAAAACCGCGGAGGATTCAAGAAAAATTCTTGAGGACAAAAGCGCTGAACTTGTAAAAGAAAACGCGCAGATAATTTATTTTGGGCAGTCCGAAACAAAAATAGGGGCTGATGCAAACATAAGCGCAAGACTTGCTTTGGATAATTACTGGAGCGAAATTAACAAAATATTTTTTATTGATATTAATGTTTCAGGCGTAAAACTGCAGACTGACACAAACTGTCTGGATGAAGTATTTGAAGTGGAGAAGGGAAGAACGCGCTTTTTATTCAACTGTCTTCCAAAAGGACTCACGGATATTGAATTCACCGCAGTTGAGCACATATTTGCCTCTGAAAAAGATGAGTTCTTATTTGTTTCAAATGAGGAAAGCACGCTTAAGAGAACTATTCTAATAAGTAACGCCGGAGAGATTTCGCGCGCGTTAGTTGAAACAAAAACTCCCGGCAGAGCTTACAAAGTAGTGGCGCTTGCCAATGGAAACGAAGCAAATGTAATTGATAATGGAAACGGAATTATTGGAATTGCCGCTGAAGTATTGCCAAAAAACGCAAAAATTGAGGCATACTTTTACCTTCACGGGGTAATTTCGCTTGAAATGTATTCCGAAACTTCAGACATTGAAATAGAGGAAAGCCGTTTGAAATACTCAATAAATGCGGCAAATACTTTTGACAGCGAATTAACAGCTTCCTTGTTTCTTAATCTGCCAGTTAACGCTCTGACAAAAGATTTAATTATTTCTGATGACGCGGGAAGAATATCTTCTCCCGAGATTTACGCGGGCAGAATTATTCTAAAAAATCAGTTGTTTATGCCAAAGCAGGAGAGAAAATATTCCCTTGAAATCACTTTAAACAACACAATTGAATACTACTTGGGGGAGCTAAAAAATCAGCGCAATGAGTTTTTGCTATTTAACATACAGGATAAGGCCGCTGAAATTGAGGAAGTTCTCTCTTTAGGGCAGGAAAATAACCCTGTTTCTCTAAAAAAGATTTTTGAGTCAAATGAGCTCCTGCTTTCTTCACTGAGAAAAGAGGATGAAGAAAAAAAGAGCGCGGAGACAATGAGGCAGGCGCTTCTTTCAAAAATTGAGGAGGCGCAGAATAAAATTAAAGAGCTTGAGGAAGCAGGACTCGCCATAGAGGCAAATAAGCTTAGCGCAGTAATCTCAAAAGCGATTGAGGAAAATAACCTTGACACCTTCGCAGGAATATCAAAGGCATACAAGGAAATACTCTCCGTTTCTTTTAGCGCAGATGAGTCTGTTGCAGGGGAGGCAAAAAAGATTTTTGAGGATGCGAAAAAACTTTACAATTCACAGCCGTTCGAATTTGGTTTGCTGTATGAAAAACTCTTTGCGCTCAGCAGTGAATTTGAATTAGTTAAAGATGCAAACCCCAAAGAGGCGAAAAATAAACTCATTTCAATGAAAGAGGTTTACTCAAAAATGAATTCCTTAAAGGAAGTGCTGGACAAAAACGCCTCAATAAATGCGAAATTATTAAAGGAAGAGGTTGAAAGGCTCGGGCTTGCTGCAAACTCTCTTTTGGACCTGCTTGAAAGCGAATTGTTTTCGCCGGAAAGAAATATTGACAGCATAAAATTTGTTCCCCCCATTACCGAATCAAGGCTCAAAACTTTGAGATTAAATATTTCTGAAATATTAAATTCCGATAAGAGTGATGCGGAAAAGAATGACAAACTTTCGAAAATAAAAGCTGAGCTTTCAAATGCGTATGAATACCTAAGAAGAGAAGCTGTAAGAAAATTCAATAATGCCATTGATGAGGGAGCGTCAAAAACAGTTCTTTCTTCTGCAAAAGCAGATATTGATGAGAATAAATTTGTTTCCGCGTTGTTTTTGCTTTCAAACAGCAAAAGCGGAATGATTATGGGTTTTGATTACGTCGGGATTATTCCAATAGGGATTATTCTTGCGGTTGCATTTGTATTGAGGCAGAAATTTGCAAAAAAAGAGAAAACTGAAGAAAGCGCTAGAAAATTGATTCTTGAAGAATGGAAGGATTAAACTTAAAGGATTACAAATAGTTAGTTGTTCTTCATAAAATATATCCAAACAAATATTGCTAGCCCTACAAGCACGCCTATTATCGCAAAGATTATTTCAAAAGAAATTCCGTTTGTTTTTGCTTCAAGGTTAATTGTATTTGATGTGTAAATATCGTTTACATCAACTATTGATGCCGAGAATTCATAAGTCCCTGCAGCAAGCTGTGGCTTTGCGGTGAAATTTATTTCTCTCTCTCCGCCTGCGGGAACATTAAAGTCCATTACCGGCTCAACAAGCGCTGTTTGTGGCGATAATATTACTTTTCCGGAGAATTCTGTAGCCGTATTGTTCTTAATTAATGCCTTTAACTCAAATGGCTGAGTATCGCTTATTGAAACGAGGGATAATTCGAGCGGTTCCTGCTTTTGCACTCGCATAAATGGGTGATTGCTTAAAATAACCTGATTTTCTCCGAAGATGTTTGTGAAAAACATTGCTGCTGATGGAAGATTAAATGTGCTCACAATGCTTGGCTTAATGAAATAATCAAACTGTTTTGTCTCTCCGGCTTTTAAGAAAGCATATGCGCTGCTGTTCCCGTCAACAATATCAAAGCTTGTAATGCTTACTTTCGCCCTTGTATCAGGATGAATAAACTGAATGTAAATATTAGCGTCTTTTGTTCCCGAGTTAGAAACTATTGTGCTTAATTTTGCTCTTTCTCCTAAGTGAATAAGTGCAGGAGCCAGATTTTGAACTGAAAGTATTGGAGTATCATAAATTCCAATTGCCGAGGTTGGCAAAACATTGATTCCTTTTGTTTCCCCCCCAAGCGCAGTGCAAATTGTTAATCTTGTATCGCCTGTTTTGATTTCAGGCAAGAATATTCTTCCAAAGCAAGTGTCTTTGCACACAAAGTCTTCTGTCCAAAGCATTTTTGCTTCGGCGCCGTTAATTGAAACCGCTACAAAGGTATTATCGCTTTTAGGATTAGTAAATGTCGCATTTATTGAGAGTATTCCTGCCCCTGCTTCTGCCTTTGCTGATTCGGGAAGGCTTACTATAATATTCTGGCATTTCTCAGCTGGCTGGTTGCTTAAATTAACCTCTGTGAACCCATAGCTTGATAGCGGCGCTTCATATGCTAACGCCATCTGCATAGCAAACAAAATTGCTGCGATTACAACTAAAAGTCTTAAATGCCGCATTTCTTTCACTTCAACATCGGGATTGTGATAAAATAAGTTTTAAAACCTGTTTTTTAGCTTTTTGCTCAAATTCATTCCCCTAGCTTAGCGAGAGTTTGAGCAAAAGTGAGTTTTGGAGAGGAAAGCGAACTAATAATAACTAATTTTTCTTTTGAATAGTTTCTCTGCGCGTGTTTTTTACAGTACTCAATTCCCTCGCAGAACACATTATCCATTATCTTTGCGGCGTGATAGTTCCTCTGCTCAAGCCTCAGTTCGAGTTCCTCAGGATTGATGGTAAGAACAATTATTTTGTCCACCACAAGTTTTGCCTCGCATAATACGTGCCCCTCAAAAAGCACATTATCGGTCTTCTTCAAGAATGAATTTGCTTTTTTTTCAAACTCTTTTATCGGAATCTCAAGCTCATTCTCTTCATTGAACGAGCCAAGCTTATTCTTCAGCGCAAAATCTTTTTCATTAATAACTTTTAAACCAAGTTTCGCCCCAAGCTGTTTTGCTAGTGTTGTTTTTCCGCACCCCGGGGTTCCTGTTATTGCTAGACGCATAAATAGTATCCTTAATCAAAAGAATTAAAAAAGAAAAAAAGAGAATTTTACTGCCGAAAGTTCTTAGCAAATGCCTCGCTCTCGTTTGAGAGGCACTTTCCTTTCGAGCAGAGCGTTTTGTACAATGAAACGCTTTTTTCTGGGCAAGAAAACTCGCTAGGCATAAAAGACATCGTCTAGCTAATGGGTTTTTGAGTATAAATACTTTTCTCGCGCGAACAAAAACTTGGACGAACCAATTTTTTCTTGGAATTTTACATAGTTGCTTAGTGAAGCGCGGAAATTTTTTTCTTAGTGAAGAAAAGTCGCTAGAAGACTCTGATAAAGAAGCTCAAAAGTAAACTCTTCAGTGCAGTATTTCAGTATTTTATCAAAATTCTTTTCTGAATAAAATTTTGAAACATCTTTTCCGCTTGCCTCTTTTATCGGGATTTCATAATATGAATTAATTGTTTTTTGGGAAATTGTTCTAAAATCCTCGTCGCGCTTTGTCGCTTTTGACACAGCCATTCCCAATTGTGCAAGATCAATATGGCGCGGTTTTGAGAATAGCACGCTAAAAATCTCTTTTTCTGGGGCGATTTTGTGCTTGTTCATTCTTGCGAACAAGTAATTCAAATCATACGCTAAGTGATTGAACCCCACTATTTTCAAAAAATCATCTTTTTTCAGGATTCTTTTTAATAAATCAAAAAATTCTTCAAGCATTTTCTTTTCTGAGCCTATTTCCCATTCAAACAAAAATGTGGGCGGCTTTACTTGTTCTGCTTTTGGCGCGGAGGAAGAGGAATAATGATTATAGGCTATTACAAGAACTTTGCTTTTCTCATGAAAGGGATTTAACCCGGATTTTTCGTCCTCCGGGTCGACAAATGACTCTATATCCAAAAATAAGAAGCCCATATGTTAATCATTTAGTGAAACAAATAAAAAGGTTGCAAAATGCCCCGCCTGACGGCAAGCGCGGTAAATGCCCTTAAGGGATTACCCAGATTAGTTACCCGACGAAAAAATCCTCCTTCGGCAGGGTTGTCAATTCCGATATTACCTTTGGATCGGGGTGAGTTCTTCGTGTCAAGGCTTAGAATAAGCCCTGTTATGAGAGTGAGCATCATTATATTGAAGAAGCTCACTTCCTGTCCGAGCCACTGTGAGATACCGACTAGCGTAGCAAACAACGCAACTCCCTTCGCGATTTTTCGTTCCATACAACCCCCACTGACATTATTATCCCCAAAGTAATTAATTAATTGTTTTGAATTAACGCACATTATTTTAGAATATTTGTGTGCAATCTTGCTAAACTTTGGCAGTACTGCACAAAGAATTAACTTTGATTAATTAATTGCTGTGCATACAAAAGATTTAAGTTAATCAGAGGCAGTAATATTTTATGCATGACGCAAATAATTTGCGAAGAAGAATACTTGACGGGGCATACACCTTAGGAATTGAGAACAGCGCGGGTCCCCTCTACAAGCACCTGGGACTAAAAAAACAAACTGTTGATTATGCGCTAAAAAAATTGAAACATGAGGAGTTTTTCTTAAAAACAAAGTATGAAATTGATTTGAATGTTTTGGGTTTTGATAAATTTGCGTGGGTGATGCTTGGGATTGACTGGGCAAATTATGCTGTTGAAAAGTTTATCAGCAAATTATTATCGATGCCGCAGGTGCTTATGGTCGCTGATGTTACCGGCGAGAGCGATTTAGCGGTGAAAGTGTTCGGACCGACAAGAAATAATATAAGTGCGTTTATTCTTGAGCTCGAAAAATTGTTTTCAGGCACAATAATTGACACGAAGGTTTTGTATGAAAATATGGAATACAAGCGGCACTACATCAGGGTGGAAAGTAAGCCTATTTACATGCCAAACAAAACTGATTGCATTGTGCTGCATGAGAAAATGAAATCTCCTGAGTGCACGCTTAATGATATTGCGCATAGACATCGGATGCATCGAAACACTGTTTCAAATTCCTGGAAAAAGCTCTGGAAAAAGGGAGTTCTAATCAAGGAGCTTCCTGATCTTACACAAAAAGGGTATGATGAAATACAAAAGGGACTCAAAGCGGTTATTATTATAAAACCTGTTCCGGGAAGCGAGGAGAAAATAATTGCGGCGCTAGTGAAGCAAAAAGAAATCCAGGACATCTTTACTACTCTTTCAAACGAGATTGTGCTTGTACTGCGCACGGAGAACAGCAGAACACTTGCGGATGCTCACCGCTTGTTGACAAGATTTGATTCCACAATCAGAAGGACCAACACAAGCATATTCCTAAGCAAATACAACAAAACCTCCCTTGAGTTGGGCGAAATGAAGATGCTCTTAAGATCCTGCAAAGAATCCTAAAATAGCTGTCTTTTTTAATTGTTTTGGAATGAACTTTCATTTAGTGATACTATGTTGATAAAAGATTTGAAAGCAAGAACACCATTTGACGAGCTCATTGTTGAGGTTGTTACAAAAGGAGAACCAAGAGCATTCGCAAGCGCAAACGGGCAGGGAACTGTCTGCAATGCTGCTGTAAAAGATGAGACTGGGGAAGAAGTTTCTCTGACTCTTTGGAATGATGAGTACAAGAAAGTCAATGACGGCGATAAAATAAAAATCACCAATGGCTGGGTTTCTGATTACAAAGGAAAACTGCAGATAAGCGCCGGAAGAAAAGGAACGCTTGAAGTAATTAAGTGAATTCGGGTTACTGAATTCACTTCAATCGATTTTTAGTAAATCAAAAAGTTCTACTTACCTTGCTTCTTGCTGGAAGCGTTAGCGTCGGTCATTCTTCTAATTTCTGGCAAGTCTTCTTCAAGTTTTTCAAGCCTCGCTATTTTTGAGGCAAGCAATTTATCCTGCGAGGGATTACGCTCCCGTTTAAGCCTTGAAATAGCTTGCGCAAGTTCAAAGTGTTCCTTCTGCCAAGCTCTATACCAAGCCGACTTGTCAGCTGCACTTAATGCGCTTGCATTCTTTTGTTTAACAGCATTTCCCGCGGGCCCATATCTAGCTCGAAATTTCAAAAAGACTCTTTTTAGTCTAGAGAATACCATAAAGAATATAGAAATCGGAAGAATTTAAAGTTAATCAAAAATAAAAAAAAGCTGTTGGTTAATAGTCTAGGATTTACGCCCTACCAAAAGCGAGTGCTTTTGATAGCGAGTAAAATTAGTTAAAATTATTTCCTAGCTTTTCCAACTGTCTTTGCTTGCTTTGAATCGGTTCTTGGCTCAAGACCCAATATCTCTTCAGCTGTTTTCTTCCTGTTTCTGCCGAAGTTAGCGTATTTTCTGAACTTGGTTTTTGTCCAAGCCTCAGGCTGTTTTGATCTTAGCTTTAGTTCCTGCGCAAGCAGTTCTAGGCGCAATTCTTCATCGACGCCCGCGTTTAGTAATATATGACTCATTATAGCTCACCTTTTGGATTTACGGAAAAATGCCAAAAAAAATAGCTCCAATACATATCCCTGCGAATGATATATATAAGCCTTCTTATACAATTTAAATGGGTTTAAACGATGAAATACGCCATTTTGACTAAAAGTACTGCAAAAAAGCTTGTTTCTTGTATTAGTTCTCGCCAAAAGGAGACTTCGGTTAGTCTTGACCTTGGGAAGAGCACTGAGAAAGTGGTTTTGTGCGAAGATTTTGCTCTGCTCCGCGGGGAAAATATAAGCAAAAAGGCTCTTGAGAAAACCAAGGAAGATACTTGCTATATTGCGGAGGACGGGGAGCTAAAAAGCGTGAACTTTTTCTCCCAAGATACAAATCTTTTCTATAAATTAAGGCCCACAAGCGAGTGGCCTACATTAACCCTCTCTTCAGTTCCAATGCATAGATTTGCACATGTTGGACCAAAGAGGCATGTTGAGATGATGCTTAAAGAAATTTCTCCAATAAAAGGAAAAGTGCTTGACACCTGCTGCGGGCTCGGTTACACTGCAATTGGCGAAGCTAATGCCCCTGAAGTTGAGGAAGTAATTGTTTTTGAAATTGATGAGAATGTTTTGCGAATCGCGGAGCATAATCCTTACTCTGAAGAACTTTTTACTAATAAAAAAATTAAATTAAATATAGAAAATGTGTTTGAGGGAATAAAAAAACTTCCAAATAATTATTTTGACAGAGTAATGCATGACCCTCCGACTGTTTCATTCGCAAAAGAACTATATTTTGAGGAATTTTACAAAGAGCTCTTTAGAGTGATGAAAAAAGGCGGGGTACTTTACCATTACTGCCCAAATCCCGGGAAAACAAAGGGGAAAGAGCTTCATCCGGGCATAATAAAACTGCTGACAAAAGTTGGATTCTCGAATTGCGAGTATCACGAGAAGAGTTCCGGAGTAGTTGCGAGAAAGAATTAGCTTTTTTCAAAAACAAATAACCAATATTCAAGCGCTCCGCTCGCAAACCCGGGCGCCATAAATTGTTCTGAGCCAGTTTTATTCATTGATTGAGAACGAACTCCCCAATAAGGGCTTGTTAATTCCTTAAGATTTACTTGTTCTAAAATTAGCCAATCTTGTTTTAGTGCCATATCCAAATATTCTTGTTTTGAGTGTATATCTGTTAAATAATGTTCATCAACTTTTTTCTTTACTGATAAATCTTTTGCGGACCAGGTAATTAAAATGAGTCTCGCCCCGTTTTTTGCAACCCTTCTAAATTCTTTAAATAAAGCAGCAAGGTTTGAAATGTGCTCTGTACTTTCGCATGCCCAAATAAAGGAGTAATGTGCGTCTTTGCAGGGAAGTTTAAGCATATCTCCAACAAAAAATTTTGCATACTCTGCAACCCTATGTTTTGCTGAACAATTGTTTGCATAATTTGCCTGTTCTTTTGAAAGTGTCACGCCTTCTATAACAAATCCCTTTTTTGCAATTAAAATTCCTGCTCCACCTGCTCCGCAGCCGGCATCAAGCCCTATCGCCCCATTCTGCGCCATAATATATTTCTCACCGAGTGCAACAAGATTTTTCTCCATTTGATGAAGAACCTCCAAACGGCTTTTTTCATCATTAACCCGCGCTGAATAAGTCTCTATTTTTTCACCAGGAAGGATTATCCCATTATGATTAAACAATAATCCGTCAGACTGAGCAAGAAGGGTGTTAAGATTTTCTTTTTTTGTCTTTTTGTCGTAGAGTTCAGCAATCTTTTTGTTATCAGACAAAGTATCACAAAAGATAATTAGAAATAATACCTTATTAGATTATTTCTTCCCTTTCTTCTTCGGCTTTTCTTCTGAAACTTTTTCTACGCCGCTGATTTCGTCTTCAAGTGAGAGTTCGCCTTTCTCCATTGCCTCAAATTCCTCTAAATCGTCATCGTCAAGCCCAAGTTCTTTTAGTTTTGCTTTGTGGTCCTCGGTTTTCATTCTTTCGAATTCCTTCTTCCACGCAACCATGTCGGCGGTTTCCTTCATCTTCGCTCCCTCAGGAGGTTTCTGTGGTTTTCGCATCATACAAATAATATTCTCCCTAACGCGCTTAAAAACCTTGCCAAAAGCCAAGAGAAATTAATATAAATCCAGGAAAACAAGGGTGTATCATGGATGACAAAATGCAGGATAATCTTGAGGTGTCTCAAGTGAGCAAAATTGAGCCTCAGGCACCCAATTCTTCCATTAAAGAGGTTAAAGAAATTAAGCCGGAGAATCCTGAGTTTGAGAAAGTACTCAAAGAGGTTAGGCAGGAGCTCATTGTTGAGGGTTATTCCGCAAAAACACTGAAAATGTACATGCTCTACTCGCGCGAAGCGATGTATTATATGAATAAGCCTCTTAACTCGCTTGGCAAGCAGGATATTGTTGGATATCTCGCGCACAAAAAAGAAGAGGGCTGCGCAAATTCTACTCTTGGTTTAATTCACGCCGCGATGCAATATGTTTTTGAGAAAAAATTGAAATTAAAAGTGCTTGATGATATAAAAATTCCTAAAAAAGCTAAAACTCTGCCCAAAGTTCTTACCCGGGATGAAATCAGAATACTTTTTTCCAACACACACTTTGGGAGAAACAGATTAATGCTTCAATTCATGTACGGCTCTGGTTGCCGTGTATCAGAAGTAGTGAAAATGAAAGTGGAAGATTTGAATATGAAAGAGAGAATCGCGACAATTCGCGGAGGAAAGGGAAACAAAGACAGAATGATTATCCTCTCAAAGGATTGGCTGCATGATTTGAAAAAATACTTGGAAAAGAAAAAAGTGAAAAGTGAGTTTGTGTTCTCAAAAAAGACGAATGGAAAGCCTTTGACAACTGATACTGTGCAAAGAATTGTTCGAAAGGCCGCCGCAAAAGCCGGAATCAATAAGCACGTTACCCCGCATTGTTTGCGCCACTCATACGCAACGCATTTGCTTGAAGCCGGAACAAACATCCGCTACATTCAATCCCTGCTCGGGCACTCCTCGCTTAACACCACACAAATTTACACAAATGTCGCGAGTGAGCAGCTCAAGAAAGTGGTTAGCCCGCTAGACAAACTCTAACCCCGCTCCCCCCTCACTTCCACTACTTTTGGGGTTCTCAAAATCCCAAAAAAGGTCAAAAACTTTTTTTGCCAATTTCGTTTATTTTTCAAACCTTTTGCCAGAATTTGGTTTTTTTAATCATCTTTATATAGCTCCTTGTTGTTTGTGATTGTATTAAACCATAAAGGAGGTTTTATTGATGAGCGTTAGATTGTCAAAATTGTTCGGAATGGATGTTTACGACTTCGAAGCAGGCTATAAAGGCAAGGTTTATGATATAATTATTAACCTTGAAAAAGGAAAGCTTGAGACTATTACTACTGAGCCTTTGAAGGTAAAGACCAAGTCGGACGCAAAGAAAATCTTAAGCGAGAAGAGTATCCCATACAAGAACGTTAAGTCTGTTAAGGATATAATCATCGTTTCACAGAGAGATGTTCCTTTCTCAGCTACTCAGGAAGCACCTGAAGAGCCACAGGAAAAAGCAGCTTCTCAGTTGAGATATAAATATTACAGAAGGTAAGGGCAACTTTACCTTTTTTTATTTTTTTTCTATTCCTTAACCAAAGGCTCTAGTTAGTGCTAATTAATTTTCCTGCCTTATTTTAAGCGTGGATCATTTCTCTTCATTCCTGATTGTTTTAAGTTAAGTATTGCGCGTGTATACTTTCTACAAGCAGCTGCTGTCCTACTGGCAGCTTCCTCTATTTGAGCATTCGTTGCGCCGGGGGTTATTGTAGCAAGGGTAAAGGCTCTTCCTACCCTAGTATAATGTTTTTTTGCTTTTATTACACTTCTCCTTAAACTTGTCAAAAGACCACCAGTAAACTAAAGTCTATTAAAATATATAACTCTATTCACAAATTTATTTTTAAAAACACAAAAATCAACCCAATTTCCTGGACATTCTTAAAATTAATCAAATTTTAAAAAAAATTAACTCAATTTAAAAATTAATATGTATATATAATATACATAAGAAGTTTTTGTTTTGTTGTTGTATATAATAGTGGAAGTGCGGGGTGTGTCTTGATGGCTGTTAGGGGTTATTTTGTTCAATACAGATTCATTTTGCCTGATTCAATCAAACATTCCTCTTACACATACCAGAAGCTCTTCAGGGCGATTTATGGTTATACCCAGGCGGTTCATAAGTCCTCAGGGAAGAATTACTCCTACCACCGCTCAGGAATCCTCTCGGATTTTCCATACCTTCGCCCGGGTAAGAATTGTGTTATAATTCCGCCAGCAGCCTTTCAATCCTTGCAGGATTTTTTCAAAACCGGCCACAACCCAACCCATAATTGGGAAACTAAGGGTGAGTGGAAGTGCACTTATTTTTTGAATGAGAAGGATATTGCGGAGAAGGAAATAGTTTTAGCGCTTGAGAACCTCATTGCCCGAAAGTATGTTGGGGGGATTGAGGGTCCGGCAACTTTGCTTGCTGAAATGAAGAGGGTAAAAGAAAAAGGATCTTCCCCTGAGTATCGCTCCGCTGTAGTGAAGGAAGCTCAAACAATAGTGGATCTTGATTGGTTCAAGCAGACTTATCAAATGTCGCAAACTTTAATTGATTTTTACGAACTCTATAAACATATAAAAAACCCTCAAAGTCAGCCGGTTTTGCCTTCACAAGTAGGCTAAAAAGTGGTAATTACCGTCAAAATTCAAATAAAACCACTTTAAATCACTTCTTTCTTTCATTTGAACATTTTCAAATATGTCCAAGAAACTGAGTTGTTTGGGTGTTGTGCGGCGGCGATTTGAAAAAAATCAAAGCAAAATTAGTGCTTTTTGTGAAGTTCAAGCGGTAGCAGTTGCCTCTTTAACCGTTTCCGCCTCTTTCTTAGCTTCTTTATCTTCTTTTTCAATCTTTATTAATAAATCCTTCTTTCTCCATTTGCGTTTACCGCCAATGCTATTGGTTTCTATGAGCCCAATGTCAACCATAGTCTTCAAATAGGGGTAAAGTGATCTCTCATTTTCATAGTCTACTTGGAAGAGTTCGAATATCCTTCTCCTTATCTCATCCATGGTGGCCCATTCATCAAACCTAATGACACTCGCTAGGTGGAATGCCTGGGTGTGTTCATTAAACTGGAGGAAATCCCAAATAGATCTTATCTCAACCCCCGCTTTAGCCACACTCACTTGGGTAGTTTCAACTACTTTTGCCTGCACTTTTACTCCAAGCCCCAGCATCGCTCTTAACATTTGGATGAAACCCATCATTACCACGTAATGATATTAATGACCGTAATGATTTAAAAACATTACGGTAATGATTCGTAGTTATCCTCATTACAGGTAATTACTTGTAATTACTTAAACCTTGGTAATTACTTTCAGTGCGCTTCAGTTTTGAAGTAAAAATGACAAAAAGTCGCTGTAATTACTAAAGTGAGCCTCTTATTTAAGGGGGTGTTAAGGGTGTTTGCCCAGAGTGGTGGTAATTACTGCTTAGTGAGTGGCTTGTTTTGGGCACTTTTTAGGTAGTTTTCAAAGCATCAAAAAACAAGCAGGTCGTAAGTATAAAATCAATTTTAAAATATAAGTCAATTGACGATTTTATTGGTTTTGTGTTTTAGTGTTAAATAGGGGAAGTGCGGGGGTTAATTTAGTTAGGAATTAGCTTAAACTCACCATAGCGGGGAGAGGATTTGAACCTCCGACCTTCGGGTTATGAGCCCGACGAGCACTCCAGGCTGCTCTACCCCGCTATATTTCAAGCAGGAATAAACAGTTTTTCAAGTAAAAAAGGCTCAATTAAAGTCTGTTTCGCTTTTTGTCTAATTATTCCGCTTTTTTGTTCAAAAGGACCACTTTGTGGTTCTTAATAACTTCATTTGGTTGTTCTAAAATATGTCCAGGTTTTTGAGATATTACTTCATTTTCTGGAGTATTTCCAGCTCTTTTTCTATTTTCTTTATCTTTCCGCTTAATTCCTTCTGTCTGCTCGGGTCATTAGCGGAAGTCATGCTTCCACCGCATCCTGGGCAGATAAAGTTGTATTCTGCTGCTATTTCAAATACTGCTCTTTCATTGCACTGATTGCAGTCAAAAAAACAATAATCCGCTTCCAAGTTCTTTTTCTGGGTTAATTTCTCCAAGTTCTCTTCTTGCTGTTCTCCAATAATTTCAGCTATCCTGTCCTTCTTAATTTCCCAAGTGTAATTATACCACCCTGTCTTTTGGTTCCTGCTTTTCTGGTAGCACGCAATTCCTCTATAATGTAACTTGTTAAGTATTGCTCTAATGTCAGTAACCTTCTTTTTCATCTTTTTTGATATTTCTTCATCCGTTGCCATTTTTTTCTTTTTCTCGCATATTTTGACTAGTTCAATAGCGTCCTGCCCGCCTACCGTATCAAGTAAATCCCTGACTAGCACAAGCTCAGTAATGGATTTTTTAGGCATGAAATATTTCCCTCCAATAAGTGTTTTTAAATAGTGCTATTTTGAGTTTTGATTAACTCAAAAAAACCCGTTTGTTTTGCCCTAAAAATTAAGCACTTTCTTCCCTCTTTCCTGGGGGATAATTTGGCGCTTAGCTCCCGAAAAGTCCTTTGAAAGTTCAGCCCCGCCCTGTACCCTATCCAAAAATACCGCAAGCGCAGCTATTTCGCTGTGTGGTTGGTTAGTTACCCCCACATTAAAATCAGCGTTTTCATACACTGCCCGCTCCACTTTTTGAGAGCCAATTATAATCGCAATTTTTTTCTTCTTTCCTAGCTCACAATCAACTTCCTGTACAGGCAGCCCGTACATAGTTAGGTGAACAATCGTGAATCCTTTTCGCTTCAGTTCTTTTACAACCGAAAGCCACGTACCTGCGAACTCTATTTTGAACTTCCCTCCCCACCTTTCATTAACCCCTTTAACAGTTCCAAGTAAACTCTCATCCTTCTCTCCGCAGACAATCATTTTGTCCGCCCCAAACGCTCTTGACACAAGCGCGCAGTGTCCAGTTACCCTATAATCGCGCACTTCCCGATGTCCGTAGCGCACAATAACAATCTCTCGCTTCTTCATTTTCTCACGTTCCTTGGGTTGCTTTAAAAATGTTTTCAGTGGCAATTCTTTTAATACAGCGCCTGGTGGCGGTATTTTATAATCAGTTGTATAATATAGCTCTGCCCGTCACAAAGTGTGGGCGGATTAGCGAGTTAGGGGCCTGTAGCTCAGGGGTAGAGCACTGGACTTTTAATCCAGGTGTCTTGGGTTCGATTCCCAACAGGCTCGCTGCCTTTTCTCTTTTAAAAAAAGAGAAAATGTAAGTTGCCAAAAGAGAAAAGTAAATCAACTTTTCCAAAAGTGCTTAGCGCACTTGGCAGTAATTACCAAAAATTCAGTAATTACCGTAATTAGCAGGCGCTTACGGGCCCGTAGCTCAGTCGGTAGAGCACTAGACTCTTAATCTAGGTGTCTTGGGTTCGATTCCCAACGGGCTCGCTTATTTTATTCATATTTAAAAAATAATCGAATCTATTTCTTTTAGTGGTTGTATGCCATTGCTAATTAACTTCAAAATTTGTGATAACGCTGAAGAGTGTAATGGAATTGCATCCTGCCCAACAGGTGCTTTGAGCTGGGATTCAAAGAAAAAAACCATTAAAATTGATAATTCTAAATGTGTTTCATGCGGAGTTTGCGTGCCAACTTGTATGGTGGGGGCGATTAAGGTTGCTAAGAATGAAAAAGAGTATTCTAAATTGAAGAAAGAAATTGATGCTGATAAACGAAAAGTCTCAGATTTGTTTACTGACCGGTATGGTGCTCAGCCGCTTCACAAAGCTTTTTTGATTGATGAAGATAAGTTTGAGAAAGAAGTTTTACACTATCACAAAATAGCGGTTGCGGAATTATTTAATGAGAACTCAATAATTTGTTTGTATTGTTCGATTCCAATCAAAGAGCTTTTTGATGGGAAAAACATTAAGTATAGGAAAGTTGGGCTTGAAGGAAATTCCTTACTTAAACAATTTGATGTATCTAAGCTTCCGGCATTGCTGTTCTTTAATGATGGTAAGCTTATCGGGAAGATAGAGGGCGCTTTTGAGCCTGAAAAGAAAGCTGAAATTGATTCAAAGATCAAATCCATATTAAAGTAAGATTCGTAAAGAAAGCCCCTCAACCGCAATTAAAAAGCTTTTCTAAGGCTTATTTTTTTACCAGGGAACATAGCTCAGCCTGGGAGAGCAATACGCTGAAGACGTATGTGTCGCGAGTTCAAATCTCGCTGTTCCCATAAGTTTTATCTCTTATTTTAAATAACCTAAAATCTTGGGCATGTTTTGCCCATGCCACTGAAAGGTTTATAATCTTCCATATTCTACTATAGTAGTTGATTTGATGAATCGAGTAAAGACAGGTATTTCTGGTTTTGATGAGCTCGTTGAGGGTGGTCTCCCCGAAGGAAGATCTTTCTTAGTTTCCGGCGGCACAGGTACAGGTAAAACAATTTTTGCCACAGGTTTTTTAGTTAACGGCGCTCTTGCGGGCGAGCCGGGGGTTTATTTAACTCTTGATGAGCGCCCCGAATTAATTAGGGAGGATATGCTTCGCTTTGGGTGGAATTTGCGCAAGCTCGAAGATGAGGGTGTTTTGAAGATTGTTGATGGTACTATGGCGAAGCTTGGTATCCCAAGCGATGAAGAATTTTCTCTTCCCGCAACGGGGTTTGATTTGGATAAATTATTGTTAGAATTAATGCGCGCGATAAAAAAGATTAAGGCAAAGAGGGTTGTTATTGATTCAATTCCTGCGTTGGGGTTAAATTTTGAGAGCGAGCACGAGATTAGAAAGGCGGTTTTAAAGATGATTTACTTGCTTGCAAGAGCCGGGGTAACAACTGTTTTCACTACTGAGATTAATGAGGACTCAAAGCAGTTAGGCAAGTACGGCGTGGAAGAGTTTGTTGCTGACGGGGTAATAGTTCTTCACTATATGGGTCTTGGAACCCAGTCAAATAGGACTCTTCACATCAGAAAGATGCGTGCAACTAAGCACAGTGAGGATTTACACCCAATGCAGATAACCGATTCAGGAATTAAAGTAAAGAAAGTTGAAGATGATTATAATCTTTAATAGTGCTTTAGCATAGCCGCTATTTTTAAAAAATTATTTAAAGCAAAGAGCGTGAGCCCTTTGCCAGAAATATATTTTATTTTTTTCCTTTTTTTCTCAAAAAGAAGTTCCAAACAAGGAATCCTATAACTACAAGCACTATTATTATGAAGAGCGGATTAGTTCCTGTCTCTCCCGCTAGCTGTGCTTTCACAGGGACCTCAACAACGCTTTTCTTTGTTGTTGCATCCGCGTCCTGATAATTTATTGTTGCTGTAATTATGTGGTCTCCCGCAGTATTGAATATGATTGATGTTTTCACAGTATCCACATCATTTGGTCCAAGGGAGCCTATGAATTGTTTAGGGCTTTGTATTGTCGCATTATCCGCGCTTAATTCCACTAGAACAAATTCTGCTTTTCCCAGTCCCTTGTTGAATAACTCAAGTGTTATGTCAGCTTTTTGTCCGGGAAGTATTGAGCCGATAATTTCTTTTAGAGTCGCATCAAGTTCCACGTTCCCAAACACGCTTAATCCAATATACGAAGTATCCGTGGTTCTTGTTCCGCTTGAGTTTCTGTAAGAAACTTTGATTGGCTGTGTGTATGTTTTTACAGTTGCTGTGCTGCTAACACTCACCTTTAGCTCTGCAGTTTGTTTCTCGCCCGGATTTATTTGGGGGAGGTATGCCGTTGCAGCTCCTAAAGGAACAATATCTCTTTCTACAACGCTTCCTGTTGCGGTAACAGTTCTGTCTTCCTGCATTTCAACTAAAACATCATATGCCGGGCTTGTCCCAACGTTCTGCACTTCAAGTACAATTGTTTTTTCTTCCCCTGGAAGGAGGTTATTCTCAACAACACTCACAACTTTTACTAATGGTTCTTTTCCGCTTATATTGATTTCATAACTTGTTTTTGTTCCTGTTGTGTCCTCTGTTGTTTTTAGAGTGACAGGCAGGGTATAAGTTTTGTTTTCTGCCGAAGGATCAACATAAACTGTGAATTGCACCTGCGCTTTTCCGTGTCCTGCCAGATCTCCAACACTGATTGGGTTTGGCTGTGTGTCAGTGGGTTTTACAGTAAAAGGGTATGCATTTTCCAGCTGTACGCTCACTCCTTTCAAAGTCGATTCGTTCTTATTCTCAAGCTGGAGTGTGACAATTATAGTGCTTCCTGGCACAGCTGGGCTTGGGGTGTAAGTAAATTGGCTCACATCAGGCACCGCTGCGAAAGCCCCCACAGCAAGCAGCATTATCATTGCAAAAATAATTCCCTTTAGAATAAGTTTCATTTTACCACACTCCTAAAGAATTTTTGTCTTAGAAGTGTTTAAATAGCTTGTTTTTTTTCTCGAATTTCTTCTTTTTACACTCTTTGAGCGCTTTGCACAGAGGGTATGTTCTCTATCTTCTCGATTAATCTATCAAGCTTTGCAGCGCTTCCAATTTCTATCTCAAATATCGCTTCCGCGTATCCGGAGTGCTTCATTTTGAAGCTTGTGTTAACTAATGTGGCTCCAGAGTGCCTTATTTCCCCAAGCATTTCTCCTAAGATTCCCGGTCTGTCTATTACCGCGACTCTTATCAGGGTTTTTCCTTTTTCTCTCTCAAAATCAATTTCCATTAATTTGCTTTTGCTCATGTTTTGGATATTCGGGCAGTCTTTTTTGTGCATTACAATTTTTCGCTTGGTTGTTTTTACTCCCACAACATCTTCCCCTGGAAGAGGATGGCAGCACTCTGCCATTTTTATTTTTTTAACATCGCTTATTTTTGTAATTATTCTCTTTGTCCGCGTGTTTGTTAGTCCAAAGAATGCCTTAACTTTTGCCCTCGCTTTGTCGCTTACCGCATTTGTAAGCCAGGTTTTCTTCATCTGTGGTTTTTCAGAAACGATTATCTCCACACGGTCAAGATTATTGAGTTTTGTTTCGATTGGAACAATTTTTCCGTTTACTTTTGCTTTTTCCATTCTTTTTCCAATATCGCTGTGCACCGCAAACGCAAAGTCAATTACACTAGCTCCTTGTGGCAGCGCTATTGCCTCATTTTTTGGGGTGAATGCAAATATTTTCCTTCCGGAGATTTTTTTCCCAAGAGGGGTTTTTCCCATTTCTTTTTGCCATTCAATTAATTGTCTTTCCCAGCTGAGCTCTTTTTCAAATTCCTTATCTTTTCTTATTTTTTTATAACTCCAGTAGCTTTGCCCAAGGGCGCGCAAGTGCTGCTCCCAGGTGCGTATTTGCACCTCAATGATGTCCTTTCCTCTTTTCACCGCGGTGTGTATGCTCTTGTACCCGTCGCTTTTTGGTTTTGTAATATAATCATCAAAAGCTTCAGGAATTATTTCATATTTTGAGTGTATGTACCCAAGCGCCTCATAGCACTCTTTTTCTTTGTTGCAGATTATTCTTACTCCATAAAGGTCATGCATTCTCTGAAAAGGCACTTTTTTTAGTTTCTCAAATATTGCCCTAAAATTTTTTGGTCTTCCTGTAACTTCCGCGGTTAGCTTTCCTTTGATTAATTCCTCCACCTCTTTTCGCACGGTTTCAACAAGCTCTTCTCTTTCTTTTCTGTCTTTATTTACAAGGTTCTTGATTTTTCTCCACCCTTCAGGGTTTGTTACTTTGAATGAGTAGTCCTGCAGTTTCCATGCGTAATCATTAAGTCCGAGTTTTGTTGCCATCGGCGCGTAAATATCTTCCGCGATTTTTACTTCCTCCTTATCCATTCCCGCTTCGAGTTCGTTTGCGGTTTCTGCGAGCTTTACTATAATTGGCTCGAATTCATTTGAAATTGAAAGAGCTATTGAACCAAGTGTTTCCGCAGGTATTCTTCCATAGTTTTTTTGAATTATCTCTTCCATGCGGTTTATGGTTTGCATTATTTCAAGTGTTTTTTCCCCAAACATTTCCTTTATTTCTTTCGCGTTAATTTTTTCAGCAGGAATTTTGTGGAGCATTAACGCCAGGATTGCTTCTTTTGGAATCCCCTTTTTTCTAAGTTCTTCCACAGTTTTTTTGACTACCTCTCCGGCGGGGAGCTTGTTTTTTTTCAAATAATCCTCCGCTTTTTGTATTTCTTTTTGAGTAATCTCTTCCCCGACCATACTGAGCTTTGTCTCAATTCTTTTTTTAAAGCGTTTGAACCTGTATTTGTTGCTTTGAGGCGGTTTTTTTGACCGACTGGCTGGTAGTTTCATCATTGTTTTTTTGGAGGTGTTTTTGGTGAATAATTTTTTGAACGTTGAGTTAGTTAAGTTCCCAGAATTTGACGAGGTTGATGAGAAATTGTTTGAGTCCGCTCTTTCCCATTTTTTTAAAAAGGTGGGGGAGGATGCAAAATTGCATTTGGATCTTAAGCAGTACAAGAAGGGGGGTCTGCGTATTCAGCACGAGGTGCACGGCACTCTTTCTATTAGGGGCAAAAAGTTCTTTGCTTCAAATGAGGATTGGATTTTGATAAATACTCTTCAGAGTGTGCTCGATAAATTAGCAAAAGAAGTGAAAAAAGCTGATTCTAAGAAGGATTAGCTTATTTCTTTTTCTTTTTAGCGCTTTTTTTCGGCTTTGCTTTCGCTTTTGCCTTTTTTGCGAGTGTTTTTTTCTTTGAGGGTTTTGAGATAATCCCCGCTTCTTCCTGCTCTTTCTTGAGTTCTTCTCTCATTTGTTCGATTAAGTCCTTAACAGACATTTTTTTCTCAAAAACCATCATAAACCACGTTTATTTGCTTATTGAACGCTTTTATTATATAAAAGCTTTTCCGACACTTTAATAAAATGACAACTTTTACATAACTTTTCTTGTTTTCTACTTTAACCTTATTAGAAGTGGTTTAAAGACTTAATTATGTAGCGTTCTTCACTAAAAAAAGATTTATTTTTGGGTATTTTGGTGTGCATGCCCCAAAAACTTATTTTACAAAAAGCATGGACGCGTAAGGCAATGGATTTTTAGCTAATGTTAGCATTTCACTCTAGTGACTCCACTCCGTTTCCCTTCAGCGTCTTCCATTAAAATTACCGTTGCTGCATTCCTGCCCTGGCGGGGTTCGTTTCAGTGAAACACCTGTAAGGACAGAGCTTCGACGCCACCAAAATGGTGTCAACAATAGCATACGAACCTCTTGCCTCACTTCAGCCCCATCATAAAGCGGATTTATGGTGACAAGCCACCGCTAGCGGCCCGGCCTAGTCCATAAATATTGGGTTTGAAATGATTAAAATTGTATGGTTAGCTTTAAGTTTTGAAAAGCAGTAGCTTTTTCATGGTTCAATATGATTTAGTTGCTAAGGATTATTCAGAAATGATTGCGGTTGATCCTGTAAAGAAATTCGCCCAGCGACCCCAGCTATTAAATTTGCTTTCTCCAAAGAAAAATGAATTAATTTTGGATATTGGCTGCGGTGATGGCACGATTGCGCGAATGGTTGCAAAGAAAGGAGCAAGTGTTGTCGGGTATGATGCTTCAATTGAACAAATATTGCTCGCCAAATCCAAGAGTAAAGGACTCTCAAATTTGGAATTTTTAGTTTCAACCCCGACTATTATGTCTTATCCAAAGAAGTTTGACAAGGCATTCGCGGTAATGGTTCTGTTATATTCTGACTCCGAAGATATGCTTCAGTCATTCTTTAATTCAACCTTTAAATTGTTAAAACCCAGCGGCACTTTTGTTATTCTTGATTGCCTTGAAGAAAAAATTCCGTTTGGGGCGGATTCTTACGGGCGCACTTTTGTTAAAACCGGCGCAAACAAAGCAAAAATTACTTTTAGTATTCCTGGCTCAAATCCTTTTGCTGTTGACATGATGGTTTTCTCAAAAGAGAAACTTGAGTCCTGCGCAAAAAAAGCCGGATTTAAATCAATTCAATGGAAGCATCTCGTTCCAAATAAAGAAGGAATTAAAATTATGGGCGCGGAATATTGGGCGAATTTTATTAAGCAGAATTATTGGGAATGGATGATTCTAAAAAAGTAAAACTTCTTTTCCTTTGCCCTCACTTATAACCATTTTAATATTATTCTTTAAGTAATTTGTCATGTCTTGCTTCGAATTAACTCATGAGTCAGAATCCTCGTTGGCACGCGCAGGAGTTCTTCACACCGCCCACGGCGATTTAGCAACTCCTTTCTTTATGCCCGTTGCGACAAAGGGCGCGGTGAAGTTTGTTGAGCACCCCGACCTTTACAAAATGAAAGTTGATTGTCTGATTACGAATGCTTTCATTAATTATCTCAAGCCAGGTCTCCAGATCATTGAGAAAGCCGGCGGTTTGCACAAATTTTTTGGTTGGGATAAATCTCTCTTCACCGATTCAGGGGGATTTCAATTACTCTCAGAAGATTTTGTTGATCACGTTACAAATAACGGTGTTCATTTTCGAAATCCTTTTGATAAGAGTGTTCATTTAATTACTCCAGAGCAGGCAACGCATATTCAAAATACTCTTGGCAGTGATGTCGCGATGTGCCTTGACCATGTTCTTCATTTTGGCAAAAACAGATTAGAGTATTTTGATGCGATGGTTCGCACAACCGAATGGGCACTGCGCTGCAAAGAGTCTCACAAAAACAATAACCAGCTTCTTTTTGGAATTACCCAAGGAGGAACTTTTCTTGACTTAAGAAAAAAATCCACTCTTGCTCTTGAGGCGATGGAGTTTGACGGGCTTGCTCTCGGCGGTCTTTGTATTGGAGAAGACCCAAGCACAATGCACAATATCACAGAATATTCCAAGCGTTTCATCGCGAAGGAGCGCCCGATTTATTTAATGGGGGTTGGTTCTCCGCTGGAAATTTTAAATTTGGTTGAGCGCGGCGTAGATATTTTTGATTCAGCATACCCTACAAGAATGGCGCGCCATGGAAGAATTTTTACTCATAAGGGCCCGCTTTTGATTAATCGTTCGCTCCACAAAGAATCATTCACTTCTCTTGACCCCGAGTGTGATTGTTTTGTTTGCAGAAACCACACGCGCGCATATCTCCACCACTTATTCAAAACTTATGAGCAGAATGGCTTGATGCTTCTAAGTTACCACAACACTTATTTCATAGCAAAATTAATGCAAGAGATTCGCACAGCGATTAAGGAGAATAATTTTGAGAAGTTTAAGAAAGAGTTTGAGCAGCAGTATAAGTAACTATAAACAAATCAGAGAGATTTTCTTAGAAACATTCTTTTGGTTCGGTTTTCTCTTTCAAGTTTTCTTTTTCTCTTAATTTCCTGCGCGATTGATGTTCTTCCCATTCGCACAAGATGGGGTATCCCAAATCCGCTTCTCTCAGTTTTTGCCAAATTGTGGAGTTTTGTTGATTTTCGAAAAGGCGCGTGCATGTAAGCAGGATAGCCATTTAGAAAAACCGTTTTGTTTTGTGCGACCAAAGCATCCAGCGCCGGTTCAAGTGCCCACGCTTTGCCAATCAGCCCAGTTTCTCTAAAAGCCTTGTTAAACCCGTGCCACGGAAACGGCGCCTCAAATAAGTATTGCATCCACTTTTTATTTTTCTTAAATATTGGGTCAAGCGCTGCCATGTTAAATGCTCTTTGTCCGCAAGACTCGCGAAATTTTTCCCCTATTGGAGAAAACCTTTCTCTATTTTTTAGTTTTTTTCTTTCTGCCTCGCTCATTCTTGCTACAAGCTGAGGGTATTCCTCATTTTGCTGCGCTATTGCCATTGAAGCTTTTCCATTTTTAACAGCCCCAATCATTTTTCGCAGAGTTTTTACAGGAAGCGCGATAAGGTCAGCGTCAAAGTATAGCATTACGCTTGCTCCGCGTTTTTTTGATGCGTATGCCGCGCTTATGAAGTTTTTTGCTCTTCCCGATTTTTTCTCGTGGCTTACAACGCTTGCGCCCATTTGTTTTGCTATCTTTGCGGTGGCATCAGTGCTTCCATCATTTATTACCACAATTTCATCTATTAGTCCCTGTCTTTTGCGTTCATTAAGAACAGAAAGCGTGTGTCCGATTAGTTTTGCTTCATTGTGCGCAAATACGCACGCAACCACTTTTCCCATACAAATTAAGTGTCTCCTTAAGATTATAAGTTTTTTTGTGCCTCTTTTGTTTATGAATAATATTTACATTATAACGGGCGGTCCGGCTTCAGGCAAAACCACTTTGATTAGGGCATTAAGGAAAAAAGGTTTTAAGTGTTTTGATGAGGTTGCGCGTGAAATAATTAAGGAGCAGCTCGCAAGTAAAGGGGATATTGTCCCCTGGATTAAGCTTGCTGAGTTTAATATGCTTGTTCTCCAGCGCCAGATTAATCAGCATTTGGGTGTGGGCGAAGAATTGCATTTTTTTGACCGCGGGATTCCTGATAATATTGCGTATTTAACAAATGGCAATCTCCCAGTTCATCCTGCGCTTCATGAGGCCTCAAAGAAGCACAGATATAATGAGAAGATTTTTTTCCTTGAACCCTGGAGAGAGATTTACAAGAATGATGAGGTTAGAAAAGAGCCTTTTGATGCGGCGGTGAGGATTTCCGAGCACATAAAAAATGCTTACCTTGATTTGAAGTATGAGGTGATAGTTGTTCCAAAAGTTAGTGTTAAGGAAAGAGTTTCTTTTATTTTAAGCCATGTTAGTTCTAATGAAAAAAAGAATAAATGACTGAGCATTTTTCATGCCCAGTCAGAATTAGTTTTACTTTTTATACTTCGCTCTGATTTTGAGTATTTCGCTCCCGTCCTATTCCTCAACATCCTCTATCCCGTTTTCAGTGATTCTGTAGAGTGCCTCTCCATCAGGGAGTGAAGGGGAGTCAACGAGTTTTGCAACTCTTTTATCCTCTTTGCTCTTTCTTAAGTACAATCTGGTTTTGCTTGCGTGTCCTACAACATTTCCTCCGACAGGTTCAGTTGGGTCACCAAACAATATATCTGGTCTTGACATTACTTGGTTTGTCACAAGTACGGCAACATTGTACATTTCCGCTGTCTTTTGCAGTGACCTCATGTGTTTGTTGAGTTTTTGCTGTCTTTCAGCGAGTGTTCCTCTTCCAACAAACTCCGAGCGGAATTGCGCGGTGAGCGAATCCACAATCAAGAGTTTAATATTTTTTTCTTTTATCATGTCCGCCGCTTTATCAACGAGTATCATTTGGTGTTCCGCGTTGTATGCTCTTGCGACATAAATATTTTTTAGCGCGGCATCAGTATCAAGCCCGAATTTTTTTGCGACTTGTATTACTCTCTCCGGTCTGAATGAATTTTCAGAATCAACATAGAGGCACCCTCCTTCAAGTCCGCCCTGTTCTTTTGGCAATTGCACGGTTACAGCTGTTTGGAAGCACCATTGGGATTTCCCGCTCGCCATTTTTCCATAAACTTCAGTAATACTCTGTGTCTCAATTCCGCCCCCGATTAGATTATCAAGTTCTTTTGAGCCGGTAGTTAATCTTCCCACTAGTTTTCGTTTTTCCGCGAGCACATCAGCGGTTTCATATCCCATATCAAGCGCGTCTCTTGCCGCTTTGATTGCTTTATCCGCGGTTCCTTCTCCAAGTCCCGCAACTTCCTGCAGTTCGCTTCCGCTGGCAACAGCGATTTGCTCAAGGGTTTTGTATCCTGCTTCCGCGAGTTTCTTTGCAGCAGTTTCTCCTACTCCCGGCAGGTCCTCTACTTTTTCTATTTTCTTAGCCATTATTTCACCTCGTTGTACGCTTTTTGAGCGGAGTTTTTGGCAAAACTAACCTCCCATTGCGTAAATCAACAAATGAATTGTGTTAGGTAGCTTATAAACGCTTTTCTAGTGCCGTGCCGGTGGTGTAAATTAGGTAATAGGAATTGTTTCACAAGCAATTTTCCAAAATTTTTCTTCAGCAAATGTAAAAATTGTCCTATATTTTGCGTCATTAAGGATTTTCTTTTTAAATCTATTGAGTATTTGTTGTCAGCCGATTTTTTTAATATTTTTTTGATATTTTTTGAGATTAGCTTTATTAACTTATCACATATTGCTTGATGAGAACCAAAAAATTTGCCTTTTTTGGTGAGAAATCGGAAATTATTTGGTGAGCCAATAGATGTGTTTAATGCATAGCGTTGAAATATTTTTGTGATATTTGATTTATTTTTTTCAAAATCAAAAATATTCTTTCGTTTGTTGTTTTTTTGGTACAAGCGTCAATTTGGACGCGGTGTTTTTGTACCTTAGCGCATTAATACACGAAATTCCTGATTTTGTTTAGTTTTAAGGCTTAGTAATTGAAGAAGTTTTTAGCTTGGTGTGTAATAATGGGTGAAGCAAGATGTTCTGCGTGCGGCGGCACAATGGTCGCTATTGAGAACGAGAGATACAACTCGCATTACATAGTAAAAAAAGATACTTCTTCCTGCTTGCGGTGTTTTCGCGTCGTCGAATCAACCCGCAAAGTTGACGGCATCGATTTCAAATAACTTTTTTCGCCGTCAGATTTTTTTCTTAAGGGTGATATTGCTATGCATGAGTTTGAAGAATTGGTTTTGTGGTTAGAAAAAGAAACAAGGGAGCCTATAGCAAGAAAAATTCCAGTCTCGCGAAGGATTCCAAAGAAGCATTTGATAAATTAGGGTGGTTTGAATGGTAAAAAAGAAGGATTCATTTAAGCAGTTGTATGTTTCGCTTCCTGCGGCTTTGCAGAGCGAAACAGAGTATTCAAACCTCTCCGGAGCGTTTAGGAATATTTTTTCAGTTAAGGATAAAGATTTGCTCCAGATAGCGTTTTGTGCGGTTATTTCAGTTATTTTCCTCGCGCTTTCTTTTTCCGCGAGTATTTTATTTTTTGCCGCCTTTTTCGCTTCGCTCGGATTTTTAGTTTATCGCGCAGTCAAGTGGTATGATTTTCAATTGGTAAAACGGGATTTTGAGGAGAACGGGATTTTTTAATTCTAAATCCATTAAAGGCGAGTTATTGCATTACCCCATATTTTTTTCGCACTTCAATTATTTTTCCGCACATTAGCGCTCCTTCAGGGCAGGGTCCGCGCGTGCACCCTGGTCCGATTTTATCATAAATAACAGGCGCGAGTTTCTTTAGCAGTGCAAGTTTTTTTTCATAAAGTTCCCTAATTTCCCATTGCGCGTTATTGCATAGCCTCTCGCACATGACTTCTCTGTCAATTCGAGTGTTAGTTGAGCTGATTACTTTCAAAAGGTCGCAATTTAGGAGTAAATACGCGCCCGCTTTTTTCTCCCCAATTTCCCCAAGTTTTTCCCTAAATTTTTTTGTTTTTTTCACGATTCCCTCAAACTTTTTCAGGAGTTCCTTTTCTCTTTTTACAGCTTCAGGAATCAAAACCTCGCTTTTCGCAGGTATTTCCTCAAATCGTTCTCTAATATTATTCGGCAGCCTGTGTCTCTCAAATTGATGGTAGCATGTAAGGCTCATCATTAATCCGAATGTGGTTCGTGCGTGTTCCACAATTGATTCGTGCCCGTAGTTTAGCACTCTTTCCGTTACTCCGCGCGCTTTTTCCTCTTTTTTATGCTCTTTCTCCCACCCTTCAAGTATTGTTGATGGCGTTCCCGCGTTTGTGGATGTAAGCGCCCCAAGTCCGCTTCTAAGCAGAGGGTTCTCAAACGAATTTATTAAAACACAGTTCTCTTTTTCGCTTATTCTTCCAAAATTCATTTTCTCAAACTCAATTATTTTCTTTTCATCCACGCAGTCATTATCAGCGAATTCATTAATTTTCTTAACAATATTTTCTTCCCCAATTGCCTCATCAAGTTTTGACAGTAGTTCCTCGCTTTCAGCGAATTTCGCCCTTTTCATAATCTTATAAAAATTAATTATCTTGGAGAAGTTCATTGTGATAAAAACATTTGTCATAATGCTGATTGGAAGCGCATATCTCCCGTCCTCAATTTTTATTCCATAAACATAATCCTTCTCAGTTGCCTTTCTTCCCGCAAATCCTTCCTTTATTTGTGTCATTTCATTGTAGAGCTCAAGGAGTTCATTATTTAGTTCAGTATATTCTTTTTCAATTCCTTCCCCGAGTTTTTTGATTTCCGCGGGCACAATAAACGCCCCCGCCCCCATTTTCACGTATCTTTGGCTTTGCTGGGTGTAAGAGTCAAGGCTCTCGCATACATGGTGGCTTAAGAGGCGCGAGCACTTTTCAAGCGAGAAAGAGAAATTAATTGGCTTTGCCATTTCCAAGAAGGTTTCCTCATTAATTTTTTGATTTTCCTTTTTCTCTAAAAACTTTTCAAGCTCCGCAAGCTGCATCTTATTAGTTTCAACAAGTTTAATTTTCACTTTCTTCACCAGAGCAGATGATTTTAGTGCGTTCATATTAAAAATTGTTCTGATTTTATTTCATCGGGCTGATTTTTTTGTTTGAAAACATTCAAAAACAGGATAAAGTTATTTACGATTTGATAATGGCTGAGAAGGAGCGCCAGATGGATGGGATTGAATTGATTCCAAGCGAGAATTTGGTTTCAATGGCGGTTCTTGAGGCTCTTGGTTCTTTTCCGACAAACAAATACGCTGAAGGGTATCCAAACAAGCGTTATTATGGCGGAAATGAGGTGATTGATAAGATTGAGACTCTCGCGATTGACCGCTTGAAGCAATTATTTAGCGCGGAGCATGCGAATGTTCAGCCAAATTCCGGTTCTCCCGCGAACATGGCGATGTACAGCGCTCTTCTTTCTCCGGGCGATAAGGCAATGGGGCTCAAATTAACAGAAGGGGGTCACTTAACGCATGGGCACAAAGTTAATTTCTCCGGTAAAATGTATAATTTCATTCAATATGGGGTTGATAAGGAAACAGAGCTCCTTGATTATGATGCGATTAGAAAACAAGTGCTTGCAGAGAAACCAAAATTAGTACTCTCAGGTTACACCGCATACCCGCGTGCAATTGATTTTAAGGAGTTTAGAAAGATTTGTGATGAAATAGGCGCGTTTTGTGTAGCGGATATTGCCCACATCGCTGGTTTATGTGCGGCAGGGGTGCATGAGAATCCTGTTCCTTACTTTGATGTAGTTACAACCACTACTCATAAAACTCTTCGCGGTCCAAGGAGCGCGGCGATTATGTGTAAAAAAGAATTCGCTGAGAGGATTGACAAGGCCGTGTTCCCTGGGCTTCAGGGTGGTCCTCATGAGCATGTGATTGCGGCAAAAGCGGTGGCGTTTAAGGAAGCGCTTGCGCCCGAGTTCAAAGAGTATGCTTCACAGATAGTAAAGAACGCTCGCGCGCTCGCAGAGTCTCTTCAAAGTTATGGTTATCGCTTGGTTTCCGGGGGCACTGATAATCATTTGATTCTTGTGGATGTTAGAAAGAGCGGTATTTCCGGGATTGAAGCGGAGAAGGCTCTTGAGAAAGCCGGTATTTATTGCAACAAGAACACAATTCCGTATGAAACAGGCTCTCCATGGGACCCTTCGGGGATTAGAATTGGGACTCCGGTTCTTACAACAAGGGGAATGAAAGAGAATGAGATGAAGCAAGTCGCAGAGTATATGCATTTGGCTCTTGCGAATCGCCAAAATGAGCCAAAACTCGCGCAGATTAAGATTAAAGTGAAAGATTTTTGCAAAGACTTTTTGTTTTATAAATAATCTCTCATTTTGTTTTATCTCATTTTCTTCAGGGGGCTTAGTTTAAATATTTGCTAAGTATATTTTAGTCATGGTTTCTCGTGCCTTGCCCTCTTCGCTAAATCAGCGCATAAGTTTTCTTATTCATCGCAGTGACAAGGGCAAAGGAAAAGCAAATGCACGGCGTTTCTTTTTAAGAGGCAAAGTAATTGATTCACGTGCTTCCCCTAATAGTTTTTCTCCCGCTTGGCTAAGGACTGTTGAGACTAAAACTTCAGTTAATGCAGCGTTCAGAGTGGTAAAAAAATTCTTTGGGGGGAGAGTGAGGGTTTTTGATGTTTCAAGAAATTATCCTCATTTGGGCAAGCTTGTAGTTAAAGCTGTTCATGGAACCACTGCTTCAAGGCTGATAAGTTTTTTGAATTCTTCTGTCGAGAAGGCAAACAGGATGCCAAAAAAACACCCTTGGGTTTTAAGAAAACCCCACATTTACTCCTTAAACCAGGAATTTGTTGCAATGGCTAAAACAAATCTCCCGAGTGTTGAAGAAATTGTCTCCCCAGCCCATCATTCCAAGGGCGCGCAGGAGTTTTTTCTTAGGTTTGCCCGTGACAATGAATGGGTTACAGCAAAACAGATGCTTGCTTGTGCTGCTGAAGCCAGCAGAAACTCTGGGCTTTCTATTCAGAACCTTCTTTTTGCAGGAATTAAGGATAAGAAATATATTTTTATCCCGCTCGCCGATAAATTTTGATTGTTTTTGATTTTTTTCTTAAAATTAATTTGTTCTCGAACTTATTATTTTTTTGTTTAACTTTTTTCTATTAGTTTATGATTTATTTTTTTTCTCGCACACACTCCTGGACGATTTTCCTAACTTATTTTGTGGTTTTTGTTAGTTTTTCCACTCATTTTTCTCTTTTCTTGGACATTTTTTTGGTTTTGCTAATGAAAGGGGTGTTATTGTGGTTCTTTTACCAAACTTCTTTTTTCTCCACGGTAAGGTTTTTATATAAGAGAAACATCACTATCAAAGCTTTTTAAAAATTCATTGGAGAAGAGTTTTTTTAGACGAAAAATTAGTTGGGGTTGGTGCCTGGTGCCTAAATTTGTGATTAAACGTGATGGTTCTAAAGCCGTTTTTGATGAATCAAAGATTGGTATTGCTATTTGGAAGGCTGTGCAGGCCGTTGGCGGCTCGGATAGAAAAAAATCTGATGAGATTGCTAAAAGGGTTATTGATAGGGTTGAGGATCAGTTTCGCGGCGACGCAGTTCCATCAGTTGAGCAGATTCAGGATATTGTTGAATCCACTTTGATTAAGGGCGGGCACGATAAGACCGCAAAAGCCTATATTCTTTACCGCCACCAGCGCGAACTCTTGCGAAAAACCGAGGATATGGTGAATAATTTTGAGATAATTAACCAATATATCACTCAAGAGGACTGGAGAGTAAGGGAAAACAGTAACATGGCTTATTCTTTGCAGGGAATGAACTTTAATATCGCGGGTAGAGTAGTTTCAAATTATTGGTTAGGAAGAATTTATCCAAGAGAGATTGCTGAGGCTCATAAGGCAGCGGATATGCATATTCATGACCTTGATGTGCTCGCGGTTTATTGTGTTGGCTGGGACCTAAAACAACTTTTGCTTGAAGGTTTCACAGGGGTTAAAGGAAAAATTGCCTCAAAGCCCGCAAAGCATCTTCGCTCGGCGCTCGGTCAAGTAGTAAATTTCTTTTACACAATGCAGGGTGAGGCGGCTGGTGCTCAGGCATTCAGTAACTTTGACACTTATTTAGCTCCATTCATTAGATATGATAATCTTTCTTACAAAGAAGTAAAGCAGGTTCTTCAGGAATTTGTTTTCAATGTGGCAGTTCCGACTAGAGTTGGCTTCCAGTGTCCTTTTACTAATGTAACAATGGATTTGATTGTTCCTCCGCATATTGCGCACGACCCTGTAATTATTGGCGGTAAACCAACTGAACTTACTTACTCCGATTTCCAGGACGAAATGGATTTGTTCAATCAGGCATTTACTGAAGTAATGGTTGAGGGGGACGCGAACGGAAGGCCCTTCACTTTTCCAATCCCAACTTATAATATTACAAAAGATTTTGATTGGGATTCAGAAAAGTATGATGGCATTTGGGATATGACTGCAAAGTATGGTATTCCTTATTTCTCAAATTATATTAATTCTGATATGAAGCCCGAAGATGCGCGCTCAATGTGCTGCAGACTTCGATTAGATAATAGAATGCTGAACAAAAGAGGGGGCGGATTATTCGGAGCAAATCCTCTAACAGGTTCAATTGGGGTTGTGACAATTAATATGCCGCGAATTGGCTTCAAGGCAAAAACCGAGGAAGTATTTTTTGAAAAATTAGGTCACTTAATGGATTTAGCGAAAGAATCCCTGGTAATTAAAAGAAAAACTCTTGAGCGTCTCACGGAGCAGGGCTTGTATCCTTACTCAAAATTTTATTTGAGAGGAATTAAGGAACAGACAGGGCAGTATTGGACAAATCACTTCTCGACAATTGGTCTTCTTGGAATGAATGAGGCTTTGATTAATTATATGGGAAAAAATATTGCTTCAAAGGAGGGTGCGGCGTTCTCAATTAAGATTCTTGATTTTATGCGTGATAGAATTCAAGGTTACCAGGATGAAACCGGGGATATTTTTAACCTTGAAGCGACTCCCGGCGAGGGGACCTCAAGGAGATTCGCCTGGGCTGATAAGAAACAATATCCGGAGATTATTGTTTCAAATGATAAGCAGGTAAAGGAGCACGGGGTTGCGCCGTATTATACAAACTCCTCTCAGATCCCGGTAAATTTGGGATTAGATTTATTTGAGTCCCTTGATTTGCAGGACCCATTGCAGACTAGGTACACTGGGGGAACAGTATTCCACGTTTTCCTTGGAGAGAAATTGCCTTCAAAGGAAGCGACAAAGAATTTAGTGAAGAAGATTGCGACAAATTACAAGATGCCTTACTTCTCATTAACTCCAAGCTTTAGTATTTGTCCGATTCATGGTTATTTATCAGGGGAGCATGAATACTGCCCGGTGTGTGAGCAGGAGTAAGAGGGCGGCAAAGTGGTTGCGAAATGTTTTTACATGGATGTGTTGTAATAGGTAGCGTTAAATGATTGAATGATTTTTAAAAATGCGTTAAGAGAGTTAATGCGTTTTTGGAAGAAATTAGGGGTGAAAGTATGGTTAAAACAAAATGCGAAGTGTATAGCAGAGTTGTTGGTTACATAAGACCAGTAAGCAATTGGAATGACTCAAAGCAGGCCGAGTTCGCCGACAGAAAGAAATTTGATTCAGCTGTTGAGCCAAAGGGCGACTGCGGCTGTCAGTAACCTTGCGAAAAGGATTTCATTTAACGGTGAAAAGTACGCGTGCTTTTTACCGTGCCTTTCTTGCGCAGTAATTCTTTTTTTATTTAAATTTTATTTTCCTTTCGATTGATATTTTGTATTTTTATATTGTTTGATGAATAATTCGCTAGCTTGGTGTTGTAATGTTTATAGGGGCGCTTCAAAAAACCACTTTAATGGATTTTCCAAACAAGGTTGCGTGCATAGTATTTCTCGTGAATTGCAATTATAAGTGCAAATTTTGTTATAACAAAGAGCTTACTTCATTTAAATATTTTAAAAAAGGAAAGAGGGAGTTAATTGAGGAAAAGGATTTCTTCGCTTTCCTTGAGAAGAATAAGAAAATGCTTGACGGGGTTGTAATTACTGGGGGCGAGCCTACTGTTTCCCCGGGGATCCATAATTTCATAAAGAAGATTAAATCTCTTGGATTTTTAGTAAAACTTGACACGAATGGCACAAACCCAAAAGTTCTAAAAAAACTCTTCTCTGAGAATCTCTTGGATTATGTTGCGATGGATTTTAAGGCGCCCCAGTCAAAATACCACGAAATTACTCAATCAAAACTTCCATTTGAAAAGATTCAGGAATCAGTTGATTTGATTCGCGCCTCAGGTGTTGCGCACGAATTTAGAACCACTCTTTACCCCAGGCTTACAACAGTCGACCTAACGGAAATATCTCATTTTCTAAAAGGCGAGAAATGGTTCCTTCAGCAGTTCCAAGCTCCGCGTGCTCTTGACCCAAAATCAAGAAAATTAAAGCCAATGAAGCTTGCCCAGATTAAGGCGTTCATTTCAGAAGCAAAAGAGAGTGTGGATGTAAAGCTCCGCGGGGAGTAGTTTTGCCAATCATTTTAATTGTTTTGATTTATAATTAATTTGTTTTAGTTGCGGTATTTTTATGGAAGAAAAAAAGGGTTTATTGAGACCGTCTTGGGATGAGTATTTCATGCTTTCTGCTGTTGCAATCGCAACGCGCGCTTCCTGCATTAAATTCAAATCAGGCGCGGTTATTGTGAAGGATAAGCGAATAGTCGCCTCAGGGTATAATGGTCCGGCTCCAGGAGTGCCATCGGGTTTTGAGCTTGGTTACTGCAGAAAGGATGTCGCTAATGTAGATTGGAGTAAGAAGAATACAGGTCATTGTCTTGCAACTCATGCCGAGGCGAATGCTCTTGTTCAGAATCACGCAACCGATGTTCATGGCGCCACAATGTACTGCCTGCATTTTCCCTGCAACGAGTGTGCGAAATTAATTGCCTCTGCGGGAATTAAGGAAGTTATTTTCTTGAAACATTATAAAGAAGAGGTTCCAAGAACCGAAGAGATTTTTAACTGCTCCGGCGTTAAGTATAGAAAACTTGCTATTGATAGCGAGAAAATGCTGAAAGTTGTGAGTGATGTGTTAAACTCAGCCAAAGAATAATTAAAGCACCAAGTTTTCAGCAGAGTGTTAGTTCTTCCAATTTTTCTCAAGATAATCAAAAGTTATTTTGCTCCAGTTTTCAAGTTGTTCATACTTTTCTCTTATTTCTGCAAGTGTGAGTAGGTTTCCCTCATCAAGTTCTTTTTCATTCAATTTCACATTTTCATTTGCGAGTTCCATTTCATATACAAGCCCCAAGTGGACTCTCCCGACTGAATTTGAATCATCGTTTATGTAACCGAGTATTCGCGATTTTTTTTCTCCTGTATACAAAACTTCTTCCTCAAACTCTCTCTCCATGCTTTTTTTGATGAGATCAGATTTTTTTTCAAGGTCAATCGGATTTATGTGCCCGCCCACTCCGATTGAATAATTGCTGTGCAGTCTCTTCTCCCCTGCTTTTTCGGTTCTTTTGTAGCAAAACACTTTTCCTTTATGTGTAAGTATTAAGTATGCGATTATTTGTTTGTATTCCTCATCCTCTTCAGCGGGTTTTAATTGCCCCTCTTTTGCGACTTTTCGGTAAATAAAAACAGCTTTTTTCATTGTTTCTTCATTAAGTGTGAACTTTCCTTCAGGTAAAAAACCGTCAAACTTTTTCTCATCCTGCGCGCCGAACAAATCCTTTCGTTTCACTGCAAGAACTTTCTCATCCATTTTACCACAAATTAGTTTGGCTTGGTTGGTATTAAAAACAATTCTCCTCCCTAATTTTTTCGGTGTTGTTATGCTGATTGGGATTGTTGGTTTGAATGGTTCGGGGAAAGATACCGTTGCCCAATACTTGGTAGATAAATATTCTTTTGTTCATGTTGACCTTGGCGAGGAGGTTCGTAAGGAGCTAAAAAGATTGGGTAAAAATTACAAAGATAGGAGTGAAATGCGTGAAATGGGTGACGGTAATCGCCAGAAGTTCGGGCACGATTACTGGGCTCGCGCTCCGCTTGCAAATTATTCCCCAAAGAATAATCTTGTAATAACTTCTCTTAGGCACCCCGCAGAAGTGGATTTGATTAAATCAAAGGGGGGAGTGATTGTCGAAGTTTTTGCAGATTTAAAGACAAGGTTTGAGCGTACTCTTGCGCGGGTAAAAGCTTCTCCCGGGGAGCACGGAGATGTTGGGAGTTTTGAGGAGTTTAAGATGAAGCAGGACCGCGAGCTTAAGGATAAGGACCCCGCGAGAATGCAGATGTCAAAGTGTATTTCTGATGCAGAGTATCGTTTGGACAATAATGGTGCGGTTGGGAATTTAGAAAAGGAAATTGAGACTCTGCTCTCAAAAATTAAGTCTTAATTAAATTATTTCCTTCGCCATAAACTCATTATTTCCGGAGAACTGGTTCGTTTTCATATACCCGAGTACCTTGATTTGTTTTCCGATTAGTTTCCCGTTGAGTTCAGCAATTACAACATCAATTGGCTTTTCCGCCAAAGTCTTCTCAAGTTCTTCCTGGTTCATTCCGATTGTTTTGAGCGCGTTTTCACGGAACATTGTTGTTTTGATTTCTCCCGTTTCATCTTGCACAATTACGCCAACAACCGCGTTCTTCCGAACCTCAGTTTCTCCGCACGTTTCGCATAAGACCCCGTTCTCCGTGCGCGTTATTTTTTTGTTGCACTTTTTGCATACATCATAAGCCAGGTTTCCTTTTTCAACGCCGTTAATTGTTCCAATTATTATTGCGTTCTCTCCCGGCAGTATTTCAGAAATCTTTTTTTCTTTTAAAGAGTCCTTCATGAGTTCAGCGCTGCTCGCAACCTCTTTTTTTGTTTCCGCTATTTGCGCGCTGTACCCAAGGTGCATTTCTACCCCAAATCTGCCTTCTTTTGTGTAAGCATTTTTTATTTCAATAGCGTTTCCTTCCTCAAATTTTTCAAGTTCATTCGCTTTTTCATTCCACGCGGTTGCTCTCAGCATCGCGCTCCCGTCGCTTATCTGAAATGAGCAGAGTTTTCCCTTCCTGTCAGTAGTTTCAAAGTCCTTGCACGGGAATTTTCTCATAATTCTTCCCACGACATTGACGCTCGTCATCGCGCTCTTAAGGTTTGAGAGTTTCTCAAACTCTTCCTCTTTTTTATTTAAAATTTCAATTGTCCCGTTAAATCCGAGTGTGATTTGTTTTTTTTCATTGAATTTGCTTACAAGCACATTGCTTATTTTTACTTCACTCCCGCGTGTTAAATCATATTTGTCAACTTGGTCATTCCAAAGTGTAACGCGGACTTCTCCTGTCCCGTCGCTAAGTATAAATGATTTTAATTTTCCTTTTTTTCCGCCTTTATCAAATTCTTTTGCCGGGAATATTCCCTCAACAATTCCCTTTACCTCAATTCCTTTCATTCCTTCTTCAATTTGCCCGATTTGCATTTGTTCGAGTTGTTCTTTTCCCATCCCGAGTTCTTTTTGCACCATAAACACAGCGCCCTGTTCGGTTAATAGCCCTGAGAACTTATCTATTTTTGCTTTAACAAGCTCAGTAATCTCCGCTTCGCTCTTTCCGGTTTTTGTGGCAAGTTCCGTTATTACTTGTGCGGTGTTTTGTGTCTGCATAATATCACTAAAGAAGACTTTTTGTTATTCCTTTCCCAGCGCTTTCTTCTACTATTCTTCTCTTTGCATTGATTTTATAACCTTTCGAGGGCGCTTTGCCGTTATTCATTTTACACGGTTCTATTGCGCTTTTCTCGCATTTTATCGCGCCTTTTGATAAGCCCATCAAAGCATTTTTATACTCCTTTTCTCTTATTTTTAATATTGAAGTGATTGAATGAAGGAAGGAAAAGTTTACACTAAATTGCTTTCGCAGTTAAAGGAGCAGGCGGGAATGTTGTTCCTTGTAATTGACCCTCCAAATCAGTCTCCCGAACAAGCAGGCACTATGGCAAAGATTGCTGAGAAAGCGGGGGCTAGCGCGATTGCGGTTGGCGGTTCTCTTGGCGCGCAGGGAAAAATATTGGATGATACGTTAATTGCAATTAAAGATAAGTGCTCGCTTCCAACAATTCTTTTCCCGGGTAATATCGCGACTCTCTCAAAGCTCGCTGATGCAACTTATTTTATGTCCATGTTAAACTCCAATGACCCTTATTATATTTCAGGCGCACAGACAGCAGCCTCTTTTCCAATAAAAAAAATGGGTCTTGAAGTTATCCCGACTTCGTATATTATAGTAGAGCCTGGAAGGGCAGTTGGCTTTATGGGGAGAGCCCAGTTAATCCCAAGGAACTTGGGTTACCTCGCAGCAGCAACAGCTCTTGCGGGTCAGTACATGGGCTCAAAGATTGTTATTTTAGAATCAGGCGGGGGCGCTCCGGAGCCCGCTCCAAAGGAAATGATTGCGCAGACAAAAGCCTCAATTGATATTCCATTAATTGTTGCGGGCGGAGTAAGGACTCCGGAATTCGCGTTTGATTGTATCTCAAGCGGGGCGGATATTGTTCATGTTGGCAGCGCAATAGAGAAAACCAAATCAGAAGCGGAAATTAAACTTAAACTTGAAAAAATGGTTGACTCAGTTAAGAAAGGCGCAAAGGCGAAGAAGTAATTTGATTATTTTTGCCATTTCATTTGCATTTTCTTATATGCTGCTTCTAGTTCTGCTTCGTTAAACGGTTTTTTGTTTGCTCGTTCCAGTAGGAAATTAAGGGCGCGTATTATATGCCCATTATTACTTTTCCAAGAGGGATAAGTTTTACCTTCGTGGATTGATATTAACATGCCTCCAAGCACATCCCTTACACCATTTAGGTGGGCCTCCTGACTAAGAATGCGTGCATTTTGTATCGCATCAAATTTTTCTTCTGCGCTTTTAACTTGTTTTCTAAAAAGCTTTTTTTTATACTCTGCGGTTCTCTTTCTCTGCTGGGGAGTCATCATAGTATTCATCTTTGTTTATTCTTTTTTTATCCCAATATCTTTAACAACTTCTTTCATCGCTTTTTCAAGAGTTATCTTTTGGCTCCACCCGAGTTTCTCAATTTTTCGTGTATCATAATTTCTTTCTTTGCTTAAGTGTCTTACATTTTCTGCGGTGAGCGCTTTTATCCCGAATAATTTTCCGATTATTAGTGAGATAAAAGTCGGCATATGTTTTATTCCTTTTTTGAGTCCAAGTTCCACTTGTATAATTTCGCAGAATTCGTTTAGTGTCGGCTTTTCTTTTCCGGCGATTAAATAAATTTCCCCGTTTTTTCCTTTCTCAAGGACTTTTACTATTGCCTGTGCAAGTTCCTTTACATAAATTATTTGAAAATGATTTTTTCCGCTGCACGGAAGTGGATATTTTTCCCTAAGCAGCCCGAACATTCTTCTCCAGTAATTATTCGCCCCAAACACCATTGCGCTTCTGACGATGCAAACCTCCATTTCTCCGCACACTTCCATACAGATTCGTTCCCCTGCGGCTTTGCTTTTCTCATAAGTGTTTTCTGGGTGTATTTCGCTTTCCTCATCCACTTTTCCTTTCGTCAGTCCATATACTCCGGTTGAGCTCATGAATACAAGTTTTTTTTGTTTTGTTTTTTGAGCCGCCTCCGCAACGTGTCTTGTTCCCTCAACATTTAATTTCCACATTTCTCTTGCGTTTCCCTCAAGCATCCCCGCCAGATGTATCACCGCGTCAGTATTCTTCATTTCAGTTATCAAGTCATGCTTGTTGAACAAGTTTTTTTTCTTCACAAAATCATATTCAATAACCTTGTGCTTTTTTCGCAGTAGTTCTTCAGTAACATATTTTCCTATGAATCCGTTTGAGCCGGTTATAAGTACTTTCATTTTTTACACCCAAAATAACATCATCACAAAATCAGGATAAAATATCGCAACTAGTACTCCAAGGAGTATGAACGGCCCAAATGGCGGCAGCCCCCTTAGCACATATATTGCATTTACCCCGTTTTTTGCTAGTAACTTTACCTCTTTTTCCCCTATAAGCTTTTTCCCTTTGAGTAAATCCATTATTTTTTTAGTATTTTTTCCTTCCGCCACTACTTCCTCTTCAGTTATGCTCTTTAGAGTTATTCTTTTCTCAAAGAAATTACTTGTGATTCCTTTTTGCAGCGCAATGAATAGTAATCCAAATAATAATGGAACAATAATTATTTCAATGCTTGCGAGTCCCATCATCCCAAACACCGTGAGGAAGTAAAAGTATGCGACAATTATTGCCCCAAAGAGGAGCGCTTTTTGTATTCCTTCTTTGTTTTCCTCATAACTAAATCCTTTTCGTGCGTATTTTATTGAGTAATAAACAGGATAGAATACCATTGCGCTCATTGCGGCAACAAATACAGTTGTGAGTAAGAATCCAACATCATTTTGCGGGTTAAGGAACGCGATTGCCGCGAATAATTTTACATCCCCTCCCCCGAGTTTTCCAAAGTAATAAGCAACAAACAGCACGGCAAATATTACCGCCCCCAGCCCCAAATTTATCCATTGCTGCTGTAATATAGAAAGTATTATTCCAAGAATAATCATAGGGTATGTTATCCAATCATAAATGTAGCCAGTGCGTGCATCAGTGATTGCGCCAAGTGCTGCCCCTGCTAAAAGTATTGCCTCTTGAATTAGTACAAGCATTTAGAAGTTAGGTTTTTTGTGCTTATATAATTTGCCTTAAAGAAAAAAAGATGGGGCGTTTAGCCCCAAAATTAGTTTATATCATGCTCCCTATTGTAACTTCCCCGCTGTCAACCCATGTGCTTGTAGGGCCTGCAGTTGTTGATGATGTATCAACAGTGGTTCCGGAGTTTACGCTATCCTCCACCCAAGTGGAGTTTATTTCAGCCTTCACTTGGTCTGCCCCGCTTTGGGTGTTTTGTGTGCACCCGAAGATGAAGAGTGCCGCAAGAATTACTGCCGCTATTCCAAATAATTTTTTATTCATACTCTTCACCTCCCTCCTCTGTGATTTCTAAGGTTGTTGTCCAACCGGTCGCTTATTTGACCGAGTTTGTCAGACAATTCCTGCATTCTTTGCTCTCTCTGCGGGTGTCCGTTTGCATTAGCGTCTATTGCTCTCTGCTGGTACCAGTCGCTGAGCTTTTGTATTTGGTTTTGCGCTCTTTGAAGCATTCTGTTTCCCAGCCCCTCTCCGCCTTTTTTAATTGCTTCTTTTTCAGAAATTGTTCTCTTTATTGAATTCTCTTTTATTAGAGAATCAACAGTTGTTTTTTGTTCCGGAGTTAGAGCGTTGTATGCTGCTGTCACCGCATCCTCAACTTCCTGCTTTGTAGCGTTCCCGTCTGTGATTCTTTGTATTAGTTCAGGGTTACTTACATTCATTAGTTTGAGCAATGCTTCTACTTTATCGGCATTGAACTGGTTTTTTACATGCTCTGTCTGGTCGCTGATTGTTTTTAGCTCGTTTTTGTCAATTTCTGCAACCTTATCCCTTATCTCCTGTTTATCAGTTGCAGTTAGTATATCCCTTGTTTGTTCCCTAAACTGTTGTGTCAGTGTTATTCCTTCTTTTTTGATTTCAACGAACTTTTGCACGCTTGTGTTTGTATCAGCGTTCTCAATTATTGTTTTTAGTTCACCAGTAAGCATCTCAAGTGAATCAAGAGTTGCCCCTGCTGACACTGTGTTTGTGTCAGGGTGATTCTTTGCTATTACATCAAGAACCGCCTGTCCGCTTAGTACATTTCTTGTAAGACTTTTTTCGAGCTGCAGCAGCCTTACATGCGCCCCGAGCGGGTCACCCATTATTCTCATTTCGTTTATTGTATCATCGCTTATTGTATTTGTGTCGGCGTTTTCAGCAAATGCCACCATTGGTATTGCTAGTAGCGCTACAAACAGCAGTGCGATTACCCAAATTTTATTTTTCATAATATCTCCTCCAAGCGATTTACTCGCTTTCATGCAGTAATTGCAACCGGAACAGCTATTATAAATTCCCCAAGAAGTAGCGGAACAAGCCGGAACAGGTTGGAAAAGTATTGTTTTCTTAAGAATTAGTGTTCAAGATTAATTTTTCTTCAGCATCACAAGCATTGTCATTCCTTTTCTTTCTTTTGCAATAATTCCTTTTCTCTCAAGTCCCTCAAGGTTTCGTGAGAGAGATGCTTTTGGGAGTTCAAATTTCTTTTGCAGTTCCGCTTGTGTTGCACTTCCTTTTCCGTTTTCTAAATATTCTACTATTTGTAATTGAATTTCTGTTAGCGCTTCTTTATTGTATTTTGGTTTCTCAGAGGGAGTGATTTTAGTTGCCCCGCTTTCGCATTTTTTTCTTTTCCTAAGTTCTCCCGCCCCCCATATTCCAATAAGGATTATTACTAAAAGCATGAGTCCAATAAGCACAAACATTAAGTTCTCTTCTTTTGGTTGTGCGCGTGTAATATATCTTGCGCTTACAAAGTATGTTGTCTGCTCCCCTGTCCCGATTATTTTTATTCGGGCGCTCTCTGCATCAATTCTGCTTCCATTTGGTGTATTAACATCAATTAGCTGCGCTCCGGCTGGGAGAATTATTTCATAAACATATTCAGAGAATTCACCCGTAGGATTTATTGTTATTGTCCAAATCCCGTCTTTTTTTGCGGTGAGTTTTTCAGTTAATTGTGCATTAAGGTCCGCATGATTTGTTGCTCCGCTAATTGCGACGCTTCCATCACTTGCAACATCAAAAACCGTATCGGCGTAGTAACCCTCTGCATACGCCATACTGAGCAGTAGTGCAAGCGCCGCGAAGAGGATAATAATTTTTTTCATGACTATCTTCTCTCCGCAAGGGGTTTTATTTGTTTCTAATGCGTTGTTCCCTGCCTGGGGTATTATTTCAGTCTTAGTTTTTTAGCCGCTTTTTTTGCCTGCATTTGCCTTAAAGCGTCAGCGAGCCCTTTTTCGCCAAAGTTTTTCATCGCTTTTTCGCTTTGTATGTTCTTGAATTTCTTAAACATTTTTTTCATTTGCTTGTATTGCTTAATTAATTCCCTAACATCCTCAACTTTTACTCCAGCGCCCTTTGCAATTCTTTCTACCCTTCCTCTGTTCAATACTTCCGGGTCAACTCTTTCTTTTTCCGTCATCGAGTCAATTATTACTTTGAATGAGTCCATTTTCTCCTGTCCCGCTTCAAGCATTTCTTTTGGCATTTTCACGGAGAGCCCCATCATTTCAGCGACTTTATTTAATGGCCCCATTTTTTTTGTTGCTTTGAGCTGCTCATAGAACATTCTCAAATTGAAGTTCCCTTTCATTAATTCCTCAGGATCAATATTCTCCATTTCAGCTTCTTTTGCTCTTTCAAGTAGTCCCTGAAGGTCCCCGTATCCCATTATTCTGCTCAAATACCTGTTGGCATCAAATTCCTCAAAGTCATTTATTTTTTCTCCTGTTGAAATAAAGTAAACGCTCGCTCCGGTTTCGTTGCATGCAACAAGAGCCCCCCCGCCTTTTGAGCTTCCGTCCATTCTTGTAATTATTACTCCGTTCACTCCAACCGCTTTGTGGAACGCTTGGGCTTGTTTCTTCGCCAAGTTTCCAATATCCGCTCCGATTACAAGCAGTTTTTCGTCCCCGTGGAAATTATCCTCAATTTCCTTTATTTCTTTCACAAGCTCATCATCAAGCGCGCTTCTTCCCGCGGAGTCGCAGATTATTAAGTCGCAGTCTTTTAATTTTTTCATTCCCTCGCGCACAACTTTTCCCGCGTTCTCTTCTCCCTTTATTCCGAAGAACTCCGCTCCCGCGAGTTTAGTATTTGTTTCAAGCTGTTCATATGCCGCGGGACGGAAGGTATCCGCGCATATTACCCCGACCTTTTTTCCGCGTTTTTTATAGTAATGTGCTAGTTTTCCAGCGGCAGTGGTTTTTCCCGCACCAAATAATCCGCATAAGAGTATTCGTTTAGGGTCTTTTGGAGCGCTTTTTCCGCCGAGTAGCTCAGTTAATGCGTCGTAAGTGACTTTTGTAACATATTCTCTTCGGGAGAGCTTTCCCTTAATTTCCCCAAAAGCATTTTCCTCAATTTTTTTGGATAACGCAAAAACAGTGGTAGTATCAACGTTTGATGAGATAAGCGCTCTTTGTATTTCTTTCACAGTTTCTTTCACAGTCTCTTTATCAATAGCAGCTGCGCCTTGCAGCTTATCCATTGCTTTTCTTAGTGTTTCTCCAAGTCCCATTTTTGGCGTCATCTCTAAAAAGACTTCTTATGCATATCATTTTAAAGGTTTTAATTCAAAATAAGGTAAGGTGATTTTGTTGGATCCTATATTAATAGTTCTGGGAATTATCGGAGCGATAATAGTTCTGGGCATAATAGTAACAATTGTAATTTACAATTCGTTAGTTACTACTCTAAAGCAGGTTGAGAATGCCTGGGCGCAGATAGATGTTCAATTAAAAAGGAGAGCCGATTTGATTCCAAATTTGGTTGAGACTGTTAAGGGTTATGCTAAGTTTGAAAAAAGTGTTCTTGAAGGGGTAACAGAGGCAAGAAGCGCGATAATGTCCGCAAAATCTCCAAAAGAATCAGCAAAAGCAGAGAACATGCTTTCAGGCGCGCTAAAATCATTGTTTGCTGTTGCAGAAGCCTATCCTACGCTTAAAGCAAATGAAAATTTTAAGGCTTTGCAGGAAGAGCTTTCAAGCACCGAAAACAAAGTTGCTTTCGCTAGGCAGTTCTATAACGACATGGTAATGAAGTGGAATACTATGATTGTTGCGTTCCCGGGAAATGTTTTTGCGGGAATGTTTGGCATGAATAAAGAAAAAGAATTCTTTGAAGCAACCGAAGGGGAAAGAGCTTCCGTTAAGGTTGATTTTTCAGGCATAAACAAGTGAAGGCACTCGTGCTTTCCTTGTTTTTTTCTTTTTTAAATCTCTTAAGGTGAAACTAGAATGGCGATGGATTTTTATTCACAGATTTCAAGCAACAAGAAAATGACTGTGCTTCTCTTCATTGCCTTTTTTATTCTTCTTGGCGTGCTTGCTGGAATAATTTCTTACATTCTTGGCGGTTTCTCAATAGTGGGCGGATTTTTTCTCACAATTTTTGGAATTTTAATAATTCTCTTCGCGATTATTTCCTATTACACTTGTGATTCAATTGTTACGATGGTTTCAGGGGCAAAGGAAGCACCCCCGGAGAAATTTAAGCAGCTGAATAATATTGTCGAGGAATTGTGCCTCGCAAGCGGTCTTCCAAAACCAAGATTGTTTGTGATTAATGACACCGCGATTAATGCTTTTGCTACCGGAAGGGACCCAAATCACAGTGTTATTTGTGTTACAACCGGCGCATTGCAATTTCTTAACAGAGAAGAGCTTCAGGGAGTAATAGCCCATGAACTTTCTCACATAAGAAATTATGATGTTCGCACAATGACAATCGCAACAGTTCTTGTCGGTATTGCGGTTTTAATGTCTGATTTCTTGCTCCGCTTTGCCCTTTTCTCTAAAGGGGATTCAGATTCGAAGAATGGCCAGCTTTTCATAATAATTCTAGTGGTTGGGATTATTCTTGCAATTCTCACCCCAATTATTGCGCAGATAATTCAATTCTCAATTTCAAGAAAAAGAGAGTTCGCGGCTGATGCCGGAAGCGCTGAAATTACTAGAAACCCGCTGGGTCTTGCCTCTGCGCTTGAGAAAATTTCAAAAGACAAAGAGCCGCTCGAAGCCGCAAATAAAGCAACCGCGCACTTATATATTTCTGACCCTTTGAAGAACACAAAAGGTATGTGGCTCAAAGGATTGTTCCAAACTCATCCTCCAATTGAACAAAGAATTGCCGCGCTTAAAGGGATGAAGTAATTAACTTTTTTGAAGCGTGTATTGTGCTTTAGAGAGCGGTTTTAGTAGTACATTTTCTATAGTCCCAATTTGGTGAAGTACTGCTCTTTCATACAATTTAATCTTTTCAGGCGTATTTGCTCCCATTCGTTTCAATAATTTTCTAAAATTTTCCGGTTTCATTAGTTTTAATATAGATTCGTCGCGTTCTACAAGCAGTTCTTGCAGTAGCCTAATCGCTTTTTCTTTTCCCATTTTTCGTTGTTTGATTAGAAGGTCAACTATTTGGGCATTTTGATTCTCAAGGGTTAATTGTGTATTGCAAACAATTTTGAGTATTTCTTTGTCCGGCACAATTTTTTCCGCGAATTCAACTAGCAGCATTTTTCGTGCTTCAACAGAGACATTTCCAAGTGAAGTGCTTGGATGTGACTTGTTTAATTTCATTAGCTTAAATAGCATTTGCCTTCGCACTTTTGTTTTTGGGCTTCTTTGTATCATTCGTTTTCACTTAAATTATCCTTTCCAGTATAAATTCCGGCGTGAATTCCTTAAAGTCATCATACCCTTGTCCTGTTCCGACAAAGATGATTGGTTTCTTTAATTTGTAAAGTAGTGAAATCGCCGTTCCGCCTTTCGCATCAGTGTCAATTTTTGTGAGTATGAATCCATCAAGCCCGACAATTTCCTCAAATTCCTTTACTTGTTCAAGGAGTGTTTGTCCAACGTATGCTTCTCCTACATATATTTTCATATCAGGTTTTGCAACTCTTTCAATTTTGCGCAGTTCTTCCATGAGATTTTTGTTTGTTTCTTGTCTTCCGGCAGAATCAATTATCACAACATCAATTTTTGCGGCTTCGGCAGCTTTGATTGCATCAAACGCAACAGCAGCAGGGTCTGCGCCGTATTGCTGTTTAATTACCCTAACACCAAGTCTTTTTGCGTGTTCTTCTAATTGGTCAATTGCTCCCGCTCTGAATGTATCCGCGGCAGCAACAATGCTGCTCTTCCCGTGCTTTTTGAAGTAGTGCACTAGTTTCGCGATTGAAGTGGTTTTTCCGGCGCCATTTGGTCCAAGCATCAGTATTTTGAACGGTTTTTTTCCCTTCATTTCCTCAAGCAGATTAATTTTTTTGGTTTGCATCATTTCGGATAGTATTTCCTTTATTTGTTCCTTCAAATATTCGTCAAGTCCTTTTGAGGAGACTTTTGTTCCGATTAATCTTTTCTTTATTTGTTTTACAAGCTCGCTTGCGGCATCCTGCTCCACATCTCCTTCGATTAAGCTTAGTTCAAGTTCAAAGAGGAGGTCTTCTATTTGTTTTTCTGTGATTTCAATTCCGCCAAATAAGAATCCCTTAAGTCCGCCCGTCACCCCGACTTTTGCTTTTAGTTCGCGTTTGTCCTCTTCAAGTGTTTTAATTTCAATTTCCCTGCTCTTTTCGCGTATTACTTCAGGCTCCATTTGCGCTTTTATTTCCTTAACCTCTTCATCCTTTTCAGCAAGTTCCTCTTCTATTTCATCAAGCACTTGTTTCTTCTCAAACTTTTCTTCAACATGAACCGCTTTTTCAAGAGTTGTTTTCTCTTCGCGTTTTTTTTCAATCTCTTTCTTTTCATCAACATCTTTCTGGATTTTCTCAGCGTGCAATTCATCTTTCTTCACAGGAATTTCTTTTTTTTCTTCCTCAATCTCTTCTTCCGCTTCTTCAACAATTTCTTCCTTTGCAGGTTCAATGCCCTCTTTTTTCATTTCCTCCTCAATTTGGGCGAACATTTTCTTTTCCATTTCCTCCGCGAGTTCTTCCTTGGTTTTTTTCTTTTTTTCCTCGCCTGCCTTGTGCCTTTCTTCCTTTTTGTGCTCCGCTTTTTTCTCCTCGGTTTTTTTCCCGCCGAATAGTTTTCCAAATAACCCTGTTTTCTTTTCTTCTTTTTTTTCAGCAGTTTTTTCTTCGGGTTTGTGTTCTTTTTTTTCTTCAGAAGGAGTTTCTTTCTTTGGCTCGGGTTTTTTTTCCTCAACCTGCTTTGTTTCTTCAGCTTTTATCTCTTCTTTTTTGTGTTCGGTTTCTTTCTTCGCAATTTTCTCCTCAGTTTTTGCCGCAGGCTTCTCTTTTGGTTGTTTATTTTCCTCAGTCTCAACGGTTTTTTTGAGTTTGTTTCCAAAATCAGAGATTTTTTGCTTTAGGAAGCCGAACATTTTTCATTTCACCTTGGCTAATAAGTAAAAAGCACTAGTGCGAAAAATTATTTTGATATTGTAGGGGGCGCTCTTTTTGAGTTCTCAACCATTTTTCTTTTTTCCCCTTGGATTTGCTTTAATATTCCGTTTATTTGAACCATTCTTCCTTCGCTTTCCGAGTACTCTTTCGAAAGGGCTTCAATTTGTTTTTTTAGCGAGTTTTCTTTATTCTCAAGCCACTCAATTGTCTCACTTATTTTTTCATCTTTAAATCCGTTTTCAGAGAATCCTCTCTTGCAGTTTTCAGTGTCAGTTACCTGCGCCTCAACCATTATTGTCGCGCCTATTCCAATGAATACTTTTCCTTTATTTGTCCGTATTTCTTTTAGAGTGTCTTTTGCGGTTATTAGTTCGGCTAAGAACCCGCTTAATCTTTCAAGCATTTCGCGTTTTTTGGTGAGTATTGAGTCTTCTTGTCTTGCCATTTGGATTAGCTGTGTTTCCGAAACAGTTGTTTGTGTGTTCTGTTCAGCCATAATTTCACCTTTTTCGTATTTATTAAGCCGCTTTTACGCTTTCAACTATAATGTGTCTTCTTGTTATTCCCTGTTTTCCTCCGAATTCAGCGAATACTTTTTCTCTGACAAGTTTCTCGCTTTCTGCGTTTACTTTTATGGTAAATGTGTGTTTCCCGCTTTTTGTGTAGTATCCTTTTACTTCGTATGCTTTCATTTTTTCACCTTTTCCTATTAATTTAATTATTTCAAATGGATTATAACCTTTCCCTTTTTGATTGGGGTTCTTATGCCTCTCCTGCGAGCGCTTCCTCAATTTTATTGATTTCATGAGGGGTGGTGTTTTCTCCCACTAAAATTCCTTTTTTGTTAGCAAGCACCGAGTTTCGAACAAACATGTCTCCGGTGTTTGCAGTAGCGCTTCCGCCCTTTACTCCAAGTGCGCTTGCTATTAATTCAGCTTCTTCTTTTGAAACGTAAGGGTTAACCAAAAATCCTCTGTTTGTTGCAACGATGCATGAGCCTGTAACATCAGTTTTTGCGATATTGGTTTGCGCAATCATAAGTCCGGTTTTTCTCATTTCATCCACCGCTTTCTTTCCCAGTGTTTTTGATACGATTGCGCCAGTGTCATTAACTTCCATCATATTTCCAAGCGCGTTTTCGGTAGGGATAAGTTTTACCTTAATTTCTTTTTCAATTGCCTCAACTTCTTTTCCTTCGGCAAATGATGGCAAATATGCGTGTTTGTTGTTCATTTTCGCGAACACGGAAAGTAATGAGCTTCCATATATGCTGCCCTTCACCGCTTTAACCTCAAGAACCTCCTCAATTATTTTCATGGTTTTGTCATCAATTGAGGTTGGAACAAGGCACAAGTTGTCATTAGCAACGCAGAATAATCCCGCATATGTTGAGCCGAGTACTCGTATTTTTGCTATATTCATTTCTTCCATTTGTATCAAAATAAGTGCAGCCCCTTAATTAGTCTTTCTAAGGGACCGCTTTAGATAATTATTTCTTTTCTTCTGCTGCTTTCGCAGGAGCTTTTTCTTTCACAGTTTTAGTTTCTTTCTTCTCTTCTGTTTTTTTAGTTTCAGCTTTTTCTTCAGTTTTCTTTGCTTCTTCTTTTGCAGGAGCCTTTCCTTTCTGGTCCTTCTTATCTTTCTTAGCTTCGTATTTTTCCTCAGGAAGCATAATTATTCCGTTTTCCTTCTCAGCAATAACTTTTATTGTCATTTTTCTTGGGGCGTTGAATCTTCCTCTGCTCCAGATGAGTTCATTCACTTTGTTGCTTATCTTTAATTCTTTTAATCTTGTTTCTTTTCTCACAGCGTTCTTTAGAACGTGCTTGGCATTAATCGCTCTTTTGGTAGTTGGTTTAGCAAATACCGCTCTTAAATTTACAGTAATTGTTTTTTCTTTGAATTCTTGCGCCATTTTTCAATCACCTTATTTTATTCAACCTTCGCAGAAACATGTTTTGAGTGTTTCTTGTGGTCTCCGCTCTTTCTGGTATTTGCCTTCTGCTTTTTCTTTGCAGCGAAAAATCCCATTTTCATGTCAATGTTCTTCCAGGTTCTCTTTTGTTTAGTGTTCCAGATTCTCTTTCCGGCTTTTTGCATTAGCCATACAGGTGCATTTGTAAGTCCTGAGCCCACTTTTTTTCTTGAGCTTATCATGTAGTCCTTAAAATCCTCGTCCTTGTGTCTAGCCATTACTGCTCACCTTCTTTTGCTTTCTTCTTTACGGACTTCTGAGAGGATTTCTTCTCTTCGCCCTTGCCGTGTCCTCTTTCTTGTCCTTTGAGAGTGTCCTGTACTTCTTTTCTCTTCTTCTCATCGAAAGCTTTTCTTTCTTTTGGCTTGTTCGCGTAAACATTCGCATTCATGTTCTTCTCTGCGATTTTTGCCATTTCGTTCAAAAGTTTAAATCCTTTTACAGAAACCTTTCTTCCTTTTGGCTGTGCTCTTTCTAAATAACCAGCTTTCTCAAGGTTCTGCACGCATGAGCGTATTACTTTTCCGCTTGCTTTGTAATGATGCTCTCTTTTTACTCCGCGGTTTCTTCTTCCGCCGTAGTAAGATCTAAGTGCCTCGGTTCCGATTGTTCCCCATTTGAATGCTCTGTATAATATGCTCGCCATTCTTACATAGAACCAGTCTTCTCTTGCGGGTGCTCTTTCATTATGAACCCCTGTTTTAACATAATCTGCCCAAGCAGGCTTTTCTATTCCTTCGCTTAGTATTTTAGCAGTCTCTTCGATTAAGTATTCTGCTGGTATATCATGTATTCCCATTATTTCACCTTTTGACTTATTGCAGTCATTATTTGCTCAACCCGAAGGGAGCTAACAGACTCAATAGAGAAAACCCCCCTCAAAACCTTTAAAAAGGTTGGTTCTTGGCTTTCTTTTTTGGGGTTTATTTATTCCTTTTAGTCAGTTTTGGGTCTAGTTTTCCTGTGATAGTGATTGTTGTTCCAGCTTTGACCGCTTTAAGTTTCTTTGCAATTGCTCTTGCTTTTCTAAGCATAAGGTCAAAATTTTTTCTTCCCCCGTGATCCATGTGCATATTTGCTATAACTCTTGGATTATTGTGTCCAGGGGATTGCATATGAATAACTACTCTCGATCCTCTTGTAGCCGGCATTAATATCACTTCTTTTCCAAAACCCCAAACTTCTTAGTAAATCCGCATTCGTTGCATTTGACAACCAAAAACGGTTCCTCTTTTTTCTGTGTTATTTTTAATGAGAAGCATTTCTTGCAGTATTTTTCCTTTAGTTCCTTTGGCACGCTCACCCTGCATTTCTCTCCGATTCTTTTTGCGAGCTGTAAATATCTCTTTGAGTATTCCTCATTGCCTTGCGCAAGTTCAAATAATCTGTAAATCCTCTCAAGCGCGATTTTTTGGTTGCCTTTGAGTTTTTTCTCGCCGCGAGTGCCTGCTGTTTTGTTTTCAGGTTCCTTTTTTTGTTTCTTTTCTTTAATCATCATTGTCCCTTCGCTTGTTGCATTCTTTGTTCAATAATTCTCCTTGCTTCTTTATATTTTGCTCCCTCTATTGCGTGCATCAACGCTGAGGGTCCTTCACCAAACTGTTTTACGGCTTCAAAGTAAGCGGTTTCTATTGTGCTTGCTAGTGGATCAAATGTTAATTCCTGTTGTGCATGCCTTTCACCTTCTTTTGGCAGGATTAAATCCATTCCGCTCATCGCTATTTTTATCTTTCCAAGCACCTTGATAGCATCGGTTTCCCCGTTTGCCATGGTGTGCACAAGCTCCCCAAGAGTGAGTTTTTTTTCTCCATTATTTGTTGCGGTGTTAATTGCTCTTGTTATTGTTGGGAGGTTTCCAAATGAGTGCTCTTGTTTTCCCAGCTCGGCTTGGACTAGCTCGTTTAATCCAACTTTCTTTTTTGTTCCCTCTGCCGCCTCAATTGCCTGTTGTTTTTTTCGCAATTCCATCGCGCGGGCGAGTTGGAGTCTAGCAAAAGAACCCCTTGGATTATTTCCTGCGGGAGTAAATGGGCTTTTCATAATTAAACCTTGTTGCGATTAGAATAAAAAAGAAAGAGTGCGCCCGCGGGGATTTGAACCCCGACAAAAAGCTTGGAAGGCTTTTATGCTACCATTACATCACGAACGCATGTTTTAACCAAAAAAGCTTTGCTTTAAGGGTTTACTAAAATAACTTCCCCTTGCTTTCTTTTTTAAATATTGGCTTTGGGGCTCAAAAGTAGGGGTCGTTTGCCCTCGCCCAGAACTGATTTCCTCTTCTTAAGCCCAGGATTTCCTCAACTTCTTTTTCGGCTTCTTTGACCTTAAGGTTGATCCCTGTATGGAAATTCACGCCCATTGCTTTTGCGCTTGCCCGCTGGCGCAATACTCTGCGGGTAATTTTAATTATTCTCGCTTTTTCTTCCCTGCTGACCTTCATGGAGTTAAGTACTCGTATTGTTCTTCTAAGCGGGGGTTCAATAGGGTTTTTTGGTTTTATGCCCGCTTTTTTAAAAATCGCAATTTTGATTCCGCGCCAATTCATACAAATTAATTGTGTGCAATTATTTTTAAGGAGTTCAATTCTGTTTTTATCAGAGTATTATGGGCAAAGGAAAACTAATTGTGATTGAGGGCACTGACGGGAGCGGGAAAGCTACGCAGTCAAAGGAATTACTCGCAAGGCTTGCGAAGGAGAATATTTCAACAGCATATTTTGATTTTCCTCAGTATGGTCAGAAGAGCGCAGGGATGGTTGAGAATTATTTGAATGGAAAGTATGGTTCGGCGAGTGAAGTGAATCCAAGGGTTGCCTCAATGTTTTACGCGCTGGATAGATATGACGCTTCATTTAAAATGAAAAAAGATTTGGAAGAAGGAAAAACTGTTATTTGCAACAGATATGTTTCCGCTAACATGGGTCACCAGACTGGAATGATTAATGGCAAAGAAGAGAGAATTAAATATTTGGAATGGCTTGAAGAATTAGAATTTGGATTTTTTAATATTCCAAGACCCGATATGGTGATTTTGCTTTATGTTCCTTATTTAGTCGCCCAGAAAATGGTTGACAAAAAAGGTCACCGCGATTATGTGGGCGGTTCGAAGCGCGACATTTTGGAGGCGGACACAGACCACTTAAGAAAAGCCGAGGGTGCGTATATTGAAGTCGCCAAGAGATATAATTGGAATGTGATTGACTGCACAAAAAATGGAGAAATACTTTCGGTTCCCCAGATTCATGAAATGATTTGGAAGGAAGTTAAAAAAGTTTTGGATAATTAGTTTGTTTGTGGTGTTTTTATGGCTGGCAGCTTTATTGTTTTTGACGGCGGTCCTGGTTCGGGCAAAGGAACAATGATAAAAAAAACTTTTGAGTATATTTTTGACAAGAGCAAGAAGTATGATAATATTTTGGTCACTGATGAGCCCACTAACGGTCCGTTTGGGGTAAAGGTGCGCCAGCTTTTCAAGAAGCAGTCCTCTCCGGCGGATTTTGCTGATGAAATTTTTCAAGCATTTGTTGATGATAGGGCGTGGCACATAGAGAATATAATAAAGCCCGCGCTTGAGAAGAATTTTGTTGTGATTTGTGACAGATACAAATACTCAAGTATTGCCTATCAAACTGTTCAAGGAACTGATTTTAATAAAGTGTTTAATGCTCACAAAGATTTTCTTGCTCCATCCCTTGCATTGATTCTTGATGTTGAGCCAAAGGAAGCCGTGAGAAGAATTTCCTCTGCGGAGGACAAGGATAAGCGCAAAACGAGCGATAATTTCCGCGAGCTTGAGTTTGTTTCAAACCTCCAGAGCTATTTTCACAAAATGCCCTCGTTTCTCCCAAGAGAAAACATTAAGCTGATTAATGCAAACAAATCAATTGAGGATGTTTTTGCTCAGATAAAGCCCTTGGTTGAAAAAACTCTTTTCTAATTTTTCTTTGAGCAAGATTCTCTTTTAGGAATATTTTTATAGTCCATTTCCCATTAGTATGGCAGTTTTTCGGGGGAATTCCCTGTTGGGGTAAGTTGGATGTTAAATTCATGCCATATTATTAGTACTTTTAACAAAAAGAACAGGTGCAATTTGGAGCTCTTTTCCCGCGCAAAATTCGGTGACATGGACGCGGTAAAGGAAATGGCTGATGATGTGTTTTCTTTGATGGAAAGAAAAGGGGCTGAGGGAAATTATATTGGCTGCTGTCATGTTGAGAATCATTTGAATTCTTCCGAGCTCTTGTCAAGGGAGGTTTCAAAATTAAGCGGAATTCCTCTTGCGTGTATTGGGGCGCATACTTTTCAGACTAAGTCATATGTGTGCATGAGTCGTGAAGAAAAGGACGCGCATTATTCAAGAAATCTTTTCTCCGCAGGACGGGTGGAGGGAAAAGTGATTCTTGTTGATGACTGCTGTGCTTCGGGGATTACTCTCTCCAGTTGGGGGGATGTTTTCATTAACAGCGGGGCGCGGGGAATAGACTCATTTGTTTTCATTAAATTCCTAAATGAGGATTTTGAGAGGCTTTATCGTTTTTGTCTTTATGATTTGCACGGGTTTGAGCAGATTAAACGTACTTTGTGCGATTACTCAAACCCCATAACCTCTCAGGCGGTTTCTTTTGTGCATAATCTTCCAGAATTGCAGAAGAGAGAGGTTCTAATGGGGCTTGGCAGAGAGAGACAAAATGAATATTTGCATTTACTGGCTGATCAGTTCGGGGAAAAATTAATCTATGCTTAGCGGTGATTTTGTAAGCTATTCTTATTTTTAGTTCAAATGGCAATATTTTTAAACAAAGAATCCCTTCCTTTTGGCATGAATTACGCAAAGGTAGTGTCCTCGGCAGTATCCTGGGTTTCGATGAGGAAAGTATTGTGGTTTTTGATTTTCTTTTGGATTGCGCTCCCTGTTCTGGTTTTTTTGCCGGAAGTAATTGATAAGGGGCTTTATCCGAGTTCAATGCTTCCTCTAGTTGTTGCATTGTATGATATTTTGTACCTTGCGGTGATTGTGGGGGTAATTGTTCTTATTCAGGGATGCCTTGCGCATAAGCACTCCGAGTGTAAAGATTTTTCAGTAGGGCGACTGTTGAATCTAATCGTGCTTGTTTTCATTGAATTGTTTTATGTATTCTTTTGGAGTATCTATAAGGGATTTAGGGCGATTCAGCTGCTGTTAATTGTTCTCTCGGTTTTCGTCTTTTATTATTATTTGGCATCAGCGTCCCAATTTATATTTAATTTATTTATTCTTTCGTTAGTGGCTTATTTTATTGTTGTGATTTACAACGCGGTGAGGGTGTTCTTCTCAACAAGCGTATTTTGCTCAAGGAATGTTTCTCCAGTTGAGGCGATTAAGGAAGCCGCTGATTTGACAAAGCACAATTTTTATCACACACTTACTTCAATTCTTCTCTCAATAGTTCTTGCCGGAATATTGTTCTCATTTGTTTCTCTCTGCCTTTGGGTAATCGCTTCTCTTGTTTTGAGTTATTTCTTAATTAACCCGATAGCGCTTTCTTTAGGGTTCAAAGCGGCGGTAATATTCGCTCTTGGTCCGACTCTAATAGCTTATCATTACTCTATAATTGAAGTATTCTCCCAGCTCTCTGCGCACAGAGCGGCTTCGCACAGTATAAAGAGAATTCTTGCTCACAGAGTGCTTCACCCAAAGCACAAGGCGCCGGTTAGAAAACTTGCTAAGAGGAAAAGAAGAAGATAATTAGTAATCTTGTTTCTAAGGAGAAAAAAACTTAGTGCGTCCGCCAAGAACCTGTTTTTGTCGGCAAAGAAATTATATGCGGGGGCCGGGATTTGAACCCGAGCTCCTACCTTGGCAAGGTAGAGTACTACCACTATACTACCCTCGCATTAGCTAGTAATTGATTCTTTTTGCCAAACGCTTTTAAATCCTCATTTGGGTTAGAAAAAGTATGGATTTCTTTTTGCTCTGGCAGCTTTCTAGCGGTTTAGACGTATCTCTTATTCACCCAGAATAGGATGAAGAGCATTACCGCAACTCCGGCAAGCATTATTATTATGATTATTATTGGGTTTGCCACGAGCTGGTTTGCGAGATTATCCTCTTTATTGACATCAATTATTTGATTCAATATTGGTTTTTTGTCTATTACTTGTATAACATTCTGGTCAGTGGGCACTACAGTGATTTCTTGTTTTTCAGGCACGATTGTTTGAGTCAATATGCTTGTGGGGGTTGTTATTTCTAAATAATATGCGTCATCATTGTAATCATCAATTTCGCGGTTAATTGTTTTGCTCGTAAAACTTGCGATAGTTTCTTCGCCGTTAATATCCACTGAATCGCTTTTGATTCTTATTGAAATCTTCTTATCCTGCGGGAAGAAGTTTGTTGCCTGTATTTGTATTGTTAATTGCTTATCGTGCGCGATTGGAGTAACATCGTTTATCAGGAATTTTCCTGTTGTTCCGTAGGTCCCTTTTATTATTTTTACAATTGCTGTCGCCGGCTTGCTCAGAGAGTAATAAGTAAGGGTTGTTTGTATGTAGTGCTGTGCATCAAGCGAGATATTTGGGTAAAGCCAGAAAGTTACTGTTCTAGTTTCTCTTGGCGCAAGAGTTATGGATTGCTTTGCCTCTTCAACTATTAAGCACTGATTTGCTTTGTCTCCCACGCAGGCAACCGTGTCTATTTTGTTATTGCTTGTGGATGTTTGTATTTTCAAAGGAAATATCATGGGCCTGTTTGTAAGGTTTGTTATTTTAACATTCACATCATTCCACTGCATTGTTTTGAGTTCAGTTTCAGGGGCATCCACTTTTACATCGTCAAAATATTCTTTGCTTATTATCTTAACATCAGGGAGTGTCTGTGTGTAAAATGTCACGCTCGCGTTTTTGGGGAAGAAGGCTTTTGCGAGCGAGAGGGATACATCAGTGAATGAGCCGATTTTTATGTGCATTGCGTCAACAAACCCTGATTCTCTAAATGTCGGGTCGCTTGGTATCCAAGTCCCCATCTTGTCGTGATATACTTCTATCCATGCGTGGTTTCCCCATTCTTTCCCATCATAAGTAATCCCTGTGACAATTTTTGTTGCAAATCCTTTTGCGCGAAGGAGTCCCGCCGCGAGGTTTGAGAATTCATCACATACCCCTTTTTTATCAAGGAGTGTTTCCATGGCGGATTTTTGTAGCAAATAATATTTTGTGAAATCTTTTCCTTGCGCGTACTCAACGTAATCATTCACCCAAATTATGGTTTTGTTCAGTGAATCAGAGAAGCTGTTTGAATAGAGTTTATTTTTCTCAACAGTAGTGATTTCGACCGAATTGCTTTCAATTTTCTCGCTTGGAAGTAAATACATTTGGGCTTCCTTCGCAACTGCCCCCAGGTTATAGTCTCTGGCATCTCTTATGAGCGAATTATTTTGTATATCCGCAATTAGTTCGTAATTAAAATCTCCATTCTGCGGGATATTAAACACAACATATTTGTTGCCGAATTCATCAACTATGTGTGATGGGTAAATCGTGTCGCCGTTGATATACAGTGCTTCCTTTACTATTTGCACTTTTTGAAACTCGCTTTCCTGAAATGTTAGTGTCTGAAATTTTGCCTGCTCGTTTTTCTCAAGGCCCGAAATTGTCCCATTCCCATACATTCTTGCCTGCGCATTAAGCGTTCCCACTGTAGTTGGGTAAATTAATTCTTCCGCATAAGCCGCCCCGCATAGTAATAATAGTAATAGCAGCGCAAAAACTATTTTTCTCATGCAATATGAATGCTTTTCTCATATAAAAATAGTTTAGTGGGGTGTTAATTTGATTTTTAAGAAACAGAGCAAACTTTAGTAATAATAATAGTGGGCCCGGTCGGATTCGAACCGACGACCCCCACCTTGTAAGGGTGATGCCATAACCGCTAGGCTACGAGCCCACTTGATTTTTTTTGTTTTGCCGCTCTGCGGCTCTATAAAGTAAAGGTCGGTCGGTGTTTTTTTAAACCTTGACTTTTCCTTTTTTTGGACTTTTAGGCGCAGGGAGAGGGTTTATATAGAAGGTTTTTGTTTATGTTTTAGGTGATGTTTTTGAGGAAAACAATTTTGTTTCGTTTCGGGAGCAAGGACTTCCAGTGGACGAGCGTATTAGGTATTTTCCTTGGAATTATCGCTGTTTTGATGCTCATAAAGTCAGCAGCAGTAATGTTTGACTCCTGGCAGTCAGTGCGCGATTTTGATAAGTGCGCTGAGTTCTCAGGAATCAAGGACTTGACTAATTTGGGCAGTGCTGAGCAACTACTCGCGCAGATGAAGTATAATGACTGCAAAAGCTCATTGTATGAATTAACCGGCGCGCAGATACCTGCATCGCAAGTATCAATGACCTCAAGGCAGGCAGTAACCGCTCTAGTTGAGCCAATAGCTTGGTTCTTCTTCTGGGCAGTACTCTTCCTGATTGCGTTATCATTGTTGTTCAACAAATCAGTGGTTATCCCAATAGAGGAAATAGAAATGCCTTCAAGGCCATTTAAGAGAAGATAAATTTTAAACGGAAGTGAAGAGTAAGCCTCTTCACTTTACTAATTTTTTTAACTTTTATATATTGCGTTCACTTCTTGTAGTTTGGATAACTTTAAATTTTTGCCCTGACTAACATTAGTATGGGTAATTTTCTTTGCATTGGAATTCCGGCAAGAAACGAGGAAGAGTCAATTGAAAGAGCAATTAGGAATGTAATGGCTTCGGATGCTTGGAAGACCGCCTCTCCGAAAGAAAGACAGATTATTGTTTGTGTAAACAATTCTTCTGACAATACCGCTCAGATAGTTGCATCACTCTCAAGAGCGCATCCTGAAATTAGTTTAATTGAATCTTATCAGCAGGGAAAGAACCGAGCAATTAACACAATTGTTTCTCATTCATCCCCAAAAACGGATGTAATTTATTTCTCCGACGCCGATGTTTTGGTAAAAAGAAACACGATAGGAAAACCGTTGCTGCCGTTAGATGCAACACCCAAATTGATTTTGCGTCCCCAGTTGTTGTGTCCTCAGCTTCTTTTGTTCCGCGCAGTAAACGCGGATTTACCGCGTCCTTATTCAAGGAAGCGCTTGAACTTGCCCGCAAGAATAAATTAGTTCGATTAAATGGAACAGGTTTTGCGGCAAGAAAGAGTTTTCTAAAATCGCATCCGCTTCCTGAGAACCCAAGGATTTCTGATGATAGATTCATCAACATTGCACACGCTGGAAGAATAAAGGTTTTGTACGACGCGGTTGTTGTGTTTAAGCAGCCTACTTTAGCTGATCATTACCGGCAGAGAAAGCGCCACATTAGGGACGCACAAGCAATTAGAGAACAATTTCCAGAACTGATTAAAGAAGCAAAATCCCAATCAACCAAAATAAATCCAAGAAGAATTGCTTTCTTTAGAAAATTAAGCGCAAAAGGCAAAGTTGGTTTGCTTCTTAATCAAATGGTTGAACCCGCTGCGCAAATTGCTGCAAGAAGAAAAGTTTCTGAGGTTTGGCCTAAAATAAAAAGCACTAAAATGTTAAGGCGAACAAGACACACAGGACCAAAGTAATTTGATTCAGATTATTTTCAAGAAAAATTTTAGGAAAAAGCAGCTTTTGCCGCCTTTTCCAAATAAATAGTTTTTACATTGTGTATGCTTTCGCTTTTTGCGGATTTATTGCGCCTTTTTTTACGCCAACGATTACTTTGACGTCTTTGGCTTCTGCCGCTTCTACGAGTCTGTTGGTTATGATTCCATCAAACATTACTGTCCCAATTTTCTTTTTGGTTTTTTGTATTGTTTCAAGGAGATCCTTTACCTCAACTTCCTTAATTTTCTTTCCCTTTTCATCAAGTATTCTTGCTTTTGATTTTCCTTTGAGCTTGTCAAAGTCTTTTTTCATGTCAAGAACTTCTTGTGGAACAGGTTCTTCTCTTGGAGTGAATGCCGGCGTGTATGGGCGGTCATTTGAGAATGATGGATTAAATCCTCTGTCTCTAAATCCTCCGCGTGATTCAAATCTTGGTCTGTCTCCAAATCTTCCTCTCCTATCCCCGCCAAAGCTTGGTCTAGCGTTAAAGTCTCTGCGTGGAGGTCCTCTTGAGTCAAATTCCCTTCTTGGTGGTCTTGAATCAAATCCTCTTGGAGCAAAGGGTCGCCCCTCAAAGCTTCTTGGTTCGAATGTTCTTTGAGTTTGTGATTCAAAGTTAGTTATTCCTTCTTTGAATGCTTCGCTCATTGGAACTCTTCGTTTTAGCGCTTGAAGTATTTCTTTTTGCACTAGCTCTTCAACTTCTTTTCCGTCTGGAGCTTTTGCAACAAAATCAACTTTTGTCAGCGCTGCAAGTTTCTTTACATTGAGTTCTCCGCCTCTGTCCCCATCTATGAGCACAGTCACGGTTTTCTCTTTGCATAATCCGATTAAAGGAGTGTCAATGTTTCCGCCGTTCATCGCTACTGCATTATTTATTCCGTAGCTCAATAGCTTCAAAACATCCGCTCTTCCTTCAACAACGATTATCTCAGGATTTGTTTCAACTTCGGGTCCCGCTGTTAGTCCTCTGAAGTTAATTACTTTTTCAGTTTTGATTTCAGTTTTTATTGTGTCGGCAAGTTCTCCGCTTTCAACGCCCTCAAACTTTTGCATGCGTTTTAGGAGTTCCTTTGCTCTATCAGTAATAGTTTCTCTCTTTTCTTTTCTTGTGTCCTGTATTTTCATTACCTTAACTTTAGTGTCAAACGGGCCTACTTTCTCAACTGTTTCAATAGTTGCGGCAAGTATGCTTGTTTTTACCATGTCAAGTGAACTAGGAATAATTATTTCCCCAAATGTAGTTCCTTTTCCTTTCTTTACAGTAATTTCGATTCGCCCGATTTTTCCGCTCTGCTGGAGTTCCTTCAGATCCATGTCTTCCCCAAGGAGTCCTTCGCATTGACCGAAAATTGCCCCAACGATATCAGGTTTTTCAACTACCCCCTGTACTTCGTAGTTTGCGAGCACTTCGTATTTTACTGTGCTTAAATATGTTTTAGCCATTTAATTTTCACCTTTTTTTAATTTTGTAATTTATTCATATAATTTATATGAAAGAACCCTTGAAGGATTTTTTGTAGAATTAGTTTGTGTTATTTAGCAAGTTCAAAACTTCTTGTTTTGGTAAACTTATTTTTATTCTTTTTTTCTTGCTTTTAAGTCCGGAAACAAGTTCAATCTCTGATTTAAAAAATTTTTTTAATTCCTTGATGATTTCTTTGTTCGCTTTTCCTTTCTCTGGATTCTCGGTTATTTCAATGATTAATAATTCATTTTCGCTGTCAAAAGACAAACCGAATTTTTTCTTTCCAGTCCGGATAAGAGCGTTCATTATTGCTTCCATTAACACAAACCATTCATAATACTGATTTAATCAGTATCCATAAAGCACATTTTTGTGCTCAAAATTCCCCAATTTTTAGGGTTCCTTTACAAAGAATCCCCTGCTGCAAGGGCATTTAAACTTATTCCCCCTTAAGAAAGCTTGTGATGCAGATGAGTAAGTTTATGGCAGATAGTCTCAAAACGCCGGGGGATGGCTCCACTTTGCCAATAGGGAAGAGGATAAAGAAGTGGTTCTATAACCTAAAAGTGGGTTTAACCCAGGATAAGGCGAGCGAGCATAATGTAATCAGCCAGTTTGGTAAAAGAAGAAAGTAATCCAAAAACAGGGCTAATTTGGTGGTTTTTTTGGAGAAAAAGAATCCTTTTAGTGAGGGCAAACAAAATGAGGGTTTTGTGGCTCCATCCAAGCAGGAATTGGCTAGGGCATCTAAAGAGAGGCGCAGGCTCCTAAACGAGAAAAACGCGCATAATTCGCCTTCTTCAGGGGAATCAAATGCCAAGAAGCGTGACTTGGATAAAGAAGCAAGGATTGATCTTAAACGAAAAGATAATCTTTCCCCAAAAGGGCTTTACGTTTGACTAGTATTGTTCAATGGCTACTTTTATATTAGTAAAACGCAGTTAGTATATTTATGGCTTCAACTCCAAAAGCGATTAGGCGGACGGCTAAGCGAATTGGCAGAGAAACTTCTAATTATTTTGGTTTTCCTGTGCATTCTCAAGTAAATATTGGGGCAAAAAATGCTTCAAGAACACGAAAGAGGGGCGGTTACCCAAAAAGCAAAATTACTATTGACAGGCAATTGCTTCAAGACGGGAAAACCTCTATGCAAAAAGTGCGGAAAATATTGAGGCATGAATTTTTTCATGTAGCCGGGGACTCATATTTGCTTGGAAAGGTTTCTATGGCCGCAGATATTCCGGGGGAGGCAATTGCCATGGTGGCTAATGCAGAGCATGAGATTAAAGAGTCCACCGACCAGAGGATTCACCACAAGTATCTTATTCATCAAGAGCGTCGGCTGCTTACCGAGCCCCCTGCAAACCCATTGCACCTTGCTGCGCTAAGAATAATGGTTAACATTTTGCGAGAGTTTCCAGATAAGCAAAAAAGGAAGATTTTTATTAGAGAATTGCTTGAGCATAATGCCAAGGCGATTAAAGAAGCGCGCGAAAAGAATTCAGATTTGACTTTGATGGATAAATTTGGCAGGTTGTTTCCAGAATAATTTTTAGTAATTCATTTTGTGATTTTTTTTATGGCTCATTACAATAAAGGCGCAAATGCCGAGAGGGAATTAATTCATACTCTTTCGGATATGGGGTTTGCCGTGCTTCGTGTTGCTGGTTCAGGAGTTTCTCCACTGCCAAGCCCGGATGTTGTTGCATTAAAGAACGGCCGAATTTTAGCATTTGAGTGTAAAGCATGGAAGGGAAATTATTTGGCGATTCCAATTCAAACTTTTAATGACGAAGTGAATTGGGCAAAAATTGCGGGGGCAGAATTCTTTGTGGGGTGGAAGATTCCAAGAGAAGGGTGGCTCTTCATTAAAGCGGAGCACTTTCATAATGCCGGAAAAAATTTTATGGTTTCGCTTGAGGAAGCGAGAAAATTTTCAATTTCACTTGAAGCCCTTACTCAAATATAAATAGTTTTGTTTTGTCCTGATTAGATTTTGTAAAACAATTTTATGCACGCATCTTCATCTTCTATTAAATTCATTTTGAGCGCATTTTTTGGGGTAATCCACTTGTAGTTCTTGTGTTCCTCGGGATTTAGTTTAATTTCTTCTTTTCCCTTGATTTTTGTTTGAAAAATATGGTAAACAAAGTCATAATTTGGGTATTTTACATAAATTTTTTTGAAATACTTTAAATTAGGTTCCTTAAGTGTGATTCCAGTTTCTTCTTTTATTTCTCTTAATACCCCTTCGGTTAAAGTTTCTTTATCCTTGAGTTTTCCGGCCGGCACCCCCCAAGTATTTCCTTCGCGCGCATGGTCCTGTCTATGCAGCAGAATAATTTTTCCTTTTTTCTCAACAAAACAAGATACCACTTCAAAGACCGGGTTGAAATCAGCTGGCTTTTGGAGTGAAATCATTAAGAGTTAGTTGTAATAAACAGATTTAAACTCGAGTTCGCTGGCTTTTTAATCCTTTTTTCAGAGAATTAGTTTATGCGCCTGGCGAATGATGACATTATTGCGGAACTAAAGACCCGCTTGGATAAGGAAAAATCCATGAAAAGAAGAGTTCAGCTGAAGCAGATGATTGATTTGCTTAAGCAGCTTTAAAATTTTCGTTAAGTGCTTTTCTAAATTCTTCCGCAAGTTCCGGTCTTGCGATTGTGAAATCTTCAATTAAATGATTTTTTTGGTGCTTTGGGTTCATCCTGTCCTTTATTCCCTGTCTGGTTAATTGCTTATATTTTTTTGGAAAAAACAGTCCCATCAGTAGTTTTCTCGGGTCTCTTCTCATTTTGATAAGGTCCTCCACTTTAACGCTTTCCTTGTGTTGAATTATAATTGGCGGGTAGAGGCCCATCAGTGTTGGGCGCCCGTTTACTATCGCATAATTTGTTGTTCACATATCAAGCCCAATATTTCCCGGATTATTTTCGCTCCATTTATGCATTCTATCTGCCGTTGAGAGCATTTTCTCGAATATGCTTACCGCCTCTTTTGCGGGGCATGTTTTGAGATAATTGTGAAGCATACTTTCTTCAGCGACAAACGGCTGAACAAATGTTATTCTAAGTTTTCCCGGTTTTTTAGTGATTGTAACAACCATTCGCAGTTCGATTGCGGGAATCCCTGCTTTTTTTAGTTCCGCAGAATATGCGGTCATTATTCTTCTTATGTGCGCGGCTTCTTTTCCAGTGACAGTATTTTTTAATACTTTGACAACTTTTCCTGAGAGTGTCACTCTTTTTCTTAGGTCCCCTTTGCCCGGCAGAACCCTTTTCACTTTAAAGTATGCTCCCGAACCTAAGTATTGTGTTTTTCTTCGTTCGGCTTTTTTGTATCTTGTCGGCGGGTTGTACCACATAAATAATATACATTGCTTGTTTATTTAATTTTAAGTGTTTTTTTTGGCTATTTTAGTTCATGCTTTTGGTATCTCTCAAGTATATCTCTTCCGGCTTTTGATACATCAGCTAAGCCGCCCTTTATTACCATATTTCTTTTAAGTGCCACTGCCTCAAGTATTTCTTCCTCATCCATTTCCTCAATTTTCTCTTTAGTGAGTTCTAGTGAAAAGAATTTTGCGATTTTTTCTTTTCCAAGTACTTGGATTAATCTCACTGCCGCTGTTTCAGGGTCCTTGAGCTGGTTTGGGTTCTTTGATTCCATTAAAAATAAATTAAATTCCTCTTCTTTGAATGGAATAATTCCGGGGGAATCAATTAAATAAAGTCCTTCGCTTATCTTAATATTCTGCAGTCCGCGAGTGAGCCCGGCTTTTCTTGAAGTAGCAACTCTTCCTCGTCCCTTTCCTGCGAGCGCATTAATTAATGTGCTTTTTCCGACATTTGGATATCCGATTATCCCGATTGTGAAAAAATCTTTTCCGCTTGATTCCATTCCGATTTCTTTTCTAATCATATTAATTCCGTCTCGTTTGAGCGCGGAAATGAAAATTGTTTTTGCCCCGCTCTCTGCCGCGATTTCGGCTTTTTTCTTTTCCATTTCTTTCTTATCCTCAATTAAATCAGCTTTGTTAATAACAAGCACAAGTTTTTTTCCTCTCTCAGTAGTCATTTTTTCAAGCTGTATGTTTCTTGTCTTTTCAGGGTGGCGCGCATCAAGTATTTCTATCACAATGTCGCTCGCCTTAATTAGAGTAAGAACATGATTCATGAAGCCCTGTTTCATAAAGTAATTAGATTTGTTTGGTTATTTAAGTGTTGCTTAGGGTTTTAGCACTCAAGAGCAATTAGAGTAGTTTTAGGTCCTTAAAGTATTTGTTCGCCTTATCTTCATCAACAGGTCCGCAGCCAAAGCATGTTTTTGAACCGGGTTCGATTTGTGTGTGCCCCGCGTCGGTGATGAGCGCGCATGGAAGCGTTTTCTTTGCTCTCTCAAATAACTCAACAAGTTCTTCAGTGTTCTTAACTTTGAGAACAACTTTTTTCATTCCCTCGCTTTTCCATTCGCTAACATCAGAATCATCAACTTTATCAAGAACCGCAACGGATGCGTGTGAGCATTGCGCCGCGATTTTTCCCTTTCCCATGCCAAGCGAAGTATTCACTATAATATATTGCACTAGTCCCATGAACAAGTAGAGGGTGTAAGTGGTTTTAAAGTTTCTGTGGGGGTTTTAGGCGTTGAGGTCAACCATAACGCCATTTAATACTTTTTTTGCTAAGAAGGGTTTTGTAAATGCTCTGTTTCCGTCTGAGATTAAGTGCCCGCTTGTTCCGTTGTATTCTTTCACATTTTGCAAGTACTCCGCAAGCACAGTACTATCACTGCTTTTTGTCTCTAGCATTGCCGCTGCAAGCAGCATTACCGCGTCATACGCGCTGTCCGCCCCGACATCAATACTCCCAAATCTTTTTTCATATTTTTCCTTAAACTTTGCTGTTGGTGTTAAGAATGTTAAAAATTCCATTTCCTCGTATGCCCCTTGAGCTGATTTTATTGCGTCAGAATCAATTGTAACTGAATAAATTGGGAGTTCTACTCCGAGTTCTTTTGTTTTCTTTGCAACAAGCGCTCCAACGAGAACTCCGTCAGTAACGGAAACAATTGCTGTAATGTTCTTCGCGTTTTTTATTTTTGTTGCTTCTGCCCTGACTTCAGTTTGTTCAGGGGTTGGTTCAATTAGCACATCAACTATTCCGCCAAGTTCAGTAAATCTTTTTCTAAATGCGTTTGTTTGGTCTTTCACCCAAACTTCTTCCGCTCCGATTAGTGCAACGTGTGTATGTCCTTTGTCGTAAACATAATCCGCAAGCGCGCTTGAGAGTGCCACATCGTGCGGCCAGGTATTGAATAAGTATTTGCTTCCCTCGTTAAATTCAGGTTTTCCTAAAGAAGGAGATATCATAAGAACTTTCTTTTCATCAGCTAGTTTTATTAGCGGCAGCCCGTTGTTTGACCATGTTGGTCCGATTATTATTTTGTCCCCCTTTGTTTCTGTTAAATAATTAAAAGCGGTTATTGTTTTTGTCACCTCTCCCTCATCATCCTGATAATCAATTGAGAGTAGTTTGCCGTTCACTCCGCCGTTCGCATTAATTTCCTCAACTGCGAGTGTTGCCCCGTTCTTTGCGGCTTCTCCCCACGCGGAGCCTTGGCCGGTAAGTATCCCAATAAAACCAATTTCAGTTGTTTTGCTCTGCGTGCATCCAAATAGTAGTGTGATAGTAAGCACTACGCAGGCAAGTAAAATTATTTTCTTCAACAAATCACTTCTCAAAGGTAAGTTGCTTCAAAATAAAAAGGTTTTGAGTTGGCTAAAATCAGTTTATTTAATTAGTGAGCGTGTTCATCAAATTCAGCCGGCTTATCAACTTTCAAATCAGTTCTTCCGCTTTTCATTTTGTAATCATATATTGCCGCCCTTAGCGCCTGGTCCCCTAAGACAGAGCAGTGTATTTTTATCGCAGGTAATCCGCCGAGTCTGTCCATAATATCTTTTCCAGTGAGTTTGAGGGCTTTTTCTAGTCTCATTCCGCCTTTTTCTTTTAACATAACAGAGAGCATAGAAGTGCTGGCAATAGCAGAGGCGCATCCGAATGTCTTCCATTTTACATCCTTGATTTTGTCATCCTTGATTTTTATCCACATTTCCATTAGGTCTCCGCATTTAACATTTCCGACTCTTCCATATCCGTCAAAGTTCTTCACTTCTTTGTCATTTTTGTAAAAGTTCTTGGGTTTCATGAAGTGCTCTTTCACTGCGCCAGTATAGAACCAATCCCCGCCTTCCATTTTCATCACAAATCCCTCCTTTATTTCTTTATTTTCCTCTTCCAATCATTTTTCTCCCATACAGGGGAAATTTCCCTCAAAAATTTAATTATTCCTTTGAGTTCTTTTATAGTGTAATCAATTTGTTTTTTTGTGGTATCATGCCCCAAGGAAAATCTTATGCTTCCGTGCGCGAGTCCGTGCGGTCTTCCAATTCCCAGCAGCACATGGCTTGGGTCTAGGGATTGTGAGGAGCATGCGCTTCCTGTGCTTACGCGAATTCCTTTTTCGTTTAATCTGAGCAAAATGCTTTCGCCCTCAACCCCTTCAAAGGAGATATTGACATTATTTGGCAGCCTCTTTTTTGCGTCCCCGTTGAGCAGTGTGTTTGGTATTTCTTTTTGTATTTTTTTTATCATATAATCTCTAAGCTTCGATAATCTCGCGCTCTCTTTTTTCTTTTCTTTCTCAGCTATTTCAAGCGCTTTTGCGAATGCGACAATTCCTGCAACATTTTCAGTTCCCGCTCTCATTCCTCCTTCGTGCGCTCCGCCGTGTATGAGCGGCTCAATTTTTACATTATTTTTTTTAAATAAAAGCCCTGTTCCTTTGAATGCATATACTTTGCTCCCGTTTAGCGTCATCATATCAACACCCAAATCTTCGGTATTCAGATTTAAGTATTCCGCCCCCTGGCATGCATCAGTGTGCATTATTACTTCGTATTCGTGGCAGATGTCAGCGATTTCTCTTATCGGCTGTATTGTCCCGATTTCATTGTTCGCATACATAATTGAAACGAGCAGAACATTTCCTTTGTTCTCCTCAAGCAGCGCCCGAAGGTCCGCGAGGTCAATAACTCCAAATTCATCAATTTTTGCATTAATTACTTCAAATCCTAATTTCTCGAGCCACTCTAGTGTTTCAAATACCGCGTGGTGCTCGGTTTTTTGTGTAATAAACACTCCTTTTTTTCCCTCAAGCATTGCGCAAAAAGCAATTCCTTTGAGCGCGAGGTTTATGCTCTCGGTTCCGGAGCCTGTAAAAATAACTTCCTCAGGTGCTGCGTGAAGTATTTCAGCGATTTTTGCTCTTGCTTCACTCATTGCTTTTTTTGCAACGAGTCCTGTGGAGTGAAAGCTTGACGGGTTCCCGAATTTTTCGTTAAAGTAAGGCAGTGCTTCCGCGAGAACCTCTTTTCGCGTAGGCGTTGTCGCGGAATAATCCAAATATATTTGCTTCATTTTTCCACCAATATAATTTCTTAAACAAAAATTCTGCAAATACAAATTCAATCGCTTCTGTGATTCTTGCAGTACTTCTTCGCGTGCTCCTCAAATATTTCAAAGAGCGGTTTGTTCTTGTTTTTTGTGAAAATATCCGATTTGATATAGTAAATGCTTTTTTTGCCGTCTTTGCGATAGTCAACGAATGAGCATTCTCTCAGCTGCATTAGCGCATGGCTCACAAGGCTTTGCTCTCTTCCGAGTTTTGTGCAGAGCTCCTGTACAGTAAGGGGTTTGTCCTGCAGCGCGCAGATTATTTCGTTTCTTAATTTATTCCCGAGCACTTCCATGCATTTGTGCGGGATATGGCTGTTTTTCATATGAATTAGTGTTCATGCAACTGTTTTAAAGGCTATTTGTGGGCTTCAAATAAAGGTTATTGTTATGCGCCCATCGCCTGTTTCATTTTCAGCATCGCATTTATTAGTTTAGTTCTTTGCTCTGAAGTCATCTTTATGGATGTGTCTGTTCGTGCTTGCGCATTCAAAATAAATATTTCTTCTGCGAGCGCTTTGTTCATCCCGGGTTTCATTCCAAATCGCCTTGCTAGCGCCATAAATTCCATTCTCAAATCATGCGGCTTTGCTTTTTTCAGCCGCCGAATCTCTGCTCCCACTTCGGGAGATAATGCTGCTTTTTGAGAAGCGCGTCTTGTTATAATTGCTTTAGAGGTTATTGGAGTTTTGCCTGCTGTTTTTCTAATTAGTGTTCTTCTTATGACCATGCTCAAATTATTGGGTTCGCAGTATTTAATTGTTTTCCCATTAGCCTCTGCTATTAAGCAAAAAAATTAATTAAGGGCGTTTGCCCCAAAAATAAGAATTTAGTTTATTGTGTTGGCGCGCTTTCCGCAATTCCCTTGTAAGTGATTTTTTTGGTTACGCCGTCTTCTCCCCACATATAGGTCATTTCCATCGGCTTATCCTTATCCATTACTATTTGTTTGTCGCCAGGATTTGGAACTTTTAGAGTAAATAATCTGGAATACTTTACAACCGCTCTATCGCCGGCTATTCTGATTAATTGGTAAACCTTCTCATCGTTTCCATTTCCCCTTATCTGGTCAAATTCCTGATTCTCTTCTACCTCGTATGTTTCATCAGTAATATCTTTTTTGAATGGAGGTTTCCATGAGCTCTTAATTGTCCTTACTTCAAATCTTGCTTTCATATAAAAACACCTTCACTTTGCTGTGTTTTTATAACCTTCGAATTTCTGCTGAAATTCTCAGTCATATAAACACCTATAATCCGGAAAATATTGGAACTTTTTCCAAACTATACAAAGCCCATGAAGTTAATAAATGTTGGTGTTTTGGTTGGCGAACTGGCGCCATTTGAATTAGTATGTGTCAATTTGCGGGTTCTTGGGTTTTCTTTTGGCGATTTGGGTGTTCAATCTCTTTTCAGCCCTTGCAAGCTCAAGACCTGTACTCCACCGATTCCCTGTTTGTATTCTTCTCCAAAACTCGCCTAACTGGTGTTCTACACTTATTCCTCTTTCCTTTGCCATTAGTTGCGCGTTTTGCAGAACCTTCTCAGCCGTTATTGGGCCATATTTTGGCATAGGGTTCCCGGCGGCTTTTCTGCTCTCCCACAAGGTTTTCTTTTCTCTTGCGATTCTTTTAGCCAATCCTTCGGCGGTTTGGTCACGCGGAAGCCACCTAGCGTTTGGCCTGTGCGCAGGACGTACTTTTCGCATAAATGAATAATCCTTTAGAAGTATTTAATTCTTGGCAGACATCTTATTTTGCCGGCGAATAGCCGGCATTTCTCCTGAAGAATCTTTAAATAACCCCGAAGCGTTGGTTCTTTATGTTTAATGAGTTTTTTGAGCGCGCAATTAGTGCGGTTAATGCCACGCATTCCTTTAATTCTAGGCTCTCCGAGTCCCTTGCTCCGCTTAGAGGCACTTCTTCTCCGAATAATTTTGACCAAATAGTGGTTCCTGTAAAGAAAATTGATTTCACTGGCTCCGTTGCGGGGGTTGACTCGGGATTTGTTTCAAAGAAGCTTTCCTTTATTGATTTGGTTTTAGTGAAAACCGCGGGGGTATTATTTAAGTGCGAGAATGGCTCGCTCATTTCCTCAACTTATTATCCAGCGCCATTCTCTTTTCCCGAGCCGATGATTCTTCGTGCTGGGCTTGAGAAGGATGAGGAACAGCAAAGCATTTCCTTATTGCGTTTGGAGAAAGAAGTTTCTTGCGCAATTGAAATGATAAAAAAGTTTAAGCCAGAGTTTATGTTCATTGATGGCTCAATTGTTCCGCAGTACCAGGACAAGCCGAGAAAGGAATCAGGAGTTAATGAGGATTACGTTTCAATTATTCACTCATTCCAAAAATTATACAAAACCGCGGAGGAAAATTCCTGTACGCTCGTTGCGTGTGTTGAGGATTCTAGGGGAACAAGATTTCGCCAGCTCCTTGCAGAGGAGATTCTCCCAAAATCAAAATTAAAAATCTCCTCGTCTTCATTAAACGGCGCCTTTGACGCATCAATTTTGGATTATTATTTGCGTCCAAGCGAGAGGACATTTGTTTTTCCTTATACTAATCAGCCCGAGAGTCATGCGATACTAAAAGATTATTCAAAGGAGTGGAGCGAGAGCATTTTTGTTTTCTATCTTAAAGCAAGCGAGTATGATAAGCCCCTGCGAGTGGAATTTGTTTGCAAGAATCAAAAAGACCTCGCAGAGCTTTCAGAAAAGATTTCCTCACTCGTCTTCTCCCTAAGTTCATTGCACAAAGAATATTCTTTTCCGAGTATTTTAATTGAGGCAGACCTAAGAGCAGGCCTAAGCGAACAGGAAATAAGCGTTGTGTATGAGAGATTAGTTGACAGGTTAGGGACAAAAATCAGGATGAGAAGAGGAAATAGGCCGTTTGGGTGAATAAATGATTAAATGTATTTTATTTGATATGGGCGGAGTAATTCTTACCGCCAAAATTGAGCAGGTTCTGGAAAGAGTGGCTGCCGCATTTAATGTTCCGCTGGAAGAGTTGATGCAAATAAGAAAAGACCACAAAACGGAGCTTTGGGATGGAAAAATGAAGGTTAAGGATATTGTAAAGCGCCTAAAGAAGAAATATTCTATTAAGAAAAGTGTTCCGAAACTAATGGCGATTTGGGAGAAAACTTATTTAGAATCAACTTACAAAAATGAGGCTGTGTGTTTGATTGCAAAAAAATTAATGAAAAATTATGAAGTCGGTTTGATATCAAATTTATGGGACTTTCACGCAGAGTTAAACAAAAAAAGAAAAGTGTTTGACGGGTTTAATCCATGCATTTTGTCTACGGCTGTGGGGATGCACAAACCGCAAAAGGAAATTTTTGAATTGGCAATCAAACAGGCGAAAGTTAACGGGGAGGAGTGTGTTTTTATTGATGATAGAAACGAGTATTTTTTTATTGCGCAAAGTCTTGGAATGAAGACAATTGAGTTTGGTGGTGCTGAACAACTGTTAAAAGATTTGAAAAAAATGGGAGTTGAAGTTGAATGATTAAAGCAGTAATTTTTGATTTATGGGATACTCTCATTCCTGCGACAATTAATTTTGAGCATGTAAAGAGGCTTGCGAAGCATGACCACTTGACGAAGACAGAGTTTGTTATAAGATATGAGAAGGCTGTGCAGTTAAAGAGATATAATTCATTTGAGGAAATGCAGAATGATTTTTTCACGGAGTTTAACCAGCACGGGAATAAGGAGCTCGCACAGGTAATGAATGATATTTACACCAAAAGAATGGAATCAATTCATTATTTTCCTGATGTATTGCCCGCGCTCGCACTTTTAAGAAAGGGCGGACTTAAACTTGGCTTGCTCTCAAACACCGAGAGTTTTGGTTTTGGAAGACTTGAGTCGCGTTTAAAATTCTCAAATCACTTGGATGTTCTTGCCCCGAGTTTTGTAACAAAAGCGCTAAAACCGGATAAGAAGGGCTTTTTGTGGATATTAAAAAAACTCAAAGTAAAACCCGAGGAAGCAATAATGATAGGGGATTCTTTGCGCGCTGATATTTTGGGTGCGCAGAATGCAGGTCTGCACAATTGTCTAATAAATCGTTCGGGCGCTAAGATAGATAAGTCAATTGCAGTTCCGGAGTTTGCAATAAAATCTTTTGATGAATTAGAAAAAGTGGTTGGTGAATTGAATGGGAAATGAATCTGATGCTGAGAAAGCAATGAAACGTCTTGATGCGTCCAATGTAAAAGTTGAAGATGCTGTGGCTAAAACAAGACGAGTGCTTGATGCTCTGAAAGAAAATCAAAAATTGAGGAGAATTAAATGGAATGCGACACATCAGCAGCTTGGCCTAAGTAGTCCTATTAAAAAATCAAGAGCACTAAAACCGGCACGAAGGTAATTAACATGCGTGAACAACTAGGCACAGTAGTTTCCTCAATGGAAGGTCCTTCTCCTTCAAGCGTTGATTTTGTTGTGAATGAGGGTAAGGCGCATAAGGGGATGTTTGCGGAGCTTGAGTACTCCGAAGGAACAATGATGCTTCTTGTTGAGGATGTAATTAAAACGAACAGGTATTTTGAACGTCCCGATTCGGTTAAGGTTATTGGCGCGGAGCTTGAAAAGAATTTTCCAGCGGCAGAGTGGGAATTCTTAATCGCAAAAGCAAAACCCTTGGGGGTTTTCACAGAAAATGGAATTCAAAGAACAACTTTCCCGCCTTCTCCAGGTTCAAAAGTATTCCTCGCTGATAATGAGAGAATAAAAAAATTCCTTAATTTGCAGACTGATGGTTTGAATCTCGGGCGCCTCCAGTTTCATGATGTTGAATTAAAAGTAAATCTCTCAAGATTACTCCAAAAACATTTAGCGATTGTTGCGACAAGCGGTGCGGGTAAATCATATTTTATTTCGGTTCTATTAGAAGAGCTTCTTTCAAGAAAAAAAGAGCAGGGACAAATAGGAGTGGTTGTAATTGATACGCACGGGGAATACACTTGCTTTGGCGAGCCAATTAAGCAATCAGAATCTAAAACCTTCCAAGACTTTTCATCAAAAACAAAGATAATTGACGGCTCAAAAATCAGAATCGCGTGCTCAAAGGTTCATATTGGAATGATTTCACAAATTGTGGAGCTCTCTCCAAACCAAAGAAGAGAACTCTCAAAAATCTTCCACAAATTAAATGACGAGATGCGTTCAGGCGCGGGTCCGTTTGATTTAAACGCCGTGCGCGCGGAGATTGAGAATGTTGATAATGAAAAAACCGCGGCATCTTTACACGGCGTAGTTTCAGAGCTTGAGGATTTAAATTTATTCGGTAAAATTGATGAGCCTGGCATAATTGATTTTGTTAAGCCCGGTCAGCTTTTGGTAATTGACTTAAACAGCCTCACTTCAGAAAAGAAAAAACAGGTGATTGTGGCGTACTTGTCAGGAAAGCTTTTCCATGAACGAAGAAGTCCCTCAAAGAAGATTCCTCCTTTTGCGTTATTCGTTGAGGAAGCGCATAACTTTATCCCGGAGGGCACAGCAGCGGAGCACGCGGTTGCACGCTCGTCGCTGAGAACAATCGCTAGAGAAGGAAGAAAATTTGGGGCATCGCTTGTTGTTATTTCACAAAGACCAAAGCGCCTTGATACTACAACTCTTGCGAATTGCAACACAAATATTATCTTGCGTGTAACAAACCCGTATGATTTGAAGCACATAGCGGAGTCCTGCGAGGGAATTGATTCAAGCACAGAGAGAGCAATATCCTCTCTCCGCGTTGGTGAAGCGATTGTTGTTGGTGAAGCTGTCGGCTCGCCAACTTTCTTCAAAGTGCGATTAAGAAAGTCCCAGCCGAGCAGGCACGAAACAACTCTAGAAGATTCCGCAAGGGCATTTGCTTTGGGCGAAGAAAAGAAAGACGAGGAAGTTAACTCATTTCTCTAGTTAACAAATCCGACCACCGGCATGGCACTTCCAAAGCGCTTTTTAAAGCCAAAAAAGGGCTTGTGTCATGTCAAAGCATAATGCGTACTCCACGCAGGAGATTTATTATCTTACAAAGGTTTCCTACAATGAGCCAAAGGCAGAGATGCTTGTTGAGTTCTCAAATAAAAATCATAAAGTGGTTCAGCGCCACCGCTTCTTTCCCTTCACTACTTTCTCGGGAATAGGGCAGGATAAGCTTTCGGAGCTTGTTCTTTCTCTTGGCTTTAAGGGTTTTAGTGTGGAGGAAAAGGGCGGGCTTGTTCATCTTCGCGCTCTTTCTTTCTCAAATTTAAAGAAAATCTCAAATGCGCTTGCGCTTCATATAAATAAATTGCCCCTCGCACTTGAGCCGGAGCGCGCTTTCTTAATTGAGAAGAATTGGGCTTATTTTGATTCTTTTGAAAAGCTTGGAGAGGAATTCTATAAGGTTGGGGAGGGCACCTGCTCGCCAACAGAGCAAATAAGCACAAATAGCCAAGGGATTTGCCGCGTTAAAGACCTTGGCTTTTTTCTTACAAAAGAGATTCCATTCAGCGAGGCATTGAAGGTTAATGAAAGCGATGCGCTGTTTTTGGTTGAGCAATCAGCGTGGAGCTCAGTTCTTCGCGTCCCGCTTGAAAAAGTTCCAAAAGAAATTGGCGAGAGGGTGGAATTATTTTTAGAGAATGCTTTTTTCCGCCACGGGGAAGCGCTTGCATTTGAAAAGAATGATAAAGTATTTTCCTCAATGGATTATGATCCTCTCTCAAGGGATTCTACCTCAAAACTTGATTTCTCTTATGTTTGGGCGGAGCTCTTCTCAAACAATTTCTTTAATATTGGTCCCGAAACAAAGAATTGCGCGTGCTGTACTCCAATAACACTTGAATCAAAGAACCTGCTTCCCTCTTCGCTAATTAAAGTTCGTTTTGCTGAAGATAATTTGTTTTTCGAGTCCTCTTCAGGGAGCTTTGCATTTGATTATCACAACACAAATCCAGCAAAAGAGCAGCGCGCGAGCAAAAGAAAAGAATTTTTCCTAAATTCCTTTCCGCTTGGTCCTTTCTTTAAGGACTCGGTTGAATTTGTTCCGCTTATGGATGCAAGAAGGCTTGTTAGTGAGAACAAAGCGGTTCTTGTTTCAAGTAAAACAGAAGTCTCTGTTGAGAATAATTCTCAAGCACAAGATAATTCCCACGAGCTTAATTGGTTTTGCTTAAAGAATGAGAGTTTTTTCTCAAAGGAAGTGCGCGCGTTAAACTCTGAAATGTTTGAGGTTCGAAAGTTAGTGGATTCGTTTGAGTCCTCCTTATTTCACAGTACTTTTGAGTACTATTATTTTAAGTTCTATTTCTCTGCGCTTAGCAATGTTCTTTGTGCGCTGCCAAAACAGCTTACAAGCACTAACTCAAAATTCTTTTCCACGCAGCTTGCAAAGAGCATTGTTTCAATCCAGGAAGCGACAATCGCGAAATTCAGAGAGTTCTCCGAAAAAGAGGGCTATCGTGTCTTGCACGCAGGAAAGAATTTTGCGAGCGTGAAAGGATTCTCCTCATTAAAGCTTGCGAAGGATTTTGCAAAGGAATCAAATCTTCCGCAGCCCCAAATAGCAGGCTTCACCGCGAAGGCGAAAAGGAAATTTTGACTAGAGTGCTTGGAATTAGATAGTTTTTTTTCTCGCTCCACAATGTTTGCCATGATTCAGATTAAGCGCATTTATGAGCCCGCGGGAAAAAAGGGTGGCACCCGCATACTTGTGGACCGGCTGTGGCCGCGTGGCATTACCCTAAAGAAGGCGAAGATGGATTTATGGCTGAAGGATGCCACTCCTTCTGTGGCACTGTGCAAGTGGTTCAGCCACGACCCGAAAACGTTTGCAGAGTTCAAAAAGCGTTATAAAAAAGAGCTATGGAAAAATGGTGGAGTTGAGTGCCTTGTGAAGCTCGCAAAGAACGGCAGTGTCATGCTCCTCTTCGCCGCAAGGGACGAGGCGCATAACCGCACCCTCGTGCTGAAGGAATTCGTTGAGTCAAAGGTTTGAGCGCGGGGCGTGTATGCTTTGTGGCAACCATCTTTATTTGATTCCTGATTCTCGCTTCAACAACCTCGTTTGAAATCACGCTGTGTTTCTTTACAGTGCCGTACTTTTCCCCGTAAAGCACCCTGCCGCGGAATTGTTTTCCTAAAAGAAACATTCGCATCCAGTTCCTGTCTGCGGGCCACATTTTGCCAAAAGGAATTTTGTTTAGATTGAACCATTTTGGCCGCATTTCTTTTGTTTCCCCGGGTTTTCCCGAGTATTTTGTTGCTTTAAAAATGTGCATTTCGCGCACGGTCCTGCTTCCCCTGAACCTGAATTGTACTATTCCCAATTTTTTCATTTCCATAATGCGCACGCATGCCTCTTCGCGTGCTTCCCTTTTCGCTGCCTGCTCAATGGTTTCTTCAGGTTTTACTTTTCCGCCAAGCCCGTTCCATTTTCCCTTGCCGAACCCTTCTTTTTTCATTGCGAGCAGCACTTTGTCGCCCTCAACAATTAGAACAAGAGTAAGCAGTTTTACCATTCAACAATATTTTGCAGTATGAGTATAAATTATTAATGTCTTTTCCATTTCCCCAATTTTTGCCCTTTTAGGTGCATTTCAAGCATCGCGAGTTCGTCGTGTATCCCGTCAATTAAATCATAGTTCTTTGCTTCTTCAAGCGTAACCCAAGCATATTCGGTAAGCGCCTTGCATAATTTGATTTCCCCGCTTTTGTAGTTCGCATAAAGACTCACTATTATTGTCGGCACCCCGTCATCGCGTATATATGCAAGGCTTGTAACATAACCAATGTCCTCAATTGTAAGTCCGACTTCTTCCATTACTTCTCTCTCAACTAGTTCCTCAAGCACATTATACCACAAATTTCCGGCATCGTTTTTGCGTGAAGTGAATTCTTTTGATTCAAGTTTTCCTCCAGGAACCGTCCACTTGTTTGGGAACGCGGGTTCATATGAAGCCCTTTTTGCTATTAAGTATTTCCCGTTCTTTACAATTATGCATGTCGCGACTAAGTAATGCATTTTCTGATTTTTTACTTCCGCCCCGCCCTCCAACAAAACCACCAAAAGTATTCCTTTTGGCGTTATTTATAAGGTTTTACTCAATATTTATTGAGTAAGTAAGTGGGCAAAATGAAGCTGAATTTTGATGAAAAGAGGAAGAAAATCTTTCAGCAGTTTCTTTACGCGGAGCGCTTGCGCTTCTCCGCTATCCTCTCAAAAACAAAAATCAAATCCAATTTGCTCGCGTATTTTTTGAAGAAAATGGTTGCGGAAGGATTGCTTGAGAAAGAAAACGAGCAGTACAAGCTTTCAGAGAAAGCCGAGAAAATGATTCCTTTTTTTGTTCCTGACTCGGAGAGAATTTCCCCGCTTGTGGTAATATTAGTCGCCCTTGTTCATGAAGAAAAAGTTCTTCTAATTAAGCGGCAGGAGCGCCCCTACAAGGGGCTTTGGAGTATTCTCTCAGGAAGACTATTAATTCAGGAGTCAATTAAGGAAGCCGCACTAAGAATAATTTCGGAGAAGGCATATGCCGTGTGCGAGTACTGCGGAGTAAAGAGCGTGATTTACGAAAGGGTTTTGGAGGGCACTAAATCAAAGCATGGCTTTGTTTTCTTTTTGGTTAGTGTAAAACCAAAAAATGTTTCGGAGATTAAGGAAAAAGACTTTTTGAAATGGTTTGAACTAAAGAAACTAAGCAAAAGGTCAATGATTGCCTCGGATTATTGGATGCTCAAAAACCATTTGAATTTGAGCGCAGGCGTCTTTGAGGAGAGGATGGAGCAGGGCAAAGCCTCCTCTAAAATGCGCTTAGAACACGTTTAAGCCCTAATTTTGGAGCCTTCGGGGCTACGTTTTTAAAGCTTGCTTTGTGAGTAATTTGTATTACTTGGTGAGTTTGTTGGTTAGGTTTACTAGATTTGAAATTACTCGTGTATTAAGCGCAAGAAGCCTTCAGCTCTCTTTAGGCGCACCGCCTCTCGTAAAAAGAACAGCTGATTTGTCAATGCTTCAGGTTGCCGAGAAAGAGTTAAAAGAAAAAGTTTTGCCTTTGAGTATATTAAGAAAATTTCCAAGCGGAAAAATTACTAGAGTTGAATTATATTAAATTGGTGATGAAATGGGTAAGAGTGTTGCTAAAGGATTAAAGTATAGGGGAGAAGTTTTGCTTGAAGAGTTTCCTGAGGAATTCGGAAAAGATTTTGTAAAAAACAAGGCTGCTTTAAACAAAATACCTGAAATGAAATTATCCAAAACCACAAGAAATATTCTTGCAGGGTATATTGTTAGGGAAGCTAAGAAGAAAGAAGCTGCTAAGCTAGTTTAATTTTTCTAAAAAAACTTTTTTTAGAATGTTTTTCCATGCTTCTTGCCCAAGGCTCACTTTATATTATCTTTCTAAATAATATTATTTTATGAAAGAAGTAACTAGAATCGCCGCAATAATAATTCAGAATAAATCACTGCTTTTGGTAAAGGGCGCGGATAAGTATAAAGAATATTGGACGCCTGGCGGGAAAGTAAAGGAAGGGGAATCAGATTTGGATTGTCTTCAAAGGGAACTTAGTGAAGAGATTAATGTCAAAGTGGTTTCCTCAAAGTTTTTCGGCGAGTATGTTTCGCCATCCGCATACGATGCGGGTGTTATTTACCGAAGCAGAGCATATTTAGCGGAAATTGAAGGCAAAATTGTTCCGGGCAATGAGATTAAGGGATTTGTTTGGATGTCAAGGAAAGAATTTGATTCGAATAAGTATCCGTTAATTCCCGCAACGCGTGACAGACTAGTTCCCGATTTGATAAAGAAGGGTTTATTCTGATTCAGTAAGTATTCATTACTTCAACTTTTGTTGGTTCATCAAGATTCTTGTTTCTTGTGAGTAAGTACAAGTTACTGCTTGCAGCATTCTCAAGTTCCTTATCGTGAGTAATTACAAATACTTGTTCAACAAGTTTTGGCATTTCTTCGCGGAGCATTTCGCTTAGTTTTTGCACGGCGTTTGAATCAAGGTTGTGTGTCGGCTCATCAAGTATGAGCATGGACAACTTTTTGGTAAGCACAAGCGCGAATGCCATTCTTATGCAAAGAGCGGCGGCGCTTCTTTCCCCGCCAGAGAGTATCCCCTCAACTCTCACCCATTCCCCGTTTCGGTTCATTACCTGTAAATCATACCCGTCAGAGGTAACGCACAGGCGCGCATCGGTAAAGTCCTTGTACGGATAAACCGCCTGCCAAATGCTTGTCATTGCGCTATTTATAGTTTGTAAGAGTGATTCGCGCAGCTCTACTTGCGCCGCGATTAAGCAGTTCGCAAACACCCCTAGTTTTTGCGCAGCTTCTTCTTTCTTCAGACAGCCTTTTTCTTGTTCTTCAATTGATTTTCTTATTTGCGCGATTTTGCTTATTGTTCCCTCATAGCTCTTCTTAAGTTCCAGTTTTGATTTTATTTTTGTTTCAGCAACACTCACAGAGGATTTTTTCTTATAATTCTCCTCGCGGACCATCTCAAGTTTTTTCTTATCAAACCCAAGTTCAGCAAGCTGTTTTCTCACTTTTGGCGTTTCCCCCGTAAAATTTGCAAGTTGTTTCTTTTTCTCTTCAACAGAAAGCGCCTCTTTTTGCGCCGCCTCAAGTTTGTAGCATTTGCTTTTTACTTCATCGTTTTCTTTGCGTAATTTTTCTTTTTCTTTTTCAAGCACTGCGGCTTTCTCTTCCGCAATTTTCTTTTTCTTCTCAATATCCGCCATCCACGTAATAGTTTGTGCGAGTCTTTCAGAGTATTCTTTTGTCAGGTGTGTTTTGTGCTCTTCATTTAATTCCTGTTTGCAGGTTGGGCACTTTCCTTTGAGCGAGGAGATTCCTTTCTCCTCATCAAGTACCTCTTTTTTCTTGTACTCAAGAACTTTTAAATCTCCGCTGTGCTTTTTCACTTCCTCAAGCGCCTCCTTGAGCAGTTTTTCTTTTTCAAGCATCGCCTGCGAGAATTTCTCGGCTTCTTTCTTATTCCTCACAAGCTCTTCCTGCACTTCTTTTAGCGAAATCTTTTCATTTTTCGCAATATCCTCTTTTAATGTATCAATGCGTGAGCCAAGTTTGATAAGTAAATCCTCAAGCAGTTTGTTTTGCTTTTCTTTCTCAAGCAGTGAGGAGTATTCTTTCTCAATGAGCGCAAGTTCTTTTTTGGTTTCAATAATTTCTTTCTCAAGCAGAATAATTTCCTTTTCCTCGTTTTTGATTTGCGCAAGCAGTTTTTCCTCTTCATGGTTCTTTATCGCGTTTTTCTGCTGTTCAATATAATCCTTTATCTGCTTGTTTTCTTTTAGCATTTCGTTTTGGAGTGTAATTGAGTTTTTTCGGGCCTCTTCGTATTTCTCAAGCTCAAGCAGCTCATCAAATTTCTTTTTTCGCTCCCCGGGGCTTAATTTCAGAAAGAAATCCATTTCGTTCTGCTCGGCATACACAGCTCTGCTGAATAATTCATAATTCAGCCCAAGAAGCATCTCAACTTTTTCATTAACATCTTTTTGTTTTGGTCCCGCTATGAGCCTGCTTTCCTCGTAGAGCTTCGCTTCATTTGTCCCGTCAGCTTTGATTATTCTCTCCACCCTATACTTCTTTTTGTCCTGCTCAAATGTAATTGCGGTCTCCGCCCTGCTCTGGGGGTTTGGCTTGTTCATTATCACTTCTTTTAATGAAACACTCTTGTTTTTCATCGCGGGGAAAGTGCCAAATAGCGAGTAACTAATTGCATTTACAACAGAACTCTTTCCAGAACCCATTACACCTATTATTACATTCGTTCCTTTCCCAAACTCAAGCGTGGTTTCTTTGTGCGTTCTCCAGTTTCTTAAAGTAAGGGAATTAAGCATGCACTATTGTTCCTGCAAAACCCATAAAAATTGTCTTAGGGCGGCTAGCCGATATTATTAAATTCGAATTAAGGAGTCTATATTTATGCGTAAATTAGGAAAGAAATTTGCAGTTAGTAATTCGGAACGTTCTTCTGTTGTGGCCAGCTGGTCCTCGCAAAGGGGAGCTAGTGCTATTCGCCCAATCAAAAAACCGACTTCTATGCAGGTAAGTGCAGAAATGAAGGCTTTGGATGAGTTGTTGGCAAATCATCCTGTGAACGTAAATGTAATGGGTGATTACTTAAAGACTCACTCAATTCAACCGCGCCAATATGCAATAATGTTTGCTGTTGCATCAAAAGCATTTCCCAATAGACCTTCCAACGCCACGTACATAGTGGATGCTGTAAAAATGGCCGCAAATGTCACGCACGAGCAGGCAAATGCTTTTGCGCAGTTTATGATGTGGAAATGGGGAAAGCTCTGATTTAAATTGTTTTTTTGAGTTCTATTGCTAAGGTGTTTTGCTTGAAAAAACTTATAATTACAATAATTGTTCTGTTTATTATTGCAGGCGCTCTTTTTTATTTCACTCAAAATTTTTCTCAAAAAAATGAAGTAAGAATTGTCGCATTATTCCCGCTCACTGGCGGTCTTGCTCATTATGGCGATGCTGCGGAGAAGTCAGCGCAAATTGCTGTTGATGAGATTAATTCTGGCGGAGGAATAAACGGCGCAAAATTAGTTGTTGATTATCAGGATCATCAGTGCAGTCCGCAGGTTGCAAAAAATCTTTTTGAGCAGTTTTATTCTGTGAATGGGGGCAGGGTTTTTACTTCAATTGCCTGCAGCGGGACAGTTCTTGCGATTGCGCCGATGCTTGAAGAAAAGAAAGCGGTTTTGTTCTCAACGCTTGTAACAACGCCCGCAATAACCGGGGTCTCTCCTTTTGTTTTTCGCAATTGGGGTTCTGATGATGCGGAAGCAAAATTGTTCGCGGAGCAAGTAAAACTAAAAGGAATTAAATCAATTGGAGTGATTTATGAGGAAACTGATTACGCAAAGGGGCTAAAAATTTCTCTTGAAAAGTATCTTGCTGACTCAAATGTAAATGTGACTAGTGAATCTTTTGTTACAGGCGCGACCGATGTTCGCTCCCAGCTCTCAAAGCTTTCCTCGGCAGGAGTTGAGGCGTTATTCATAAGTCCTCAGTCAATTACCTCTGGGGATATTGTGCTGAAGCAAATGACGGAGCTTAACTTCACACCCAAAACACTTTTTGTGAATGATAATATAACTAAGTCAAGCCAATTACTTTCATCATATCCAATTCTTGAGGGCGCGATTGGCGCTGATTTTGTTGTCGGGCAGGGTGCTGGATACGATGCATTTATGAAAAAATTCGCTGAGAAGTATGGTTTTGAGTGCCCGCAGAAAAATATTTGCGCAGGGGTTTATGACGCGATTTACATACTTGCAAAGTCCGTTAAGGAAAGCGGAATTGAACAATCAGCTCTCGCGGATTATTTGAAGAATATTGATTATAATGGGATTTCAGGAAGAATTAGATTTGATTCCCAAAATGACAGAAAAGATGCGGTTTATTCTCTGTTTGTGATAAAGAACGGGGAAGCGACTAAGCAAAATTAATTGCTAAAATTAAATTAGTGTTAGCATTTCTACTTCTGCTTCGTTTATTCCAGGAACTTTTTTTACAGCGTCCTCTAGTTTTGTCATTGCGCCGTCAACTTTGTCAGGGATTAAGTATCCTACTCTAATAACCTCTATTCCAAATCCGATTGGCTCTCTCTTTAGGTCTCTAAAAGTGCCTTCAGTGATTTTTCTTAAACCCGCTTCTACCTTGTCAAGGTTCTCAGGGTCAACAAACACCTTAAAGACAACCATTGCGAGTCCCATATTATTCACCTAAAATAGACTATTGTGTTTATGGTCCTTCAAATCCGCATTCTTTGCACTTATAAGTTTTAGCAGTTTCTTTGCAGTTAGCGCATCGAACAATTGTGTTCTTGCCGCAGCTAGGGCATTTGAATTCAATATGCTTCATTGTTACTACTTTGTTGCATGTAGTGCATGTTTTCATTATCTCACCAGTATGACAGAATCTGCTTCTGGAAGCTTTTTAAACGTTCCCAAAAAGCGAAAAATCCAAGTGCCCCAAGGCTTTTATTCTTTGGTCAATATTATTCACTTTATTGGGCCTATGTGGCAATGGATAACCGGCGAGACTTCGGCTTGTACTGGAAGTAATCTCGAGATGGGGGTTCGATTCCCTCTAGGCCCGCTTAGTATAAATAGGCGGGTAGTATGAAGATTTTCATAACAGGTAGTTTGGGTTACTTTGGCAAGCCTCTAATAGCACAGGTCAGCAATGCTCACGAAGTTATTGGGTATGACTTAATCAACGGGGAAGATATTCTAAATTATGCGCAGCTTAAAGAATCAATGCAGGGTTGTGACATGGTGGTTCATGCTGCAGCCATCACAAAGCCCGTTGAAGTCAAGTCCTTTGATGAGTATTTTCAGGTTAATTGTGTCGGCACAATGAATGTAGTTAATGCGGCGATTGAGAACAAAGTTAAGCGTTTAGTTTTCATTAGCTCCACAGCATATTATGGCGTTGAGAGAGGTGTGCCTGCAAAGTTCCCGCTAAAAGAGGACCAGCAAACGATTCCAATGTATTTGAAGGCAGAGGATTTGAAGTGCGAGAATAAGGCGCTGATGTATTCGCAGAGCAAAGTAATCGCGGAGAATATTTTGGCGTTTTATGGTCTTACAAAACAAATCCAAATAATTTGCCTAAGATTTCCGCGAATAGGCGACAAAGAGGGTCCGCACGGCACCCATGTTAGTATGAGTAATGCAATTTCGGGAGTAATGAAATCAATTGAAAAAAAAGGAACGCTTTGGTTTGAGGCATTTAATATTTCTGATAAATTGGAAATGATTGATATTTCTAAAGCGAAGAAAATATTGGGGTATTTACCCCTCTAATTTTAGCAAGGTCCGCTTTAGTTAATATTCCCAATTTCTCTCTTGGGGTCCACCTTGGAATGGAGGTCTAGGTTTTTTATTGCCGCGTAGTCGTCTTTGGGCACTCTCTATTTTTTCGCCTTTCATAACCGTGACTACTGCCCCAGGGTGAATTTTAGAATGCATTCCTTTAAGTGATCTACTTTCTCTTAATCTAAGTCCGGTTCTTTCGAGTGCGCGGGCTCTGGCGTTTTTTGTGAGTTGTGACACCGGTAATCCTAATGTTCTTGCAAGTCTTATTTCGTTCTTTCTGTATGTTGCTGTCCCCGATTTTCTTGGCATTAAATCACTTCCATTACTAATTACAATTATCCCGTAATATATTAATCTTTCTTCAGGCATCCTTTATGAGCGTAAACCGTTGCATTTCTTTCCCGTCGCGTTTAACTTTCTCAAGAAACATTTTCTTCGGTCGCACCCACATCTGCCCGGCTGGCATTTCTTTTGCCGCCTCTAGGTGTTTATACACAACTATTTCTTCAAGTGTTTCCGAGTCAAGCGCTATTCCCACTATTTCGCAGGTGCTTCCCTTGAAGTGCTTCCAGATTTGCCCTGTTTTTATTTCAGTCATGCTATTCACCTAACCAAATGTCTAAAGGAAAATTCTTTTTCCCTTCATTACAAAAGCTTCTTTTCAAAATAGTATTTTTTTGTGCCCTCTTTTTGTACAGTTTCTGTCCTAATAAGCGTATATTTTCTTTTTAATAGGTTTGCGAGTTGGGCTTTTCGGGTGCTTCTGGTTTTAATTTTTATTTTTTTGTATCCCTTCTCTTTTGTCCATCTCTCTGTATAATCCATGAGTGCGGTCATTACCTTTTTTCGCCTGTATTTTGGAATTACTCCTGCCATCCAAATATAAAAAGCACTTTTATTGATGGCGTATCCAATCAGATATCCTGCCGGTTTTCTGTTTAATATTGCAGTAAGGATTAGTTTTCTTTTTCCTTTCAGGCGTTCTTTGAATTCTTTGTTTGATTCATTTCTAAACTCCGGAATGCTTTTGTTAAGTTTTAGAATTTTCTCAAGTGCTGTTTGCTTAGCAATGGTTGTCATAGAATCACTCAAATATTTCTTTTCCTTCAAGGTATTTTGTGAAGTGTTCGGCAAAGCCGCCCTTGTAGTGTTTTAGTATTTCACTCTCGGGCAAAACTTTTGCGTGAGTGAGTCCTTCTTTGAGCCCTTTCTTTTCGCTCTTCTTTGTTTCTTCAACAAAATCTTTTAGCACGAGAGCCGCGCTTGTTCTTTCTCTCTCCGCCTCAATCACAATTCTTCCGTTCTCTTCGCGCGGTCCTGAAATTATTTTTCTTTTGCGTGCCAAGAATTTTTTTGTATTCTCCGCGTCACTAGCAGGGGGTCCGAATATTTTCTGCACTTTTGGAAGTGTTAGTGTGTTTAGTTCGTACATGAAAAATATTTGCTTCTCATCGCTCCAAAGTGCAGAGCGTTTTACAATAAAATCATTTTCCTCGAGGTGCGTCGCGGCTTTTCGCAAATATCTTCTTAGTTGCCCCCAAACTAAATCAGGGAGTATGTTTGTTGGGAAATCCGCTTCAATTGCGATGAATTCCTTTTTGCGTAATTCCTCTCGGACTTTTTCAATCGGCCACTCGTCAAGTTTTTCTCCGAAAAAGAATTTTTCGCTTGGTTTCTTTAAAAACTTCTTTGCAGCAAGTATCATTTTGTTGTATTGTTCAGTCGAGAGCGCGCTTGCGACATTTCGGTTCTCATCAACTGGATCAATTAACACAAGCGGCGCAATAAACTCCTCGCTTGCATCTCTCTTACTTTTCTCAATCTTAATTACAGTTTTCTCTTTCCACTTGGAAACCGCTTTGAGAGCTTTATCAAACGTCCCGTAGTAAAGAACAAGTAACTCTACTCCGTATCCTGGGAGAGCCTGATTCTTCAAATCTGCCCCGTATGCCCCGATTCCCTTCAAGAATTGTTTCAGCAGGCGAGTTTCCTGTCTTTGTGAAATTTTCATGTGCTTTAGTAAATATTTATTATGAAAAGGAGTTCTATCAACCGCGCTTTGTTTTTCCGCCCCGCTTGCGACAACATATCCTGGCACTATCTCCACTTCAAATCCGTTTATCTCTCCGCGCACGTATGGGTGCTGGGAGTATGCGATTTCCCATTTGTGTCCGTTAAATATTTCTTTTCCAATGCGCAGTCCCTCTTCCTCAAGTTCATGTGCGCTTAAGTGCTTGTCAAACATTATGAACAAATCAAGGTCCTTATCTCCAGTAAGGTGGGTTCCGCGGGCGCTTGAGCCGCACCACTCAAGGTGTGAGTGCTTTCCATCCATCTTATCAACTTTTTTTCTTATTGAATCAACAAGCGCTTTTTCCGCCGCAAGTTCCTGCTTTGAGGGAGTAATTTTCTTAAGGATTTTTGAGTAAAGAGCTTTCATTAAAAATCACTTTTTTAGCCACTAAGTTTGTTTGAGTAGATTATTATATTACTTTCTTTTATATATACTCAATGCTTGCGGGTTTTTACTAGCCTTGAGCAATAAGTGATTTTGATGCGTTTTACTGAGGTTAAGATGAAGAGGCTTGCGAGTACTCACCTTGCCGATATTTACCAGGGGCTCTCTTCCAATTTTTATGAGGTAAAGCAGGCAGTGCTTTCAGAGAAAGAAAAAGCCTTCGCTGATTTTTTAGTTAAAGATATTTCAAGAGGCTCCTCATTTAAGGGAAAGTTTGAAGGGATATCAAAGGATTTCTTCGATGATTTTGGAGAAGCGGTTATTCCTATTGTTGAGATGAATAGTCTTTCGCAGAAAATGCCCTCAAAGCAGGTGTTCACGGAGCTTTTGGGGGGAATGATTGGGGCTGTTTCAAAAATTGATTTTGTAAAAGAAAAAGAATTCTTCTCAGAGTATGTTCTGCACAATGCGGTGGGTCTTAAGCAGCTCGCCTTTTTTTCTCTTGATGATAATTTAGAAGAGCTAATGGTAAACGGGCAGAATGGAGTGTTTGTTTTTCACAAGATGCACGGCATGTGCAAAACAAATATAACAATTGGGGAACGAGACTTGGACAATTTGGTTCAAAAAATTGCCTCAACTATTGGAAAGGAGTTCAATCAAAAAAATGCGCTGCTTGACGCGCGCCTTCCGGACGGGAGCAGGGTTAATGCAACTCTTCCCGAGCTCTCTCCGACTGGAATCTCGCTTACGATTAGAAAATTCTCCCCTGTTCCTCTCACAATTCTTGATTTGATTGAGAACGGCTCTCTTACTTCAGAAGCCGCGGCTTTTTTGTGGACAATGGTTGACGGGCTTGGAACATATCCTCAAAATATTTTAGTTGCCGGAGGAACCGCATCAGGGAAAACAACTTTCCTCAATATTCTCTCAAATTTTGTGCGCCCAAGCGAGAGGATTGTTTCAATTGAGGACACGATTGAGCTTTCACTTCTTGCGAGAGAGAATTGGGTTGCGCTTGAGGCGAGGAATTATTCCGGCTCTGAGATTACAATGGATGCGCTTCTAAAAAATTCCATGCGTATGCGTCCTGACAGAATTGTTGTCGGGGAAGTGCGCGGAAGCGAGGCCCTTACTTTGTTCACCGCGATGGATACGGGGCACCAGGGATGTTTAGGGACAATCCATGCTAATAACTCAAGGGAAACTCTTGTAAAATTAGCCGAGCGTCCTCTTTCTGTTCCACAGGCAATGCTTCCTTTGCTTGATTTTATTATAATAACACAGAGGCATTATTCGAAAGAAAAGGGAATGCAGAGAAGGGTGACCCAGATAGTGGAGCTCTCGAGGATGGAAGACAAAGTGCTTTCAGGGACTTTGTTTGATTTTGACCCAAAGCACGATTTGCTTTTTAGAACAGAGATTCAGGGAAGGGTTGTTGAGGAGATGGCGGAGCAGAATTCGATGACAAAAAATGAGTTAAAAAAAGAAATTGAGGCGAGAAAGAGCGTGCTTGACTGGATGATTGCACAGGGAATAAGAAAGCCTCTTGAGGTCCTCGAAGTTATTGACAGTTATTATTTTAACCCTAAGAAAGTTCTCTCAACTATTTCTGGTCTTCAATAAAAAACCTCTCGCGGGTTTTAGTTATTATTTTAGTCAGTTTAATTTCTATTCAAGAATTTTTTTGCTTCCTTTGTGAGCTTTTTTATGAGTTCCTGATTTTTCTCAAACTTTTCATTCCCTTTTTTTATTAAATATTTCAAATAATCTTCTCCAGCGCATACTTTGCCTTCCTTAATGGGCGCGTTTATATTCTGGGTTCCAAGCATCTCAACAATAAATTTTCCGTCCTTTGCAACTTTTATCCCGGCGCGCTTAATTCCGGCTTTTTCGCACAGAATCAGCAGATTTTTCGCGTTTTCAATGGTATTCGTCCCGATGTGGAGTATTAGGGGCTCTTGTTTGAACCAAAGAACATCCCCGCTAAAACTCTTAATGGCCTCAAGTACTTCCTTTACGCTTACTTTTCTGTGCCATTTTCTATAGAATGCGCTTTCCTGTTTTGATTCTTCCTCGCCAAGCCCAATAAGCGCTATTCTTCCGGCGCAGGAGCTGCTTGTGAAATAATTCTTGGTTTTCTCAACATAATCGCAGAGCGGGATAAAATCCTCGTCCATTCTTCCAAGCGCCTTAGCTTCTTTGTATGTCTTTGAGTGATGCTTCTTTGTCATCTCAAATCGGCTTTTTTCCTCAAGGCAGCGTTTTTTCTCCCCGTTTTGGGTTTTTCTTTCATTTGGACTCATGAGAATAACCTTTATATTTCATTCTTTTATTAATTACTCTGATTTAACATGTTTAAAAAAGCATTTATTGTTGCGGCGATGTTGCTTCTCTTATGCACAAGCGTTTTTGCTGTGAGATTGATTGACCCTATTTCAAAAGAGCTTTCTCCGACTGAAAACAATTTCGCCGGTACTGTTGCGGTGGGTAATTCAATTGAACTCATTTTTTCAAAAGAGCTTACTGATAAGTATGAATCAATTGAGATGGTTACAGAGCTCCCTAACGGTTTCGTTTATTCCACAAGAAATGAGCTTGAGTCATTAAAACTTTTTATTTCAGTTCCAAGCGATGCTGTGCCCGGAGATTACTCCATAAGCGTTACTCTTTCAGGCTCAAAGAGAAGCGATAAGGTTTCGCTTTACTTTACCGTTGTTAAGGGAATGCTAAAGGTTTCCCCTTCCGATGTTGTGGAGCAGGTAGTTAATGTTGATTCTCCTGCCGAATACAAAATATTCTTTGTAAATCCTACTGATGCGGATGCAAACTTTGTAATATCCCCTACCCTTCCAGGAAACTGGCTTAGCATAAACGCTTTCGCGCAGAATATTTCGACGGATGATTTGCATAACATTGTAGTGGTTGTTCCAAAGGGTCAGAAAGTGGAAAAAGCTTTCTTTGTTTACCCTAGAATTGAGGGTGTAAAAGAATTCAAGACAATTGTTTCATTTGAGGACACGCAAAAAGAATTCAGTTTTGCGGTTAATGCAAAGCCAACTTTTAAGAGCAAAATGGAAGCGGTGTTCTATGGTCTTCCTTTCTACTCATTCTCGCTAATGCCAAGCTATTACGCTAGCGGTCTTCTTTCTTTCTTGTTTAATTAAGCAAGAACTTTAACCATTCACTGCAGGTTTTTTAACTTGGGTGTTAAGGATATTATTTTATGATTAAAACTCATCCAGAAAAGGATTTTGTTTTCGCAAAAAAACTTTTGAGTGAAATCTCTTCCGGGGATATAAGCACTCCAAAGGACTTAAATCAGCGCGAATTCTTTTGGAGCAAAGAACTTGGTCTTTCTCACATGCCTTCTCATCCTTTTGTTCTTGCGCAGAGAAAGAAGCCCTCCAAAAAGATGGTGGAGCTTTTGTCAATTAAACCCACAAGAAGTATTTCTGGGGTGCAGGTTGTTGCGGTAATGCTTCCTCCATTTCCCTGCCCCGGAGAATGTATTTACTGTCCTTCCTCAATGGAAGAAAAAACCGCGCCAAAATCTTATACGGGGTTTGAGCCAAGCGCTCTTCGTGCGCAGAGGCTCGGGTATGACCCGTACAAAATTGTCTCAAACAGAATAATGCAGCTTGACTTAACAGGAAACCATGCGGAAAAAATTGAATTAATTTTTCAGGGGAGTTCATTTACCGCGATGGGGAAAAAACAGCAGGAGTTAATCGTGAAAAAATCGCTTGATGCGATTAACGAGAGAAAATCCCCTTCGCTTGCAAAAACAAAGCTTCTTGCGGAGAAGTCGTCAAGAAGATGCGTTGGAATTACTTTTGAAACCCGCCCTGATTTGTGCGGAAAAGAAGAAATTGAGCAAATGCTTTCGCTTGGCGGAACTAGAGTTGAGCTTGGAGTGCAGAACCCTGATGATGAGGTTTACAAAAGGGTTTGCAGAGGGCACAAAGTTTCTGATGTCACAAATTCCACCCAGCTTCTGAAGGATTCCGCCTTCAAAGTGCTTTATCATTTAATGCCTGGTCTTCCAGGAAGCACATATAAAAAAGATTTGAAGAATTTTAGAATGATTTTCTCCGACCCGAGATTTAAGCCCGATATGGTGAAATTTTATCCGTGCCTTGTGATTAAGGGGAGCGAGCTATACGCTGAGTGGAAGAGCGGGAATTTTGAGCCGATGGGGGAAGCAGAAGCCGCAAAACTACTCGCTGAAATAAAATCCGAAGTGCCAAAGTGGGTGCGTGTGATGAGGGTGAATCGTGATATTCCTAGCACTGTGATTAGCGCGGGAGTAATGAAAACAAATCTTCGCCAAATGGTGGAAGAGGAGCTTCATAAAATGGGCAAAAAGTGTAATTGTATAAGATGCAGGGAAGCGGGAATTGTTGCGAGGGAAAAAGAGGTTGATGTAAGTGAAGCAAAAATAAAGAAAGAATTTTATGAGGCGAGTAATGGGGAGGAAGCGTTTATTTCGGCGGAATCAAAGGATGCGTTGTTTGGGTTTGTTCGTCTTCGAAAACCAGCCGAGCCTTTCTTAAAAGAGATTACCCCGCGCACTGCTCTTGTCCGCGAGCTTCATGTGTTTGGTAAATCGCTTCCGCTTGGAAAACGAAACAAAGAGAGTCCTCAGCATCAGGGGCTTGGAAAAGAGTTAATGCTTGAAGCCGAAGAAGTTGCAAAAGAAAAGTTTGGGGCAAATAAGATGGTTGTAATTTCGGGTCTTGGAGTTAAAGAGTATTACATAAAGAACTTCAAGTACAAAAAAGAAGGGGATTTTGTTTCAAAAAAAATTTAAGTTTTAAATTTCTAAACTTTCAAGTTCTTTCCCGTAATGGTTGAAAACTTTCCAGCCAGTCCAAGTCTTTGTATCCTTCATTGTGTATCCGAGCAGTTTTACAACTTCTTCGAGTTCTTCCTCATTTGGAGACTCTACTTCAAAAAATGGAGGTATTTCTTTGTACTCATCAATTTCTATTAAGGAGTTCTTGAGTTTGTAAGTAGTTCTCTTCTTTGGCTTTGATTTGCTGCAAATAAATCCCAGTCCGGCAAGAAGCGCCTTTGTTTTCTCAAAATCACTTACTTCTATTTCTGTTTCCTCGCAGGTTTTTGTCTTGCCCTCCTTTACATTGTTTTTGTGGGTAAGTATGATTCTATTATTTTTCTTGCGGAGGCGCAAAAGTTCTTTTTTAGAATTCAAATCTTTCTTTTGGGTGTCAAAGACAACCGATTCAATATAATACTCTCCAGCAAGTTTTGCCCCGAGCGCCAAAAGCTTTTTTTCTAAAGCGGCTTTATTCACATCAAGTATCTTTACTTCTATTTCTTTCATACTTTAATTTCACTCCCAATTTGTTATTAACCTTTGTGCGGCAATTTGCTCAAAATAGGTTTAAATTCACAAAAATTCTTTACCTTTGTCATGTTCGAACTCATTTTCATTGCAATTATTATTATCTTAATAATCGCGCTCATGCTCATTCTCAAACTTTTCTTCAGCATGAAAGCAGAGTATAACTCGTTGCTATTCTCAAAGCAGTCCCAAAGCGTTAAGTATGGCCAGCTTACCGAGCAGTGGCTCCCTTTTTCAAAGAACTTTCCGTTTAACAGCCAGAATTTTCGTTTCATTGGAAAACCCGTGGACGGCGTGGTTTTTGAGGAGGATAAAATCGTTTTTGTGGAATTTAAAACCAACAAATCCCATTTAAGCGATTCTCAGAAGAAAGTAAAAGAGCTTGCGAAGAACAAAAAAGTTGAGTGGTTTGAGTTAAGGGTTGAGTGAGAATTTTATTATTTACTTTCAAAAACCATTGGTCTTTGAGCCATTACCCCGTAGCCTGTCCATTTGTTCTTAGTTTTTGCCCTGCCTATGTAAGAAAGGTCTTTTTGGAACTGGGTGTAAGCGGTATAAATTAAGTATTCTCTTAGGGCCTGTTTGTTTTCTTTAAGAATTTGTGCGGCTCTTTGGGAATCACTATTGTTAATTTGTCTGATTAGTTCATTATATTTAGCAACTTCTTTTCTGTCAAATCCAAATAGTTTTACGCCTTGTTCTCTTTCCGCCTGCTTTAATTTTTCGGATGCGTAAACTCCGACTCCTGCGGAGGGAGTCTGTGAAAATTTCATTCTTCTTGCAGTAAACACGGCCCCTTTGTCAGGTGCCTTTGGGTAATACATCTCCGCATAAACGTAAAACGGAGTTGGCTCTTCAAGATATCTTGAATGCTTGTTTGATTCAGCAATAACCTTTCGCAGGTGTCTTCGCTGAGCCTTATTTAATTGTTTTCCTCTATTATAATCGCTCTTCTCAGCAGTTGCGCTATCTTCTTGCCTTGCCACTACTGACATTATTTCATAACCCGTTTTGTTTATGAGTTCAAATCTCTTTTTGTTTTCAGCAATTGTTTCTTTAAGGGCTGCAACAAGGAGCGCTCTGTGTTTTACTGCTTTGCTTGCGGCGAGTCCTGCGGAATAAAGTGCAAGATTCTCTGATCTTCTGACAATTCCCTTGATTGTGGTGAATGTTTGCTTTATTCCAACAGTTCCCGCACGGAAGTGTTCTAAATATTTAGTTTCCTGTTCTTCCCCAAAGAGGCGCGCGTTCAGCATAAAATTTGAGTGAAATACCGCGTCAACATCAGCCAGGTAAACTTTTCCCGTGTTTGTTTTTTTGTCAATTACGAAAAGCCAAAGGTCTCCATTATGCGAATACTGAAGTTTTCTCAGAATTAATGAGTCATGGTGCATCGAGTCAAAAATTTCTTTTGAATTTTTAAGACCCTCAACCAGTTTTTGGAGTTTTTTGTTTCTTACAACTGAATTTATTGGGAATACAACTTTCTTTCCTCTTTCTGTGAGGTCGGGCATGTCAAGGCTTCTTTCGATTTTCCCTTTGGCTTTTTTTGTTATAACAAGTCTTACTCCCGGGACTACGTGTGCGCCGGCTGCTTCAAATTCTTTTAGTCTGCGATAATCTCTTTCGGGATTGTTATATTCTCGGTAAAATCTCTTTTCAACTCCTTTTCTTTTTCCCTGTGCTGTGCGGGCAATCGAAAATCCCACAGTGTTTGCTCCGCCAGATTGTTCAGTATTATCCCCTGTCCAAAAAAGTTTTGCGGTTCGATATAGTTTCCCGGGTTTTCGTCCATCTTCTCCGATGAACCATGCTTTGTGTGTTATTTTTCTTGGTCGCCTTGGCATGTTTCTTTCACTCCAATTTATATCTTAGCGTTGCAACTGCTCCGCCAAAGCCTTGGATGTTTTTTTCCTGCGGGTTGCGTGCGGAGATTATTTCAACCGAGCACTTGTACTGCTCCGCGAGGTCAAGTATTTCTTCAGCCTCCGCGCGGTTCTGCATCAAAAGCGTTTCAGAGATTATTACTCTCTCAACCGCCCCAAGCGAAATCGCCTTTTTTACTTGCTCTTTTCCATACTCCGCTTTTCCTTTTGCGAGCATCATGAGGAATTCCTCAATGATTTTTGATTCTTTTGCCATTTGTAATTGTTTTTCAACTGCCTCAAGTTTTCCCGTTGCTAGTAATTCCTTAAATCCTGTTTCTCCTGTTGAGTTTGTTGACTCAATGAGCACGGAAGGAAATCCCTTTGTTTTTTTGTTATCAATAAATTTCTTCAAATTCTCTTTCACAAACCCTGGTCCTGCGAGGAGTATTCTTTTTGGCTCAAGAGTTTTAATCTTCTCAAGTATTTCGTCAAAGTACTCGCTTTTTTCCTGCTCAAATCTTTTCCCGCGCCTTTTTTCTTTCACAATCGCTTTTCTGCTTATTGAATAATTATTCACAAACGCGAGTTCTGCCTGTTCGTCATCAAGAAGCACAAGGAGTAATTTTGATGCGGCAGCCGTAGCCTCGGCTTTCTTCAATCTGTCAATCTGCCACTGCTTTAATTCGGTTTTTCTAATCTTAACCCGTTCCCCGACTGGTATCTCAAGGCTGTGGTGGCTTTTGAGTTCAATGTATTCCTCGGGTTTTCCTGAAAGGATTATCCCGTTTATCCGCAAGTTCTCGCTGTATTCCTGAAAGTGTACATCAGTCACATCTAGTTCCACAAATATCTTAATCCTCAGTGCTTTTTCCCCTTCTTTGCTGGGTTTTATCTTCCTGTCCGAGGAACCAAAGACTGTGTCGCCTTTTGCCAGTATTTTCTCAAGGTGCCAGAGGTCATCAAGGCTCTCAGGAACGCAGGAAATTATGTTTTCCTTGCGGTCTATTTTAAGGATTTTCATATTGTTTTGCTGTCTGGAAATAGTTTTAAACTGGATTTATTATAATTTCTGTCCCTATGCCACACAAAAATAAGCCAAAAAAAGGCAAGCAAAAAAACAAGAGGTTCGTGAGGATAGTGGAAGCGATTGTTTCTGATTCTAAAGGAAGAGTACTGGTTCTAAAGAGAAGCAAGAACAATTCTATTTATGTTGGCAAGTGGCAGTTTCCCGGCGGAAAAGCGTGGGCTAGGGAGAGCGCAGAAAAAGCGATTAAGAGGGAAGTGTTTGAGGAGACTGGCTGTCGGTGCATTTCTTTAAAGCAGATAAAGAAGCTGACTTTTTCGGAACATTTTAGGGGAAGCGTTTCGGTTGTTGAGCTTGTTAGTTTTTCTTGCAAATTAAAGGGGACTATTTGCCTAAGCAAAGACCACTGTGAGTATAAGTTTGTAAAGGGCGACGGTTTTTTGAAAAGAATCCTTGCCCCTATCTCAAAAAAAGTATTTTTTGATTAGTTCTTTCTTCTCTGCGTTGAATAAGCTTATTCTTTAAGCGTAGTAATCCCCGCTTTCTTTTTGCTCCCTATCAAGCACCGAGCCGTGTTTGTTTATTCGCGGACGTTTTGTGTCCTTGTCTCTTCGCAAGGTAATATCCAAATTCTTAAGCAGTAAATTCATTCCCTCATCAACCCCAAACGGTCCTTCCGCGTTTCCAACTTTTGCGGGCTCTCCCGTGAAAACCATTATTTTGTCGCTCAAATAATCAATGAACGCGAGGTCGTGGTCGATTACAAGCGCTGAGCAGTCAGTAATATCAATGTGATTCTTAATCGCTTTTCCCACTGCGAGTCTTTGCTCAACATCAAGGTATGCGCTTGGCTCATCAAGTAAGTATAAATCCGCTTTTTTGCTTAGGCAGAGCGCGATTGATACTCTCTGCAGTTCCCCTCCGGATAAGTTCTTCGCTTTTTTCTCAAGGAGTTCTTCAAGTTCAAGCGGGCGGAGAATACTCTGCCTTATTTCCGGAATTATTCCTGATTCAAATAATTCAGTGACAGTTTTTTCTCCGGTGTATGCGATGTACTGCGGTTTGTAAGAAATTTTCACTCCTTTTTTTGCTTCTCCAGAACTAGGCTTTATCTCTCCCGCGAGTATTTTCATAAAAGTAGTTTTTCCTATTCCATTTGGACCTACTACGCCCACTATTTCATTTTTTCTTATTTTGTTCTCGCGGGCCAGAAGTTCAAATGTTCCAAGTTTTGCTTTTAGAGTAGCCCACTCCGCCACAATCTCTTTTCTCTCGCGTTTATCCTTTCTCTGCTTTGAGAAGAAATCTATTTCATAATCTCTGAATCTGTAATTCTCTTCTTTTGAGTATCCCTCAAGGTAAGTGTTTATTCCCTCGCGGTTTGTTTTTACCTGGGAAACAAATCCATATACTCGCGGCTTTCCGTACATGAGGGTCACATAATCACTTAAGTAGTCAAGCAGCACAAGATCGTGCTCAACGACAAGTACCGCTGCCTTCTCCGCAATCTTGCGGATGAAGCGCGCAGCCCTCAGCCTTTCTTTAATATCAAGGAAGGAGCTTGGTTCATCAAAGAAATATAGTTCAGCGTTCTTTAGCCCCGTTGCTGCGATTGCCACTTTTTGGAATTCTCCCCCGGAGAGTTCAGCGGCTTTTCTCTCAAGGAGCCCCTCAATGTTTAACTCCTGTGCGACTTCTACCATTTGATTATTATCATCAACTTTTTCGAGGAGTTCTCTCACAGTTCCAGTTGCCTTTATTGATTCAATACTCTGCGGTTTCACCGCTACTTTTACTTGCTTTGCGTAGAGGCGCAAAAAGAAATCCTGTGCCTCTTTTCCCTTATAATACTCAACAACTTTTTTCTCATCCGCGTTTTTCTCGCCAAAGTTTGGAACAATCGCTCCTGAAAGAATTTTAATAATTGTTGTTTTTCCTATCCCGTTTCTCCCAACTATTCCAAGAACACTTTTCTCTTTTGGCACAGAAAGCCCGTGGAGGCGGAACATATTTTTCCCAAATGAGTGGATTGGTTCGCTTAATTTAAATGAGATATTTACAATGCTTATTGCGTTGAACGGACAGCGGTTTTGGCATATCTCGCACCCGATGCATATCTCCTCCGCAATCACCGGTTTTTGAAGCGGCTCATGAACGATGCATTTCTTTCCCGTTCTGTTCACTGGGCAGACTTTTTCGCACAAATAATTTCCGCAGTGGTCATAGTTGCAGTTATCATAATCAATAACAGCAATTCTTTTCCTTGAGTTCATATTAATTCTCGTTTTGCAAATCAATTTAAAGCTGTGCTATAGAGGGGCTAATTTTTTCTTATAATCATTGTTTTTAGAAAGCCGATTGAGAGTACTTCGTCCCCTTTTGTTATGATTGCGCTGCAGTTAAAATCCATTTTCACGTAGTTCAAGTCGGACCCTCCTGACGGGTAGTAGGGGGGCTGTTTTGTGCAATTAAGGTAAGTCAGGTCCTTTCTTGCAAGGAGCGCTGAGGCATTAGCGTCAACCCATTCAAGAGGCACTACTTCGCTTGGGCGCAGGTTGTAATCGTGCGCCATTATGTTAAGTGTTGTTTCGTATGTGCTTGTGTATGTTTTTATCTGAGGGAGCACTTCTTTGAAGGAATAGCTGTTCTTCACTTCATAAGTGGTGCTTAAAAGTATCGCTGCTGCCGCAATCATTCCAAGCACAAGCACTATTCCAAGAAATCCTCTGCTGTTCATTTAATCCACCTGCAGAGTATTTTATCGCTGAGTGCTTTTGTATCAGGAACATAGACTGTAATTTTTGAGCAGTATTGCTGCTGAGTGTTTGAAATTACTGCCTGCCCCGGGAGGTTAAAGTAAAGCGCCGATGCTTCCTGGCTCTGAGCCTGTAGTTCAAGAGTATTTGTTTTTTGCATGTAATTTCCAGTTGAAAAGTATAGTGTGCCCATTATTGTAAGCACTATCATGAGCGCGGCGATTGCTTCAATTGAAAAGATAAATCCCTTCATTTAGCCACCTTCACGGTCATTGTGTATAACTTCAGCGCGCTGCTTGAGCAGTAACTTCCCTGCGGGGTTCTTATGCAAGTATTAAGGTCCGAGTAAGCTGGGCGGATATCTTTTGCGCATCCCGCTATGTTAAGGTCAATCGAAGCAATGTTGTTTGAATCAGTGATGCTGTCATTTATTATTTTTTGAACAATTATATTTCCGCCGTTAGCCAAATCACGAAAACTTATATTTGCATTATAATCTTTTAGCCCGAGCCTGTTCTTAAAATCGCTTTCGCTTATGCCCGCCGCTTTATTTAAGTCAATTGAGTATGCGAGTTCAAGGCTTCCGATGTTGCAGTCATAATCAGGAGAGTTAACAAGAGCAATTGCGGCTGTCTGCGCTTTTTGTTTCATCACCTCATATAACTGCGATTGTTTCTTATTGTAAAAGTTAATTTCCATCGCGGCTGTCAGGAGACCGAACGCCATTATCACTATTACCGCGGCGATTAAAAAATCCATTGAGAACATTTGTCCTTTATGCATTTCTAATCACCATTATTCCGGTTGTTTCGACACTTGTAACATCAATTACAATTCTTTTTGAGTAGCCGAAGTAGCTGTTATAATCAAATACTTTTCCTGCTGCAATGATTTTTCCGTTTAATTTGTTTTGGTCAACTATTTTCAGTATTGGGTAAACGCTTTTTGAGTTTTTGTTCTCGTCAAGATAATTAATTCTCTGCAGTCTGTACTGCATTGTAAAATTCATATCAGAAACCGCCTGAGCGGCTGTAATTAAATTTGAGGTGTTCTCAACTATTGTGGATAATTGCTGTTTTATTAGAAGTTCATCCTGCGTCTGTTTCTCATTTGTAATAACATACCCAAATGAAGTTACAAGGACGATTGCTGTAAGAAGGGCCAAAAGTAAATCAAGGCTTATTTGGGCTTTTTGCATGCAAAACTAACGCTTTTTGGGGTTTTAATTTTTCTGTTGGGGGATTTTTCTGCATTTTTGCGGGATTACTCAAGAAGAACTATAACTTTTTCGCCTTTTTGGTCATAAAATCCAATTGATTCTATTGAGTAAGGGTATCCGAGAACTAAATTCAGGGGGTATTTTGAGAAAAACTTTTTGTCCTGCCTGCTGGGGTGATTTGTGCTGAAGGGGTGCGAGTGAAGCGAGCCAATTATTGTGTCATCTATTGGCATTGAGTACTCATCAATACTCGCAGAAGTTTCGGAGGTGTTTGATGGAAGGAATACTATTTCTTCCACATACTCTTTCTTCCTGTCTCCTCCAAGAAAGCAGATAAATTCTGTCGGCATGTATCTCTGTGCGGAATTTATTGCGTCAAGCAGAAGGCTTTTTTTTATTCTCCACATAACTAAGATAGGATGAATATGTAGAAAAACATTACTGGAACAATTAGCGCTGACATACAGGTGCTTCTTCGCACTCCTGTTGTGATTGTGAGTAGCCCTAGCGCGGTCGCAAAGAAAAGTGTCACTATTCCAATTCCGCCGCAAAATATTCCTACAAGGGCAATCATTAGTATGATGCTTGCGATTGAGAGTTTCTTTGTTTTTTGCTCGTCTAAAATACCCATCGCTTTTTTTGAGAGGATTATTGTGGCCAGCCCCCCTATTCCCGCGGCGGCAATCATAGAAAGCGTTCCGATGTATAACATTTCCGGGGTAAAAAACATTTTGTCTTTGAGCGCAAGCATTGTTCCATTTCGCGCTTTTGAGAGCGCGAAGAGAGTGGCGAAGGAAAAGAAAAAGTTTGAGGCGTTAATTGAGCCGAGCATTGTCAGGTATCCTTTTGAGGAGTTATTTTTTTTAAAAACATTGATTATTCCTGCCGCGGTGTTGCTTCCAATTCCGGGCATCACTGATACAAGCGCCCCTCCAATCAGTCCGATTATTGCGCTTCCAAAGTGTTCTCTTCCAACTTCCGCTTTCTCTTCCTGCTTGGCTTTTGCGGGGTGTTCTCGAAGAGAGTGAAGTGTTCCGGCTATTCCGAAGTATCCTGTTATTAGCGGGAAAATTTGTCCCTCAAATAGCATTCCCTGCGACGCAGCCGCTATTACAATAAATGCCGCCCAAATTGATTTCTTCCAGTTTTTTTCTCCTAAAATAAAAATAAGGAGCGCAAATGCCAGAATGAAAGGGGTGGAAGTAATTATCTGCTGAGTGTTTTGTTCTATGAATGAAAAGAAGAAAGGCGTAAGCGCGCTTCCAATCAGCACTGCAATAAGCCCTCCAAGCACAGTACAGCACACCGCCTCAAGGGCTTTTCCTTCAAGCAGCATTCTGTGCGCGGGAAGTATGCTTTCAAAAGTATTCTCCGAAGGAGCGCCAAGAAAAATTGAGGGGATGAATTCGGTGAAGGATTGGGTTATGCACATTCCCAGCATGAAAATGGATATTTCTTCTCCAAAGAATGGGCTTGCTGCAAGTAGTATCGCAACATTGTTTGAGTGCAGTCCCGGAAGTAGTCCTGCAATAATTCCTGCGATGCTGCCAAGCAGTAGCCAGGGAAGTATCATTGTTTCTCGACCTTTTGTGCATAAAGGCTCAGTTGTCTTTTTGCTTTTTTTATTGCGGAATTATTTTGCGGCTGCTGTTCCGGGCGGTTCTCCGCGTAGACTTTTACAAAATCATTTTGTTCAAGCGCTGTTGCGCGCGGATAATAAATGAGGGCTGTGTTTCCATCATTGAGAGTAAAAAGTGTTATTGGATAGTTTTCAATTACCGCTTCTATTCTTCCAAAAATAATTCCTTTTGAGTTCTCTTTCTGCCCAAGTTCAGTTATTGTGCTGTTCTCAAATTCGGGTTCGTATGTGAGCGCGAGTGCCACAATTCCCGCGATGGTTATCACAAAGCATAGTTGAGTGAGCTGTGTGTCATTCATTATTTAGGGTGTTTTTGCATGGAATAAAAAGGGTCCCTCATTTTCGTTGAGTGACGAAGTGGATTAGGAATTCATTTTCCCGCGGGGAGAATTGTCGCAATGCGGGTATTATTCAAACCGAATATCTGTTATGTTTTCACTGCTCGCGATTTTTGCTTTTTGAATTATTGTGGTTTTGTTAAAGTCAGTTTCAGTTTTTTTTGGGCTTGTTTTTATTGATATAATTATGGTTCCTGCAAGACTCTTATCCATTTGTATTGATTCAATGTAAATGTTCTCATTCTTCTCTCCGATTTGCCGCAGTACTTCGGTTCTTGCTGCGCTTATTGCAAGCGTGTCCCCGTGAGTTTGCATATAGAAACTTGTTATCGCAATTGCCCCTGTCATTATCACAAGCAGAATAAGCAGGCTCTCAAAAGCGATTTGCCCTTTTTTGTTCATAAGTATCACGCTTACTGGTAGAATGCGACAGTCGTAGCCTGTTTTTCAATTATTACTTTTGTCGCAACTGGTCCGCTTATTCCCTTTATTTTGCAGTCCATTTGCGCGGAAGCGGGTAGGGTAAAATCTTTTGTGCATAATCCGCTTAATGAGTCGCATTGTCCCGGAAAGGGTTTTTCTTTGAGGGTTGTTGCAAAGGAGATTTTTGCCGGGAAGCAGGAAATATTGCTGTCAGCCGGAACAAAGATTGTAACGGTTTCTCTTGAGCCCGTGCTTTGCATCGAAATATTGGTTATCGCGTTCACTATTTTTTGGGCTTCGCTGTTTGTTCGGGAAACATTCTCTGTGTCATATACAAGCCCCTGCGCGTTTCGCGCCATTGGGACAACAGCGGTTGTGATATAAACGATTGAGATTAATATGAGGAACATGAATTCTATTGATGCCTGTCCTTTTTTCATTTCTAAAGCACCCCGCCCAGGAATGTAATTACCAAATCTCCTAATATTATGCATAGCAAGTACCCTAAAAGCATTGTGGGTACAAAAGGCATGCTCTCTTTTACCCAAATTTTTTTTGGCAGTTTCCCCTGCGCCGCAAGCTTTTTCACAAGTATTAATTCATCGTCATTTAATCCTCGCGCCTTGTTTGAGGAAATGATTTCATTCTTCGGTGCGAATAAATCCTTCACCCCGTTTAGGTCTCCTTTCTTTATTAGCTCAAATAAGTTAGAAGTGCTGACCCCTGTTGCTTCAACAATTTTTGCTCCTTTTTTTATTAGGCTTCTTGCGGGAATCATTCCTTCTTCAAGTTCCTTCACTAAAATCTCTGTTGCGAGTACCTTCCTTGCGGAGAAGAGTAACTTTACTAATGAATAGAATCCAACACTGATAATCAGCGCTGCAATAAGCGCCTCGGCGAAGAGGGTGTAATTGAACAAAAGCGCGGCAATTACTGCGATTATTGTGGCGATTGTTTTGTATTTGCCTAGGAATCCCCAAATTATTACTGCCGCTATAAGCGCGAGTGCGTTCACGTTGTATTGTGCAAGCGCAACAAATGCCCCCGAGGCGAATACTGCGCCGTTAGTTGCAAGAATCACCCTGGGTTTCATTTCCTTGAACAACTCTTTTTGGAACTTTTTGTTCTTTGCGACCTTGTATGCCACAACAAACATTCCATAAGGCAAAAATGCGATGAGCGAGTAAACAAATAAAGTTATTGGGAATATTGGGTAGCTTGCGGCTCCAAGCGAACCAGAACTTATTAAAGCGGGAGTGAACGCGTTGAGTGCGCCTAGTCCCATAAATAATTTAACATCCCCGCCCGCGAACACTCCTAGTTTCCAAAGAACCCAGCCGAAGAAGAATCCAAAGCATAATCCGAGCACGGAGTAGGCGAATGGCAGAT
>CABMEU010000003.1 GCA_902385225.1 uncultured archaeon | reverse complement strand
TCCTTGTTGCATTACTTGTAGGAGTAGTCCTACTACTACTAGTGCTATTACAACAACGATTGCGATGATTACCAGGTATTCGATTGTTCCTTGTGCTTTTTGTGTTGTCAATTTAAAACCTCCTTTTTAGTTAAATGTTTCTAAATTTTAAACGCTTTTGAAGTATTTAAATGCTTCGAGGCGAATCCTTTTTTTATTATATTGAGAATCCTCCAAGCAGTCCGCCTATTGCTCCAAGGAATATTACAAATAAAACAAGTCCTATTCCGGCTAAGAACGGTGCGTATTTGAGTCCGTCACGTATATTTCCTCCGCCTATTGCTCCCATGAATACTCCAGCCAGGATAGAATTTGTGAGTATAATAAAGTAACCAACATTAGTCATAAATTCCGAGGTTATTGTAAGCTCCCCAACTCCCATTCCTGTCTGGCTCATTAATTGCTGGTCAGTCACTCCGCTTAAGCTCCCTGTTTTTGATTGTATCCCGGAGAGAACATCAAGGAATTGCACGCTTACTGCTAGGAGCATCGGTGAAGCGATTAGTACTACAAAAAGTATGAATAAAGTATACATTCTGGTTGAGGTAATGAGTTCGCTTTTGAGCCTGTTTGTTTGTTTAATATCCTGCGCGGTGGTTTCAATGAGCTGGGCAAGTCTTCCTCCTGAGCGAAGCGCCTGCGCAAAGAATTTTGTGGTGTCCTCAAGAACTTTTGAATCAATTCTTTTCGCGATGCTCTTAAGCGCGTCAGAGAATGAATCAATTCCAAGACTTTTTTGGGTCGCGATTTTTATTTCTTCGCTGAGCGGACCAAATTCAGGTCTTATTGCGGAGCGGAAGGCGTAGAAGGGGGACATTCCGCTTTTCATATTGTTTCCTACAAGGAACAAAAAGTCAGGGAGTATTCCTTCAACCATTCTTTTTCGGCCGTCTATTACATATGCTATGTGCAGATAAAACACAACAAGCACTCCCCCAAATCCTGCCGCCGCTAGTCCTATTGTGAGAAGGATTCTTATTGGGAGTTCAAAGTAAATGCTTGATCCGGTGAGCACGTTAAATAAAGGAATTAAGCTGAACGGGGTGAGAAGCCCTATTATTCCAATGAGAAGCGAAACAAACACTCTTATTCCTATCCAAAGTCTTGCGTCATCCTTTGAGCCGGCGTACACGAGAGCAGGCTTTACTTTTTCCTCAATGAATTTCCTCGGAATTAAGGCGGAGAGTAATCGGGATACTTCGTCAAACATTTATTTCACAACCTTTGGCACTTTTGACCTTACTAAGAATATCATCGCGCACTGAACGGATATTGAGAGTACTATAATTAGTATCACTGCTTCAGGTCCGATTCCCGACCCGCCGATTGAGGAGGCGATTACAAGGAAAGTTAATCCAAGAGAGGGCATCGCCGCTGCTACTATTAAGTAAACAAGTGTCCAGAGATTAAGCTCGGCTGAGTATTCTCTTATTGAATTCATTTGTTTTGAGATGAGTTCTTCTACCTGTGAATTAAGCGCGCTAGTTATTGAGCCCCCGCTTTTTAGGGTGGTAGTTAGCTGCCATGCGGTTTTTTTCAGTACCTCTGATTTTGTCCTAAAAGCAAGTTTTTCAAGTGCCTCGGTTTCGCTTACTCCCGAGTTAACATCCCTTACGACTAGCGCGAATTCTTTTGACACTTGTCCGTAATTTGATTTTGAAATGCTTTTCATGGTGTCAAAGAGGCTTATTCCCGAGCTTAATTGGATGAGTATTGTTCTCATCGCGAATAATAATTCCTGGTCAACCATGCTCGCGAGCTGAAACGCGGCAAGTTTTGGATAAATTAAGTGGAATATTAGCATTGCGAGTCCCGCGCCAAGGCCCGTGACTAGCATTATCGCGATTGTCCCTGTTCCTAGTCCTCTGTTGATTATTACTCCAAACGCCATTCCGACAAAAAGGAACATGAGTCCGTACATTGCCGCCGAGACAGTTGCTGCGAGGCAGTATCTCTCTTCGTCAATATTTATTTCCGCTTTCTGCAAATCATATTTGAGCGAGAACATTATTTTTGAGAGGAATCTTCCTATGAAAAGATATTTTTCGCTGAAGCGTCTCGCTTTCTCAAGCGAGTAGAGCATCATTAATGGTGTTTTTTGCGGCTGATTCATTTTTGCACCTGTTTTTTTTCTAAATTTATCCTTCCAACTTTTCTCTTTAATAAAAACTATGTTTCAAATCCAAATTATCATTTCTTTTGCATTTAATTAACCTTCCTTGCGGTTCTAAAATGCCTCTTCTCCCTGTTCGGTTGCCATTATCTTCTCCACTTCTTCCGCCGGCGCGTTCTTTTTTGCAAGGTTTTTTACTCTTTCAGGGTTTGAGTAAAAGAGTTTTACAATAAATCCTATTCTATCAAGGTCATCAACCCCGATTCTTTGCATCCAGTCAAGTATTTTTCTTCTGTCCTCAATTTCAGTGAACAAGTCCTCTTCAGTCATTCCCGTGTGCATGTTTAATAGCGTGATGAGTTTTGTTGGTTTATTCATTTTCTCCCAAGTGTCGCTTCTTGGCGCCCACTTATACACAGTGTTAATTTGAAGCCCCTGTCCTGTTGATGTTTGCTCAATTTCAGATATTTCAAATGTTCTTCTACGATTTGTTTTTCTGTCACGGTACTGCACGACAATAAGGTCGATTAATTCTATTTGCATTAGCGGGATATTTATCGGCGGCTCCGCGAGTCTTCGAAGAACCTGATAACCAGAGTTTGCGTGGATAGTGGAGTAAATACTGTGCCCGGTTTCAATTGCTTCCATTAATACTTCTGCTTCTTTCTTCCTTCGCATTTCCCCAACAATTATTCTGTCAGGTCTCATTCTCAGGGAAGTTACCATGAGGTCAAGCATCGTGACTTCTCCGAGTCCTTCTGGGTTTGGTGCTCTTGTTACCATTGGTATCCAGTTCCATTCCAAATACTTTGGAAGCACTATTTCTCTAACATCCTCAATTGAAATTATTCTGTGGTAAGTTGGAACAAGCGCGAGGAGTGAGTTAAGCGCCGAAGTTTTTCCTGAAGCGGTTCCTCCCGCGATTAGTACATTCATTTCGTATTGCATTGCTATCCAAAGCATTGCGGCCATCTCGGAATCCATTGTGTGCGCTTTTCCAATAAAATCAACTATTGTCCATGGTTTTCTTGCAAATCTTCGAATTGTTAGCGTGTTTCCTTCGGAGGAAATTGGGAAGAGTGTTGCGTTTACACGGTCCCCTGAGAGGAGGTGCGCATCAAGTATCGGGCTTAGTATTGTAATTTCTCTTCCAACTTTTCTTCCGATTTGCGAAGCGAAGTTATTGATGTCTTCTTCGGTTCCGGGTACAAGATTTGTTTTCAGCCAGCCGTGAACCCTATGATAAACAGTGATGGGTGTCTTTGCTGAGTTTATTCCTACTTCTTCAAGCATGTCGTCTCCCATCAGGAGTTCAATATCCCCAAGGCCGTACATTTCATGCAGGAGTACTCCTGAGAGCATGTTGAGGTATTCCTCAGGAAGCATCGGGAAGTATTTTGAGAGGTGGGAATTTAATTCAAAAAAGAATCTGTCTTTTAATCTCTTTGATTTTTTTGGGTCAACAATTTCCTCAAGCTCAATTGGCATGTTCTCCGCAACTTCTTCCTTTACGAAGAACAAAAATCTTCTTGTATATTTTCCTATCGCGGGCATTTGCACCGCATATAATGGTCTTGCTTCTCCCGGAGAAAGTGTCACCGAGATGTGCGCTGGAACATGATCAACAGTAAGAGTGTAATTATCAAGCAGCTCTCCTTTTGGAACATCAAGCAGCTTTGATGCAACAGGATTCTTTAGAATTATAGTCGGTTTTTTTGTTAAGCTTGTGGGGTAATTTATCTCAAGCACTCCGTCGTTCTCAAACATTTTAGCGAGTTTCTCAATTAAGTCATAAGGCACTTGGCAGATTGTCGCGGCTTCCCCCGCATCAAGCTGTCTGTGTTCTTCAAGAGCCGAAAAAAGCAAATCAACTGGGGTTTTTAGTTCAAGAGTTGCCTCAATCCTTTTTTTCTCCTCATCAAGCTCTTTTCTTCTTCTGGCAAAAATACTTTCTTCTTGAGCGCCCGATGTTTTTGAGGTCGCTGCTTTTGAAGAATCTGTTATGAATGAGGCTGAAATTGGCGTTTCTCTAATTGAAGCGCTTGGAGTTTGGGCTGTGTTTGACGCATTCATTGCTTCTGCTCCCTCCCCGGTCTTTGCTTTAGTTTGCGCGCCCCATTTCATTTTGTAATCTGTTCCGGTTTCTTTATTCTCTGCAATAAAACTTTTTTTTGCCTCAGCCGCTTTTTCAATTCTTGGCTCCTGAGTCCACTTTTTTGTTTTTGATTCTTTTGGCGCCTCAATTAGTTTTTCTTCAGCGGGTTTTGCTATTAACGGCTCTCCAGCGCGCTTAATCTCTCCGACAGCGATTGTTTTTCTTGCTTCGGGCGGAATAATTATTTTAGGCGCTTCATCAAGCGAGCTCTTCATTGAAATTGTTTTTGCGTTAGGGTCAATTCTTTTCACAATCTTTTCCTTTATTATTTCTTGTTTCCCAAAACTCTTGCTTTGTATTTCCTCTTTTTTGCTGTTCTCAAAGAGAGGCGCTTTTGTAAGGTTCAGTAATTTCTCAAACGCGCCGCTTTCTTCATTGTCCCCCTGCTTCTCTTTTGCGCTCCTCTCAAGTCCCTCCGGAATCATATAGTTTGGCTCATTTCCAAGTTCTTTTACCGAACTTATTTGGGTAAATATTCTCTGCTCTTCTTTGAACGATTCCTTATCCGCATTCACTTGCGCGTCTTCTGTTCCTGCCTGCGAGCTTTGCGTGGCTGAAGGAATTTCTTTTGCTTTTATTTCTCCGCGAAAAGCCCAAGCGCCCTTGCTGTGGATTGATTGTATTTTCTCATCTTTTTGTGCAGCGTCTTTTTTTGGCTCTTTTTTAGGTTCTTCTTTCTTCTCAGGGGGTTTTTGTGCATCTGCTTCCCCAAAAAAGCCGCCTAAAGTAAGGCGTTTTAACTCGTCAAGCCCTGATTCTTCTTCCGGCAAAGTACCGCCACCATTGATAACTATAATCTGTCAATAATTACTTCTTTCTTGTTTATAAACGCTGTGATGTTGCTTACAAGAAACATATTCAATTCTTTATTTTGTGCTTTTCTTGTTCTTTTTGCTGTTTAATTATTGTATATTCTTGCTCGCGCAACTCTTTTTCTATTAGGTTTAATAACAAGTTTGTGCATTTCTTTTGCATGCCTGAAGCGGTTTATTTTGATGAGGGTCAGAAGAAGGCAATTGAAGCAATTCTCTCAGGCGACCCTTCTTTTGGAATTAAACTTGACTCAAAGAAAAGCAAGTTTGACGCTTTTAACGCGATTTTGGGCACTGAGAGGATGCTTACTGACCTCAAATCAAAAATTCCGCTCTCTTTTCGAGGAGAATCAATTGTTGAGTGCGATCCCTCTAATTCAAGCGAAGTGGTTTCGGCTCTTGTGAAGCTTGTTCTTGAGATGGAAATGACTCCTGTGATTATCTTAATGAATTTTACTTACAAATCCGTGCTCCGCTCGCTTAAATCAAGCGGGCTTGACGAGAAAGTGATTATTGTTGATACTGTGTCAAAAGTTATTTCGCATGTGGAGGATGGTGAAAGGATTTTTTTTGTTGATTCGCCAAGGAACTTAACCCAGCTTCAGATAAAAATGATTAATATAATGGATTCTAACAAGAACACCTGCTTTATTTTTGATTCGCTTGGAATACTCGCTCTTTATCATGAGGAGAACGTGGTGCTGAAATTTGTTTATTCCTTAACAAAGCTTCTTCACAAGTACGCTTCAAGCGGGTTCTTTGTCTCCGCCGGAAAAACAAATCCAAGGCTTATACAATTCTTTGACGAGGAAGTCAAAGCGAAAAAGTTTATCTGACTCAGAAGGACGTTTGCCGCCTAATCCCCGCCCGCTAAGAATTAAATACTTCTTTTCCTTTACTCTTGCATGGTTTATGCTCCGCGCAAAATTACTTTCCCGTTTTTCATAATAGTGTTCTCCATAGTGTTTCTTGGCATGCTTTATTTGGTGTTCCTAAATAAGCCGATTGATGTGAGCGATAATCCTCAGCCGGTTGTTTCGGTTGTGGGGGATAAAGTTGTTTTGAAGATGACTCTTGTTAATAATACTAAAACTATTGTGAACGGGATAACTGTTGAGGTGCGCTCGGATCAGTATAACCGCTCTTTCTTCTTAAAATCAGGAAAAGAGGATTCAAATCTTGCTCCCGGGGAGAGGTATGATTTTGTCGCGGAGCTTCCCGTTTCAAAGACTCTGAAATACGATGTTTTGATTTATGCCCCATTTAGCGCCCCAAAGTTACTGAATTTTAAGCTCAATGAGGAAAATATCAATCCGATTAGCGCAAATGTCGAGAATTTTCCAACCGCTCTTTTTGTCGGGGAGAATTATGATTACTTGACAAAGATTTGCAATATCTCAAAAACAAATATTTCCGAAGTCAGGTGGTTTGCGACAGCGGACAGGGGATACTTTAAGGAGCAGGACGCGATTACAGGGGATTTTGTGGGGAGGGCGGTTGGTGTTGATTCTTCCCAATGCAAAACATTTTATTCCACTTTGACGCCAATAAAAGCTGGTAATGTGCAGTTTGTGTTCAGGTGGAAGGTTGGGGATATTGAGCAGCAGGCAACAAAGGATGCTGTGATTGAAGTTAGGTAAGCATGAAGAGAAATAATTCGTTTCTTTAAATTAATAAAAACTGGTGTAAATAATGCAGAAAAATGATTCAATAATTGAAGTTATTCAGAAAATGGTTCAGGACGGCGAGCCGAGGGAAAAAATCCTAAAGACGCTTAATGATTTGGGTGTGAAGGATGAGCAGGCGACAAGGCTCCTTATGATTGCCGAGGCTGACACGCTTACTCTTTTGAAAAAAGAAATCAATAATATGGTGAAGCAGGAGTTTTCCCTGCAGAAAAAAGATTTTGAGGATATAATTAAGCACGATTTGAAAATAATTGAGTCCGAAGAGAAAGTAATGGCCGGCGAAGTTGCGCGCTCTGAACTTAAAGATGTTCGCGCGGGGATTGTCGGGGAAGCGAAGGGGTTTGAAGAGAGAGTGAATAAAGTAATTTCAGAATCCCAAAAAACAGTTTCGCTTGTTAAGGTTGCTCTTGATTCGCTCAATAACCGAATGGCTCAGATTGAGCTTGATGTTGAGCAGATGAAGGTTCATAAATTCCGGAAAAAATCAATGTTTTTCTCTTACGCGATGCTTGGGACCGGCGCCTTAGCGTTTTTAGTTTCACTTGTGCTATTTTGGATAAATTTTAGCAATCTTGATGTGGCGAATATTGTTGTGCTCTCAATTCTGCTCCTCGCAAGCATTACTTTGATGTTCGCGTCAATACTTGGATGAGTACTATTTTGCATTAAAAAGCAAAGTTCCCTAAAACCGCTTATTTTCACTCCTTTTCCCTCGCAGATGGTTTTTAAGCGTTTTTCTTTAGGGGAATCCTTTAAATCCTAATTGTTGCAGAAATCATTTGTATTGGTGGGCAAATGAGTGAAGTTGAAGCAAAAGAAATGGCGCAGGATGCTGATTCTGATTCAGAAGAGGATGTCATTGATGAACCCGAAGAAGAGGGAGGGGTAACTGCGACTGAAAACACTGCTGAGGATGCTGAGAAGCTTCCATTCCCAAGAGCGACAATTACAAAACTTGTCAGAAAGAATATTTCCGCTGGAAAGCAGATTAAGGGGACTGTAAAAGATGAGATGAACTTATGGGTTGCCTCAATGGTTGAGAGAATCGCGAAGAAAATGAATTCCCAGCCCTATACTTTTGTTAATTATGATATGCTAAAAGACGCGCTTGCGCCTTATGATGATGTTCAGGGAATTAATAAGCAGAGAGAGGAGTTAGTTAAGCGGATTGATTTGATAAAAAAAGCCTGCGAGGAAGTAATTAATAGAATTGACGCTGACTCAAAAGCAAAAGCGGTTCAATTAAAGCTTGACGCTGAGCAATTGCCTTTCCCAAAAGCCACTATTACGAATAAGTTGAGAAAGCATTTGTCGGACGGAAAAACAATTAAGGGTCCTGTTAAGCGCGGGCTTAATGTTTGGATGGGAAATTTAGTTGAAAGGGTTTCAAAGAAAATGAATTCATACGCATACCCTTACATTGACCGAAGCATGTTCAAAGAATCAATTGAAGCGTACGAAGCTGTCGGGGAAATTGAGCTTGAGAAGGAAAGAATTATTCAGCAGATGGAGTCAATGAAAACTATTTGCGATTTATTGGTTCTTGAAGTTGAGAGAAAGTTCAAGATTTGAACTCTATTTTCCTGCTGTTCCAAAAAACAATACAATATTTCCCAGTTTCTTTGCAAATTCTTGCTCTTTCAAAACTCTTTTATATTAAAACAGCGTATTCCTCAAATGAAGTATTTGTTCTTGGCGGGGTTTTTGCTTCTCCTAATTGGAGCCGCGTTCGCTGTTGTCCCTTACTCTGATTTTATTGCGATTTCCTCGTTTGATGCACAGGCGCATGCGTGCAAGCCCCCTTGCTCTGATCCGATTAATTATCCAAATAAGATTCTCGTGCCTACTCAGTACTTTGCAAATTGCACTGATTCGGGTTCCACAAGAGTGCTTGGTTTAAGCTCCGCAATAAACGCGCATGTTGAGCAAATGTCTTCAACAATTTACAAAGACACAAATATTTGTCTTAGCAACAATGTTTTCACTTCTTACCCGAATCTTTGTTATTTCTCGCTTCCCGGCGCGAGCTGCAGTTCGGGTTATAGCTGCGCGCTTGGTCTTAGCGGCAACACAAACGCCCATCCTTCTTTTTGCGGTGTATTCTCAGGCGAAGTGAAGTTGTGCTGTTTGTTTACGACAAAAACCTTTTGCCCGATAAATTTTTCCATAACAAAAACTCCCGCGGACTTTAATCACCCGGCGGATATTAATTTTGTTTATAGCTGCCCTGCAGCTACTCTAAAGGGCGGCGAGTTTCCTATGAATTTAGTTATAACAGATTCTTTTGGTTATACAAAAACAATTTCTCTTTCTCAAATCGGGCTTGGCGCTAGCGCAAACGCTTATGGTGCGTGTTATTCTTCCCCGAGCTGGCAGTTAGTTAATACTTCCCAGCTCCTTAGCGCAATGGGCGGGGATGTAACGCATAACTTCACCGCGGTTCTTCAGTCGCAGTCGAGTCCCTGCTCCTCAAGCGAGGTTAGTTTTATTGTACGGCAGGGAGCCGCAACAGGCACTGGCACAGGAACCGTTCCAATAATTACAATTCCGACCACTTCGGGAAATGACTGCAATATTCAGTCCATTAGCGCGCAGAATATTCCTGTTGATTCAAATGTGAGTGTGAGTTATTCTTGTTATTATTCTGATCCGATTGGGACTTTTTCAATAACAAATCCGTATGGTGTTGCGGTTGTGGGTCCGCAGAGTGTTCCGTGCAGCACAAATCAGATTAATTTTAGGGATTTAAAGATTGATTCAAAAAATCCCGCTCTTCCCGCGGGCGTATACACCGCAAAGCTTGCTGTCGGCTCCTGCTCAAGAGAGTTTTACTTCTCTGCAACAACCGCAAGTAAGCCCCAGAGTGTTCCCGATACTGGATTAATTCCAGTGCTGATTTCCCTTCTCGCGGTTTTATTCATCGCGTTTGGGAAAAAAAGAATAACTGGTAAAATAAAATAACCTGCAGAGAAATTTGTAGAATATAATTAACTAAAGTGTGAGACTTAATTTCGCCCTTATTTTCTTTGCTATCATTCCGTGAGGGTTGTAAAAAAACATGCTCTCAATTTGCCCGATGTTGCGTGTGTGATTGTTTTCTTTTACTGACGCTTTCTCAAAATCAATTATTACTGGAACAAATTTTCTCTTTTTGCTCAGCGCATCAACTTTTTCCTCAACCAAAATATTTTTTCCGCCCTCAAGCTGATTGTGGCTGAGGCTTATTGAGTCAAGCGCCAGGAGAGCGCGGTATAATTCCTTAATGAATTCATAAAGCTCCTGCGGAGTCACACTTTTGTCAAACTCCTCCGAGCTAATCCAGTTCAAAAAGTTTTTTCCATTAACAAATTCCCTTACAACAAAATTTTTCTCATAATTCACTTCAACAACTCTTGGTCCCACGCCGACTTTGTTTGCGAGTAGTCCCATTTCTCCTTCGCGCTCAGCAAGATTCTTGCGCGGGCTCTTCTCGCGCACTTCTTTTAGCGCGTATTCTTTTCCATCCTCGCCCCTCACGAGCCAAATATAGGAGCTCCAGCCTTTTGCGAGCTGGGTAATTTTTTTAAATTGCATAAAGTATGCAGAATCATTAGGATTTAAATGCGCTTTTTTTGGGCGGTGTTCTGTGTTAGTTAAGCAAGTTCAATCATCGCGATGCTTATTATTCCGAGTATTAT
>CABMEU010000002.1 GCA_902385225.1 uncultured archaeon | reverse complement strand
CTTTTTGGTAAAAGAATTGTTTTTAAGGAGAGTGCAGAATAGAATAGAGTATAAACGATGAGGAAAATGGTTAATTTTATTGGTTTTAGAGGGGATGGGGATGACTGCAGAAGAACACGCACTGGTATTAGATTACATGCCGACAGGCAAGCCCTCCGCATCCAAAACTGAGGCTGTAGCACAGGTAATTGGCAAAGATTTTTTCACTCTCCTTGAGGTAACTCCAAAGGCGGGCATACATTTGAATGTTGGCGAAGAGATTTACGTTGGAAAGGACGAACGCCCAAAGGTAGAACTTGTTAAAGGAAGAATAATGTATAAGGACTTGACTTCCAATTCCCTCTCAGAGCTTGAAGATGTTATTGGCAAGATAATTGAATCAAAGAAAGACAAGTTCCTTGCTTTCTTTAATACTTCAAGAGCAATTTCTTTGCGCAGACACCAGCTTGAACTGCTTCCAGGAATGGGAAAGAAACACATGCTTTTAATACTTGATGAGAGAGACAAGAAGCCATTTGCTTCTCTTGAAGAAATTCCAATTAGAGTAAAAGGAACTCCAGAGCCAGTGAAAATGCTCGTAAAAAGAGTAATCGGCGAACTTGAGGGCTCAGAAGACAAACACTACTTGTTTGTTAGACCGCCCGCAGAGCCAAGACCACAGCAGTTTTCAAGAAGGTTCTAGTTGGACTTTCTTTCTTGAAAATAGTCTTAAACCTGACTTATTTTTTGTTTGGGCATAGTTATTTATTTGTAAAAGACAGCTCTCTTCTTCATGCCACTGAATGTAATAGTTAGAAATTCTTTACGTGGAAATAAGCCTCGTGCTCTTCAAGGCGGCATCTCAAAGAAAGTGCGCCAACAATATAAGAGCGAAAAAGGAAGATTATTGACGAAGGAGCGTGCACGTGAAAGGTCAATATTATTAGACAGAGCGAATCGATTGGCTAAAGAAAGGCAAATTCGCGCTGAAGGGTTAAAACATGAGTCCTACAAACCAGGCAGATTCTCGGAATATTACAAACCCAAATCTAAATCAGTCCCATATTTTTTTATGTCTGCTCGAGAGGAATGGATGCGTGGAAGTACTCCTGGTAGTTTTTTGAATAAGTGGCTCAAGCAAAAAGGGCTTACATTAAAGCAAGTTGATAATAAGGTGCCCCAAATAAAACTAATTCCTGCAAATGAGATTAAGGAATACTTAGAGAAAAAAGTTGTTGAGGCTATTGAAACTAAGGAAAAAAGGGCACAAATAGATTCTTTTGGAGGGAATATGCCTAAGATTGTTAGACAATTATTACAAGATCAAATTGCGGTTGTTGATTGGGCAGAGCAGACATATGGGATAAGAATTAATGTTCCTGCAGAAATACTTGAATGGTTGGGAAAAGCTTAGATGAGGGCTCTTCTAACAAAAAAACTTATTACTTTTCCAAAAGCAGCGGCTAAAACGCAGGCTTAATTAGTCTTTGATTTGTGATTTTCATAGTTGATTGTCATGTCTTTATTCGAACAGCTTCAGAATCTGATGATAAAGTATCACTTCCGCCCGGAGAAGAAACTCTCCCAATTCTTTTGCATTAATGAAGCCCTAATTCATTTCATTGTGAGTAACGCTCGCTTAGCGAAAGGGGATATAGTTCTAGAGATTGGTCCCGGAACCGGTTTTCTTACCCGCGCGTTATGCGAGAAAGCGGCTAAGGTTGGCGCAAAAGTTATTGCTGTTGAACTTGACAATATGATGTTTGAGTTGCTCACACAGGAATTCAAAAATGAAATTGCGAGCGGCACATTAACTTTGATTCACGGAAATTTCTTAGAACAGGATTTGCAGAAACTTGGGGTAAATAAAATCGCGGCGCTTCCACCGTATCACATTTCCTCTGAATTAATCACAAAGCTTGACCTTACTAATGGACTTGAGCGCGTGGTGCTTGTTCTTGATAAGGGATTTATTCAAAAAATCCTCGCGTTTGAGGGATTCACAGAATATGTTGCTCTTACAGTTTTTACTAATGTTAACGCAAAAGTGGAAATTCTTGAGGACACAATTGAGCAGTCAAGTTTCTTCCCAGTGCCAAACACATTGAGCACGGTGCTATTGCTTGATTTTGATATTCAGAATAACTCAAAGGAATTTCTATTATTCCTAAAAGAGTTATTCCGCCACAAAAACAAGGATTTGGGCAAATCACTCAAACAATCCTACCAGTTCCTCGCAAAGCCCCTGGGCTGGAAAGAAAAAGAATTTGATTCAAAGCTCGCAAAACTCGCTCTCGCTTCAAAGAAAGTATATTTGCTCTCTCCGCAGGAATTATTGGAAGTGTTTAATGTGCTTGGCGGGAAAGCTAAAACAAAAAAAGGGAAGAAGTAATTTTGGTGTTTTTGATTTTTTAATTTATTTTGAAGTCTTATTTTATAGTCCTCAAAATTATTTTCTTGAACCTGAAAGGCATTATTTTTAGCGCATAGCTTTCCGCTGAAGCGAGTTTGTCCTTGTTCTCAGCGTAAATTGTCATTAGCACTTCCCCCTCCGCGGCTTTCTCTCCGGCAACTTTGTGAAGCATAATTCCCGCGGTTTTGTTTGCAGGCGCTCCTGACATGCGCGCGATTTTTGTAAGCTCCCTGATATTTATTTCCTCAATTATTCCGCCGTTTCCCGCTTTGAAATCTTTTTTTAGCGGAGCTCTTGGGATTTTCTCGCTTGAGTCAATCTTTCCGCCCTGCGCTTTAATTATTTCCTTCATTTT
>CABMEU010000001.1 GCA_902385225.1 uncultured archaeon | reverse complement strand
TCTATTAAGGACAATGATTTACATGGTGCTAAATGACCCGCTAGTATTATTCTCTCTACTGGCGTTCCTTGCGGCGTTTTCCCTGCTTTCTTATAAAAAAAAGCTTCTTGATTATGAAGGAGTGCTTGTGGGCAACGCAGTGGGACTTGCGGCAATAACATATGGGCCAAACCCATTAGTTGATTTCTTTGTTGTTGTAGTATTCTTTGTCTTAGGGGAAATCGCAAGCAATTATCCGCGAAAAAAACACGGGCAGAGAAACATTTGGAATGTGCTTGGAAATTCTCTCCCCGCATTACTAATGCTAATACTAATAGTATTCTTTCCTTCAAATTATTTATTGCTTGAACTATGCTTCTTTGGAGCAATCTCCGCGGCGCTGGCTGATACGCTCTCATCAGAAGTAGGGTACTATTCAAAGAGCTCTCCCGTAATGATAACAACTTTTAAGAAAGTCCCAAGAGGGACGGATGGGGGAGTTACGCTCCTTGGGGAAGCAGCTGCTCTATTTGGGGGGCTAGTAATTGCGCTAATATATTTCTTTGTATACCAAAACATCTTCTCCGCGCTTGCGATACTTGCGGCAGGAATAATAGGGTCAAATGTTGATTCTGTTTTTGGCGGAGTGTTTGAGACAAAAGGAAAACTAGACAAAACACAGGTAAATCTAATCGGCTCGCTCTCGGGAGCGGTATTTTGTTTCCTCCTTGGGGTACTAATATAAAGTCAGGCGGAGTATAATTATTTTGTAAGGTTAAGTTAGTGGCGGGCGAAGAAGGCAGTCAAAAGCGCGGGGCGAAAAAATGGATTATATTTTAGGATTAATTATTCTTGCGCTGTATCTTGTTCCGCTTTACATTGCAAATGCCACCCCGATACTTATTCACGGCAGAACCCCTATTGATTTTAACAAAAAGCTTTGGGGCAAACCAATATTTGGAAAAGGAAAGACTATTATTGGCGCGGCAAGCGGAATAATCGCGGGAGCCGCTGCGGGGGCGATAATTGCAATATTCATCCCTTCGGTGCTTGATATTCTCCCGAATTATATGTTTCTTGCGTTCACGCTTGGGTTAGGTGCAATACTTGGGGACATGGCAAAAAGTTTCTTTAAGAGAAGATTTGGGATTAAGAGCGGAGAGAAATGGGATTTCGCCGACCAGCTTGATTTTATTGTGGGCGGAATAATCCTAAGCGCAGTATTTGCGAGAATGCCTGAGTGGTGGGTAGTGCTTGCGCTGCTTGTAGCCACATTCTTTATCCACTCAGCAACTAACTTTGCAGCATTCAGATTGAAGTTAAAGAAAGTGCCGTGGTGAAAAATTGGCTTTGAGAAAAAAAAGACAAATTAGAACTGCCCAAAGAAAAAAGGACTATGCTTATGCGCCCAAACACATTCTAACTACGCAAAATAATCTCCGCTTTAAAAAAATCATTTGGTTTTGCGCAAAATTCTTTGTGATATATTTTGTTCTCCAATTCTTAATTGAACTGGCTGACCTCTCCTCTTTGAATAATTTTATTGCGTATGCCTCCGCCTCTCTCATAGGGATAGGGTATTTGGGAAACACAGTGTTTGTCGCGGGGGAAGTGTTTACAGTTACAAACCTCTGCACTGGACTAGTAAGCGCAAGTGTTCTAGCCGCGATAGTGTTCTCGCTGCGCAGACCAAAACTTGGGCAGAAAGCAATATTATTCACTAGCGGGCTTGTTCTATTAATGCTCATTAATATTCCGCGCGTCTCACTCGTACTATATTCAGCTATGCTCGGGTTTGATGCGGAGCTTGTGCATACCTTCACATGGTTTATCATGAGCGCCGCGGTGCTATTAATTTGGTATTATGGAACAAAAAGAATCGCTAAAGTAAAGGATTTCAGTGAATTAGTTTAGGATTGTTACCAAAAGAAGTATTTGTGTTTAGTTCTGGTGATGAGCGTGGTTATGCTCGTCAGTCTCTTTTTTGTGCACAATCATTTCAACTATCTTAGTGTAACCGGGTCTAGTAATTATTATTCCAATTAATGAGCCGACAATTGTAACAACCGCAAACCCGTATAATTTATCAAGCCCGGGGAAGTTTCTTGAAAGAAGAACAATTGGTCCCATTACGGCAATAATAGTGAATGCTGAAGTTCCTATAATGAAGAGCGCGTTCTTTGCTCTCTGTATTAATGATTCGTGGGCATTCTGCGCTTTACCCATTACCTCATCCGTAATTACAATTTCTGAATCAACACCAGTACCAATTGCCGCGATTAATCCAGCGAAAGCCGCAAGGTCAAGCGGTCTTTGAGTTACCGCAAGGAACCCCATCATGATTACTATCTCAGCCATTCCTGTTAAGAAAATCGGGATTGCGAGTTTGAGGTTTCTATATCTTATGATGATTATTACCGCAACAGTTATTGCCGCAAGCAAACCCATTAGAATAATGTTATTCAAAAAAGAGCTCCCTAGTGAAGGAGAAACTGTTTCTCTTGAAATACTCTTTACTGGAGTGGGGAGAGAGCCTGACTCAAGCAAAATCGCAAGCTCTTCAAGGTCCGCTCTTGCTTCAGTAACACTTGCTCTCTGTCCGGAAATTCTAAGGCTAGTGAATTCTTTTGCCTGCGAGATGTCCGCAACATCCTCGTTAGTTATTCCCTCAGTGAGGCTGATAATTTGCCTAGCGTTAGTTGCGCTCCAAATCCAAGGGATTGATTCCTTCTTAGCTGTAACAGTAACAGTGAAGCCAAGCGCGTTAAGGTCATTAATCTTTTCCTGGCTCACATCAGGGGAAACAACCGCCAGGTTAGTTTTCGTTAGAGCCGAGTTTACTAAATTCATATCAAGCGGCTTATTGTTGTCAATAACAATAACGGGAAGAATTGTGTCCCTTATGAAATCATCAATGTTTGTGCTCTGAGGGATATTCTCTAGCGGGTTTCCGGCGGTGAGAAGGTCCGCATCCTCAGTGTATTGCTCTTCAGTTGTAACTATTAGCGCGCTTGGTTTATCAAGGAAGAAAACTGTTTTCGCGCAGTCATAAACAGGAGTGCCGCTTGTGCTGAATGAAGTTGCGTTGCACTGGTGGAAAGTTTTTTCCTTAAAGCTTAATGCGGCTTTCTCGTTTAGGATAAACGGAAGACTCCATTCGTAAAGAGTGCTCGTTGCCCTGAATACTCCAAAGGAGGAACTTCCCCTCTCAACTTTCTTAATCTCGTCCCCCGTGAATACTACTTCCCCGTTTAAGTTAGACTCAAACTTCCCCTGCTGGCGGATTCTCGCCTCAATTTTCTCAAGCTCCACGGGACTCGTTTCCGCGAGCTGAATAATTATGAACTGGCTTCCGACAGGAGAAACTGTCGCATCCTTAAGCCCCGAAGGATCAATTCTTTTTGAGATAATATTTGCTATTCTATTAATTTCATCAGAGGAGATTGGTTTTTGAAGTTCGATTTGGTAAAGTGTTCCGCCCTTAAAATCCATTCCGAGTTTTACTCCGTAAGCGCCGATTAACGCAACAGCGAGTATTATCACAACAATAAGGAAAGTAATCTGCCAATTCTTAATGAAAAAGTTAGTCATTTACATTCCTCCTTTGTGCATTCTTTTCTTTTCTCTATGCTCCATAAACCAAATTAGTATTGGCGCATTCATAAACCAAGTAGCAATCATGTCCCCGATTAATCCGAATAGAAGGATTGCGGAGATTTCGTAAATGACTTCTATTTGGTAGAAGTATGAAATTACAAGCATTGAAACCATTGCAGCAATAGCCGTCATTGTCATTGTGATTCCTGTTTTCATTGACTCAGTAGCATGCTCTCCGGGAGTTCCTTCCTTTGCTTTAAGCACCCTGCTCGTCAGCAAGATATCTGTGTCAACCGAATAACCAATAAGCATTAACAGCGCTGGAAGAGTGGTTAGCGAGAGAGGGATTTGGAGTATTGCCATTCCAACTAACCCCGCAAGTCCGTCAAAAATCATTGCTTGAATGATTGCAGCTGAAGGAACAAATTGTCTAAACGCAATGAAGACAACAACAGTGATTAGTATGAAGCCGATTAAGGCTATTAATACAGCTGATGAAAACGAAGCGCTACCAAGAGTAGGAGAGATTTCTCTCTTTTGGAACTCAACATTATCTCCAAGCGAAAGTTCTTTCACTAAAGTGTCCTGGAGTTTCTTTGAGAAAGCTTCTTTGTAAGAGGCAAGAGCATTCTGCGCCGCAATAAGCGCAAGTTTTGAGTTACCAAAATTTGTGTCCTGTTTTGCCCCAAGAACATTTAATGCCTGAAGAGAAGAAACAATTGAAGCGGCGCCATTATCCTCATTGGCATCAACAGTAAGAGCTGCATTAGCGATAAATCCTTCAGCCTCAGCAACAACAGGCTCCTTGCTATACTGAACCCATGCGCCGTACCCTGTGGGGGAAGTGATTGTTGAAACCCTCAAATCCTGCAAAGAGAAATTCGCCTTTAGGACACTAAGAAGATTCTCTTCAACAATTGGTTTCTGCGACTGAATAATCAGAACATTTCCGCCGGTAAGGTCAATACCCTGCTGAATCCCGGGCATTATTAAAATCGCAAAAAGCATCGGGATAAACATCAAGAGAGGAATAATCATCATTTTCTTGTATCGTTTACCGTAAATATCCTGCATTAATGCTCACTCAAAAAGTCGTTTAGTTTTATAGATTTGAATTCAAAAGACTTAAAAAGCGTGGCAATTGGGTCTGTGAATGGCGATGAAGTTAGCCCACAGCGTTTTTTCGACCAATTTATGGGTATTAAAACCTGTTTATTTATTTCATATCTAGTGAGAAAATGAATATTCCTTTTATTGAACAGCCAAAGGTTTTACTTGACGCAGCGCTCTCCCGCGGAAGAAAAGGGGCCGCCGGCTATGCGCAGCAAAAAACCCATTTTTACACTGTAAAGGGAAAAGAGCTTACAAAAATTGATATTTCCGGAGAATACCTTGAAGAAAAACTCTTCAAAGCGGTTTCAAAATTCCCAAGCTTTGATACGCTTGAGCCATTTTACAAAGATTTGTACGAATGCATAATCGACATAAACGAACTGCGCAAGAATCTCTCAAGCATTACTTCTGTTGCGAGAATAATTAAGAATCAAAGAAGAGAGGGGCTTGTGAAATTAAAAGAATTAAAATATGTTCACGGAAATGAGAAAAAAGCGTTTGAGATTACAAAAGCGTACGTCGGAAGAATCGCTTCTCTATTAAAAGGACTAAAAGAGCCAATCGCTTACTTTAACGAAAGCGCTAGGAAATTGAATGAGTTGCCGAGCATTAAGACAAATGAAGAATGCATAATTATCGCGGGATTCCCTAACGTTGGGAAAAGCACACTGCTCTCAAAAATCACCGAGTCAAAACCGGAAATCGCGGCGTATCCATTCACTACAAAGGGACTCAATGTGGGAGTATTCCACCGAAGGTTTATGCCAATACAAGTAATTGATACACCCGGGCTTTTGGATAGACCCCTGCATGAGAGAAATAAAATTGAACTAAAAGCGGTAACCGCATTCCAATACTTAGAAGGAACAATCCTCTTCGCGGTTGACCCACTTGATGATATGATAAAACAAAAAGGATTATTTGACGAGCTGAAAAAATTATTCTCAAAACACAAATTCATGATAGTTGTGACAAAAACCGATATTTCTCCCGCGGACAAAGTAGAGGAAGTGCAAAAAGTATTCGATAGCTACGAAATAATACTCGAAGGAAACGGACTCAACAATTTGAAAGAAAGATTAATGATTAGGGAAAAGAAAGTAAGCGTTTCGCCAGCCGAAAATTAATTCTTATTTTACCGCCGGAGTTTCTTTTAAAAAGCCTTCTTGGGGATAGTTTTCTTATTGGTTACGCGAATCATAATTGATTTGTTCGCAAAAAAGTTGGCTAGGGGTGTTAATGGTGGTTAACGACGAAATACAGGAGATAATGGGAGAAATCCTCTCCGACCGCGCCGTTCCAAGAAACATTCGGGCTAAAGTAGAGGAAGCAACAGGAAAAGTAAGGCAGAATAACGCTACTTCAATGAGCGAGGCAATATACCTCCTCGACGATATCTCAAACGATGTCAATATGCCTGATCACACAAGAACAGACATCTGGCACCTAATCTCGTTAATAGAAGAAGCGAAAGAAAAGATGAAGTAATTCTTTTTAAAAAAAAGAATTCAGTTTAGCTGCCTTAAATAATTTTTGCGAAGAAATCTGATTCTGATTTGCCGATTAAAAATTTTTGGCGATAAAAAAATGGGCATAGAAGATTTAACCGCGGTAAGACAGCAGGAAATACTTTCATTCGCTGAAACCACCGGACTAATGCTTACAAAAGACGCGGTAGCGCTACTATTGCAACAGGAAAACTGGAAAGAAGTTCTTGGGGCACTCGCTAGCGAAGGAGTGTTCATGATTGACCCGGCTTCTCTTGAAAAAAAACTCGCCCGAACAAAACTCGCCTCTGTTGTTGAAGATATTGAGATAAGAAGAGCCTCATTCACGGCGCAGGCAAAGGACCGCGCCCCGAGTTTTAGAGTAATGGAAGAATATGATGTAACAGGAAAGAGCAATTCCGAGGGAAAGCTTGATGATTTTTTGCGGCTCTTTCGAAGCAAGTATGAATTATTGTCAAATATGCTCCGCGCGCGCCACAACCTAAATCCCGTCCCAATAAAAAACCTTGAAGGAACAAGAGACAAAGAGCAGATTGATGTAATCGGAATGGTGAATAAAAAGTGGATAACAAAAAAAGGGCACACCGCATTTGAGATAGAGGACCTTGATGCAAAATGCATTGCACTCGCGATGGAAAAAGAAAAAGCGATAATAGAAAAAGCGGAGAGAATACTTGAGGACAATGTTGTTGGAATCAAAGGAATAAAATGGGGAAAAGATTTCATAATAATAAAAGAAGTTTACTGGCCGGACCTTCCGATGCGACCGTTCAAACTAATTAATGAAGAAGTGCTCTCGGGGCAGGTAACTGATTTACACGTTGGAAGCAAATTATTCTACGAAGAGCAGTTCAATAAATTCCTTGATTATATTAACGGAAAAGGATTAAGCGAAAAACAGCAGGAACGCGTGGGAAAAATACAATACTTGTTCATCACCGGCGACAATGTCGCAGGAATAGGAGTCTACCCTGGGCAGCTTGAGGACCTGACAATAAAAGACGTTTATGAGCAGTACACAAAACTTGAAGACCTCCTGATGCAAATCCCTGAATACATTCACGTTTTTATGTGCCCGGGGCAGCACGATGCGGTAAGAAGAGCGGAGCCCCAGCCGGCGATAGACAAAGAGTTTGTTCCCCGCTTGTCAAAACTGCGAAACTTTCACTTCATATCATCCCCCTCGTGGGTTGAAACTGAGGGCTTGAAGAATTTAATATATCATGGACCAAGCGTTCATGACCTCATTAGCAGCGTGAGTTTTCTTGATATGACACGCCCTCAGGAAGGAATGGTTGAACTACTAAAGAAAAGAGACCTCATGCCAAAGTACGGCGGAAAAAATCCTTATGTTCCTGAAGGAAGAGATTATATGGTAATAAAGGAAGAGCCGGACCTTGTGTGGTTTGGGGATATGCACCATAAGGGATACGCAACCTACCGCGGAACAAGCGTAATTAACTCAGGCACTTGGGAAGCGCAAACCGATTTTCAGAAAAAAATGGGACACGTGCCAACCCCCTGTATTTTTACCACAATTAATTTGAAGAATCGGCAGTTAACGGAGACGCACTTCTCAAAAGAAACAACAGAGAGAGTGCTTGAGTAAATTTTTATGTTGTGTGAACTTTATGGAACCGAGAAGTTCAGTAGAACTTTGAGGTGAATAAAAATAGTGATTTTTATGGAAGAAAAAAAATTTGAAACACCCTTTACGTCGCAGGAAAAAAAGAAGCTTGAGCTCATGACAAAAAAAGGCTCCCCGCTTGAAGTAATAATGCAGGAAACTCCTTTCGCTGCTGAGGAAAATGTGAAAAATTATTTTAAATTAATGCAGAATGAAACAAAAAGAGTTTTTGAGGCGGCGGAGAACGCGAAAAAAATGGGGGTTGACCTTTCTGACACGGTTGAAGTAACTCCCGCGGTTGACCTTGCGGACAGAGCGGAAACCATCATTGGGCTCCCCGGGCTTGCGAAGATTTTCCGTGACCTTTACGCCGAGGCGAAGGATAGAAGAAAGGCATACTTTAAATTATTCCAGGAAATACTTGAGGAAAAATGGTGGAAGATGCCCGAGCAGGAAAGAGTAGAAATCGGAATCAAAGCCTGCCTCTTAATTGAAACCGAAGGAGTGGTTGTTGCGCCGCTTGACGGGGTGCCAAAAGTTGAAATAAATACTAATCCTGACGGGTCAAAGTATGTTGATATTTACTTTGCGGGACCAATCAGAGCCGCGGGAGGCTCCTCAACAGTTGTTCCGTTAATTCTTGCGGATTATGCGAGAACCTTCCTAAAACTTGACAGATACAAGCCGACACAGGACGAAGTAGAAAGATATGTCGAGGAAATCGGGATTTACCAAACAGAAGTAATCTCAAGGCAGTACATAATGAGCGATGAGGAAATTAGAATAATAATTAACGGCTGCCCTGTTTGCATTAACGGGGTTCCAACTGAAGAAGTTGAGGTAAGCGCGCACCGCGACCTTGCGAGAATTCCGACAAACAGAATCCGCGGAGGAATGGGGCTAGTTGTTTCGGAAGGCTTAGCACTCAAAGCGCTGTGGGTAATGAGAACCGCAAAAGAACTCGGACTCAATTGGGACTTCCTTGAAAAAATTGTAAAAGTGGAAAAGACTCAGACAAAAATTGAAGTAAAACCAAACAAAGCATTCCTTGACAGACTTGCGGCGGGAAGACCAATACTTGCCTACCCAAGCGCATGGGGCGGATTTAGATTACGATACGGGCGAGGAAGAAACACAGGAATTATGGCAAAAGCGATTAATCCCGGGACAATGATAATGCTTGATGAATTCATTGCGGTAGGAACACACGGAAGAATTGAGAGACCCGGAAAAGCAACACAATTCTTTCCCTGCACCACAATTGACGGTCCCGTAGTGCTGCTTAAGGACGGCACGGTAATGAGAATAAACAGCACAAAAGAAGCCGAGGCGGTAAAACCTCTTCTTGAAAAAATAATTTACTTAGGAGATTTGCTTGCGACTTACGGTGATTTTAGAAAAAGCGCCCACCCGCTTGTGCCCGCAGGGTACTGCGAAGAATGGTGGCAGCTTGACTTGCAAAAAGCGTGTACTGATGAGGCGAAAAAGAAAAAACTTGGGGAAATGGGATTTATTGATTTGCTTAAAGTGCGCATACCAGAACTCCAAAAAGTTTCAGAAAAGGATGCGATTGCAATCTCAAGAGAACTTGGCGTGCCGCTTCACCCGAAATTCATTCACTTCTATCGGGCAATTAACGCAAAAGAACTTACAATGCTCCGCGAGTATCTTAAGAGCGGGAAGATAGAGGAAACCGAAGGAAAAACAAAGATTACAATTGAGTATAAATCAGAAGAAAAGAAATTAATGGAAAAAATCGGACTGCCCCACAATATTTTTGGAAAATCTATTGTCGTGGATGAATTCGCTTTAAGCATTATTGAAACATTTGCTCTCCGCTCGGATAAAACCTCCGTAAAAGAGCACGTTCTTGAAAACTTGTCAGAACTCTCGGGGCTTGTGATAAAAGACAAGGCAGGCTCTTTCATCGGCGGAAGAATGGGAAGACCCGAGCAGGCAAAACCAAGACAAATGAAAGGAAATCCGCACGTATTATTCCCAATCGGACTCAAAGGGGGAAGCACAAGAAGCATCGTCAAAGCGGTTGACCAAAATTATAATGAAAGCGGAAAAGTAACTGTTGAAATCTCTGAATACATCTGCCCTCAATGCAAAAAGATTTCCCTGCACCACAGATGCTATGACTGCAAAATAATCGGAGTGAGATTAAATTACTGCAAAGCATGCGGAAAATCCGTCACTGGGGAAAAATGCGGAATGTGCGGGGGAAAAACAGTGAGAGCCGGAGAACACGAATTCAGCCTTGTTGATGTGGTGCAGAAGGCGAAAATGAACCTCGGAGAGAACTCTCTTCCTGATGTGGTGAAAGGAGTAAAGGGAATGATTTCTGATTCAAAAGAAGTTGAGCCGATTGAGAAAGGAATTTTGCGCGCAAAACATGATATCCATATTTTCCGTGACGGAACCACACGCTTTGAACTCCTCAACGCCGGAATAACCCACTTCAAACCAAAGGAAATAAATCTAAGCGTTGAAAAAGTAAAATCACTCGGATACTCAAAGGATTTGCATGGGAAAGAAATTACGAGCGATGAGCAGTTAATTGAGATTTATCCGCAGGATGTAATCGTAAATGATACATGCGGAGACTGGCTTGTAAGAGTAAGCCAATTCATTGATGAACTCCTTGTGAAATTCTACAAACAACAAAAATTTTACAACGTGACAAAAAAAGAGGATTTGATTGGGCACATGGTACTCGGGCTTGCTCCGCACACATCCGCCGCGGTAAACGGAAGAGTGCTCGGCTATACAAAATCGCGCCTTGGATTTGGCCATCCTTACTTTGTATGCGCAAAAAGAAGAAACATTGACGGGGACCAGGACTCGCTCATGCTCCTAATGGATGCGCTTCTGAATTTCTCGAACAAATACTTGTCACATAAGAGCGGGGGAAGAATGGATGCCCCGCTTGTTTTCACAATCATAATCAACCCGACAGAAGTTGATGATGAGGTGCACAAAATGGAAACAGTGTGGAACCTTCCGCTTGAATTATATGAAAAATCCGCAAACGTATGCGAACCGAATGTTCCTGCAGAAAGCGTTAAAGACAGACTCGGAAAAGACAAACAATATTCACAAATCGGATTCACCCACGACACGGAAATATTCGATGAGGGCCCAAAGATGTCAAGATATGTTCAGCTCAAATCAATGGATGAGAAAATACAATCACAAAACACTCTGCAGAAAAAAATTCTTGCAGTTAATGCGAAGGACGCGCTTGAGAGAGTAATGGGTTCGCACTTTTTGCCCGATATTATCGGAAACGCGCGCGCATTCTCGCGCCAGACATTTAGATGCACAACATGCAACGAGAAGTACCGCAGAATTCCACTGTGCGGAAAATGCTACAAATGCGGGAAGAACTCAATTATTCTTACAATTCACGAGGGAAGCGTACGAAAATATCTGAAAATCGCGCAGAACATGGCAAGACAGGAAAATTTATCGCCTTACTTAATCCAGAGACTCGGCATGATTGAGAAAGAAATAAACTCTGTATTCAAATCCGATAAAGTGCAGCAAAAGAGTTTGTTTGAGTTTGCATGAAATTATTTTTCAAGCTCCCGAACCAAAAAAATCCCCTGAAAAGTTTCTGTACTTGCTTCCTGGAGTTTTTTTGCAACAACTGACCCATTTGGCAGGGCATCTTTTTTTGAGATTCCCGCAAGATTCATTATTGTTTTCTCGCCCTGCTCTGTTGCAGGAGCGTATCCCATTGACAGGGCGGTTCTCAGCGCATCAACTCTCCCGGTATAAAAAATCATCCTTCTTCCGCCCTGCCTGCGGACTTCCTGCTCCGCGAGGCGAAAGCCAAGTTTTCCTAAATTATATCCTCTGTAGTCCGGCTGAACTCTTCTCCAAAGCATGTTCCATCCGGGGGGAGAAGTTGATTTTGTAATAATAAATCTCGCTATTGGAGTGGTTTGCTTTTCAGTTGAGAGAAGCACGCTAAACCCTCCTCCGGAATCTTTCTCTACATGTGAATTAATCAAAACCTTCCCGCCGTTTTTTGTTATTGAATAAGCACCCTCTCCAGCCGCCCTGTAACTTGCGCCATTCTGCACTCTTCTTACCCTGTCGATTTGTTTTATCTTTTCTAATTGGGGTTTATCAGCAAAAGCAAGCAGGAGCGGAGGCGGTCCATTTGAGTTATTTTTCAAAAGAGCTGTTCTGCGCCGCAATTAAACCACAATAAAATATGCGCTCCCGCACAATAAAATAGTTTGTTTTGTCTCTTCTTTAAGCGCTAGCATTTTTGGAGAACTTCATTTATTTCCTCAAGCAGTTCCTCAAATTTAGTGTACCCTGCCTGCTCGTTAAAGTGCCCGCCGCCTTTTATTATAACTAATTTTCCGCCGAGATTCTTTTCAAGTATTTTTGCATCGCTCAACGGGACATAGGGGTCATTATCTGAGTGAAAAATAAAAATCTTTTTGCAGCTCTCCTTTACTTTTGCAAACCAAAACTTTTTGTGAATAAATGATGCGTTGATTGTGTCAAAATCTGAATTGTTTAATGAGCCGGTAAAACCCGAGACAAAAAACGCCGCCTTAATTCTTGTGGTCCCCCTTCCAAGAAACCTCAAGAGGAATGCCACTCCAAGACTGTGCCCTATCACAATTGAGTCAGGAGTGAAATAATCTTCGTATTTTCGAAAAACACCGTTCCACTCAGTTAAAGTCTGGTTTTTTGGGGTCGGAAATCTTGGAGCGAAAACCTTGTGCCCTTCTTTCTCAAGCTCTTCCTTCAGCCAAGGAATCCAATTCTCCTCAGGATGCCCGTAGGCTCCGTGAATAATGAAAATGTTTGCCATAAAGATAAAACGGCAAAGAAGCTTGATTAAATCTATGTTTGCCTAAAAATTTATTGTTTCTTCTTAGGGCGCTGGATTGTCGAAGCAGAGTCCTTGAATGTGTCAAACTTCGTAGTGTTCTTCTTTTCCCCGACAATATCCTTCGCGATTTGGTTCAAACTCTTCTGTCTCTGTTCAAGCGGCTTTCCTTTCAAAGTGCCAGGGCTCATATCCTGAACAAACTTGTGAGAGTGGTCGTGTCCTTCGTGGTCATGATTGCAGTTTGGTCCGTGGATATGTTCGTGCTCTTCGTGAGAGTGCGCGTGCTCCCCTTCAATCTCATTAGCGGGCTTTGCGGAATCAATCTTTCCCGATTTTTCTTCCCTAAACTCAAGCTCAATCCCAAAATCCTTCGCAATTCCCTTAATGGCATCATTTACTTTTTCAAGATTCTTCAAAAAGTCTCCAGAAACTGTTACAACCATTTTGTCTCCGTCAAGTTCTTTCTTTGTTCCTGGAACCCTTGAGTAATATTTCTCAAAAATCTTCTCAGCGATTTCCTTCTTGTCCTTTATCTCCTTCACAAGCTCAACATGGTACTCAATTTCTCTTCCGGCAAGAGGGTGATTAAAATCAACTCTTACTCTTCCGCTGCTAACGCTCTGAACTTTACCAACCGCGTTTGAGATTCTGACAACAAGCCCCGGAAACGGATTAATTTTCTGCTCCAAAAAATTCTGCAGAGGAACAACTCTGACAAGCTCGGCTTCTCTTTCTCCAAAAGCCTCTTTTGCGAGCATCTTGACTATCCTCTTCTCCCCCTCAGTCATGGTTGCGAGCTCATTCTCAACTCTCTCAAGGAGTTCTTTCTCTCCAACTATAATATCAAGAGGCTTGTATGTTCTTCGCTCGTCAAATACGCCCGAACTCTTCGCTATCTCCAAAATATTAGTATCAAAAACAGAGCCTCCTAAGAGCTCTTTACCAGTAAAATTAATGCTAACCATTTTTCTTTTCTTCTCAGCGATAATAATCCCCTTCCTTTTTTGTTCTATCTAAACCGAACTTACTGTTTAAGGTTTTTAAACTATCTACATTAGGCATTATTTACACAAGCGGTAAATATGGATTC